>JAAESJ010000536.1 GCA_024229495.1 Verrucomicrobiaceae bacterium | reverse complement strand
GTTTTGTAATTCAGCTTCTCTTTCCTTCAGATCTAATATTTTTGCTTTTCTCTTCCTGATCTTTCCCTTCAGGGCGTCGGCTTTCTGATCTAGGATCCTATTTTTCTTTTTATACTTTTTAAGGTGGGCCTTTATTTCTTGCGGATTTTCCGCAGCATTAACTTTTAATTGAAGCTTTGAATTAGTGTTTTTGAGCTCAAGAATAGTATTTTGGTATTCAACGATTTGCTTTTCTAATTCTGTTATTTTTGTCCCATCTTTATTTGTTTTGTAGGCCCTTTGAGGTTTTTTTGTTTTTTGTATCTTTTTCTCAGGTGGGCTAACAGATAACTTCTCGGCTTTTTGAACTTTTTTCCGCGGTTCAGGAGGCCGGGCCTTAACAAGTTTGGGGGAGGCGGGTTTTTTGGGAGCTCGAGCGACTGGAGCGATGTCTTTGGGAACAGGCTCTTTGTCTGCTACATCATGGTCAGCATCTTTAACTGTGGCCTTGTTCGCATCACAAAGAAGCTCAGCTTTAAGTTTACCGAACTGAATTTGATCACCATTCAACAAGGCCTTCCTTATGATTCGCTCTTCGTTTACTTGAGTCCCGTTAGGAGAGCCCAAGTCGAAGACTTCGTATTGTCCTTCAGAATGAACAAAAAGAATTTCTGCGTGGAAAGGTGATACGCTTGGATGATCAATGACAATTGAATTGTTTGGATCTCGACCAATGGTTGTAAGATCTCCAATCAGTTTAAATGGAATTATCTTTTTTGGAGATACCTGAAAATGCAATTCAGCCATTATTAGTTATCG
>JAAESJ010000535.1 GCA_024229495.1 Verrucomicrobiaceae bacterium | reverse complement strand
TGATTTCGTCGACCTTGAAAGCAGTGCGTTTGTAGGTGGCGATGCCCTGCAAGATGGCCCGGATATCCTCTTGGTTGAAACGGCCTAGGAAGTCTAGGTTGTCATGCCGCTCTCGGTGGTCCTGCCGCTTCTTGCCCACTTTCTTCGGTGGTCCGGGATAGGGGATTTCCTTTCGGAGAACCTTGGGGAGGAGCTTTTCGTTCTCCTGACCGTAGATATTATTGAGCAGATGCTCCAGAAAGGAATAGGTCCTCAGGAACCGTTCGCGTGAACGCAGTGTATCGCGATGATCGAGTTCGCTCTTCATTAGCGTGTGCATTGCCGGGTAGTGCGCCTTCATTATTGCCTCGGAGGACATGTGTCCCGCAACCCGCTTGGCATTACCCACCATCGTCAGCAGGTGGCCTGTCGTAAGCCGCTTGTGGGAGCTATATCGAACGCCTACCTTTTCCGGAAGCAAATAGGGGTTGGTTATCGTCCTGCGGAATTTGTTTCCGCGCTCTGTTTTGGGGCTCCAGTGAACGCCGCTGTCACCCTGCACTGACTGAGCGGTTCCGTAGATTGTCCGCGTCGGATGGTAATTGAGTAAACGATTGATTTTCT
>JAAESJ010000534.1 GCA_024229495.1 Verrucomicrobiaceae bacterium | reverse complement strand
AGGTATTGACGGACCCTGAAAAGCGGGTTGAAGGCGGTGCGCTAAAGCATGATCTTTAACCCGGTAGCCGGGTGGTCAGGATGCCGCATAAAGCCTTTCCACCGGGCGCTTTCCACCGGGCGCTTTCCCCCGTGCGGGACGGTGACGGTGGGTAGTTAATGAAACGGCGTGAGAAGGCTTACTTGAGCACTTTCAGCCAGATGTCCTTGAACTGGACAATCATTCCCGGGTCGTGCAGCTGCAGCTGGATCATGCCCTTGTGCAGGCGTTTAGCCTCCGGCAGGTGCTCGGTGAACTCTGCGGAAGGCTTGCCGTTGATGAAGAACTTGAAGTTGTTGCCCTTCATGATGACATGCATCTGGTTCCATCCGCCCTTGTTGATGTCCTCCACCTTCACGGCACCCTCAATCTTTGTGACGGTCGGCTTGTCGTCCTTGTCGATGACGAGCCTGTCACCGCGGAAGCATGCGTGCTCACGGCGACCCGGGGTATGGAAATCCCAGGCTCCAAGGACTTTTCCGCCAATGCCGACGTGGCCGATGTCGGCGTGGTAGGCCTTAAACTTTCGCCTTCCGGTCTCATCCTTGACTGCGCGCAGGTTGATCCCGCTGTTGCCCTTGCCCGGGAAGCGGTAACTGACCTTGAGCTCAAAGTCGGCCAGCTCATGGTTCTCATAGACGAGGTAACCGCGACCCTTGTCGCCCTCACCGACGATAATGCCGTCCTTGACCGACCATGCCTTTGTTTTGCCCTTCGGGGTTTCTTCCCAGCCCTTGAGCGACTTGCCGTCAAAAATCTTGACGAAGCCCTTGTGGTGATCCGCCGCGGCCCGCTGGGGCAAGCCACCGGCAAAGAGAGCAATCAGGGAAAGGATGCATACGATCGAGAAAGGTCCTGTAAGTTTCATGTTGTTGCCTATAGAACGAACTTTTGCCCCGGGAGTCAAAGCTTTAAACGGCAATGGTGCTGGCATGCGGGCTGAAAGTATTTTAAAATCACGCAACTGATGCTGAGGACGTTACCCGGTTTAATAGTGCTTTCGCTGCTGGTCGCGGGCGTGGGTATCCCGTGCCCTCTGAGCGCGGCTGAGGGAGCAGTCGGGCATCATGACATCGTGCCGATTATGCAGTTGCGTTGCACGGTGTGTCACGGCGCGCGCAAGCAGGAGGCCAAGCTCGACCTGCGCACACCTGCCGGAATGCTGCGCGGCGGGGAGTCAGGCCCTGCGCTTGTCCCGGGTAAGCCCGGGGAGAGCCTGATCCTCAAAAAAATTCATGAGGGTGAAATGCCGCCACGCCGCAAACTGGTGGCGGTGAGTGTCAAGACCATGGAACCCCATGAGATTGAATTGTTGACCCGTTGGATTGAACTTGGCGCTCCCATGAGTGAAGACAAGGGGGAGAAGGCCACGGTGATTGATCGGGAAGAGCGCGATTTCTGGTCCTTCCGGCAACCTGAGGCACCTGCGGTGCCGCAGGTGGAGGAAGGTGCAGCCGGGAACCCGGTTGATGCCTTTATCCTGGAGGAGCTGAAGAAGAAGGGACTGAAGTTTTCCCCGGGAGCCGATAAGAGAACACTCATTCGCCGGGTTACTTTTGACCTTACCGGACTGCCTCCATCGGTGGGTGAAGTGAGCGCTTTCCTTGCCGATGACAGCCCGGGATCGTATGCACGGGTGATCAACCGCTTGCTTGATTCGCCGCGTTACGGTGAGCGTTGGGGGCGATACTGGCTTGATGCCGCCGGATACTCCGACTCGGACGGGGGGCAGGACAGCGACCCGGTTCGCGACCATGCCTGGCGCTATCGGGATTACGTGATCAGCTCATTCAATAATGACAAGCCCTATGACCGCTTCCTGATTGAGCAACTTGCAGGTGATGAGCTTGCCGAGCCTGGCACTGTCCCGGATGCGGTGCTGACTGATAACCTGGTCGCTACCGGTTTTTTGCGCATGGGGATGGATTACACCTTTGCCAACATTACGGGGTTCGTTCCCGACCGCATTGAGGTGATTGACCGGGAGATGGAGGTGATGTCAGGGACAATCCTCGGGTTGACCATGAAGTGTGCCAAGTGCCATGACCACAAGTTTGACCCTCTCTCACAGAAGGATTACTTCGGGTTGCTGGCCATCTTCAAGGGTGCCTATGACGAGCATGACTGGATGCGGCCGCGCGATGGCAAGGGAGGGGCGGCCTATGCCGTTCCCTGGCCCACGCGTTACCTGCCGGTTCCCGGTGCCCATGAGCAATGGAAAAAAAGCAATGAGCCGCTGCAAAAGCAGATCGCCGAGCTAAAGAAGGATGGCGGTGAGGAGAAAAACAAGGAGGCCATAAAGGCCCTTGAGGAAAAGCGTGGTAATGAGCCGCTGATCCGGGCCCTGTGGGACAGGGGTGAACCTTCAATGCAGTATGTCCTTTCCCGCGGGGATTATCGCAAACCCGGAGATCCAGTGAATCCTGATGTTCCGGAAATCTTCCATTCCCGAAATGAGCCCTACTCGCCGAGCCCCCCCTGGCCCGGTTCCGGAAAGACCGGCAGGCGCCTTGCCTTTGCCCGCTGGGTGACGCGCCCGGATCATCCGCTCACTGCGCGGGTAATGGTCAACCGGATTTGGAAGCACCATTTTTCCCACGGCATCGTGGATACGCTTGATAACTTCGGCAAGGCGGGTTCACTCCCGAGCCATCCCCGGTTGCTGGACTGGCTGGCGGTTGAGTTTGTGCGACAGGGATGGAGCATGAAAGCCCTGCACAGGCTGATCATGAACTCCAGGACATACCGGCAGTCAAGCAGGGTGACGCAGCGCCTGCGTGACCTGGATCCTGATAACCGGTTGTTGTCCCGCATGCCGTTGCGGCGACTGGATGCCGAGGCGCTGCGGGATTCATTGATCTATGTTGCCGGCCAGCTTGATGAACAATCGCGCGGCGGCTCGCCTGATGTGATCGAGGACAATGAGGATGGCTTGGTTAGTATTCCCCGCGCAGAGAAGGGCTGGCGCCGCTCGGTTTACGCGCTACAGCGTCGTACGAAGATTCCCACGTTCCTCTCGACATTTGACCTGCCTCGCATGGATCCCAACTGCGTGGAGCGTCCTGAGTCCACGGTGGCATTGCAGGCCTTGCACCTGCTCAATGACGGCATCGTCAATCAACTTGCCGGGCACTTCGCACAGCGCCTGATGAGCGAGGCGGCAGATGCCGCTTCCCGGGTCCGCCTTGCCTATATGCTGGCCTTCTCCCGCATGCCCGCGGATGCGGAGATGCAGGATGTTCTGGGCCTCCTCGAAAAACTCAAGGGGCACTGGCAACAAAGCTCCAGAGAGAACATTGACCCTGTGGAGCTTCAAGAGAAGGCCTTTGCCAACGTGTGCCGTGTCCTCTTTAATGTCTCGGAATTTCAGTATGTTGATTGAAGGCAGTGAACCGTCCGGCAGCCGGCGCGATTTCTTCCGCTCGATGAGCGGCGGGATAATGGGTGGTGCGCTATTGTCGCTGCTTGAGGGGGAGGCTGGGGCAAAAGCCGGAACCTCACCGCATTATTATCCGCGGGCGAAGTCGGTGATCCAGCTCTTCATGAACGGGGGACCGAGCCAGATGGATCTCTTTGATCCCAAGCCTGAGCTGGACCGGATGCACGGCAAATCCCATTTCGAAGAGATTGCCGGGGAGGTCGAGAGTCCCCAGGCAGCCGGGGCCCTGATGCGCAGCCCATACAGGTTCTCCCGCCACGGGCAGTGTGGCATGAGTGTTTCCGAGGTCATGCCTCACCTTGCTCAGTGCGTGGACGACATCGCCTTCATCCGCTCGATGCATACCACCAACATCACGCATGAGCCGGCCCTGTTCATTGCGCACTCAGGGCGCATGCAGCCGGGATTGCCGAGTATCGGATCCTGGGTGAGTTACGGCCTGGGATCGGAAAACCGCAATCTTCCCGCCTACGTGGTCCTTGAGGACCCGAGCAAACTGCCGGTGAACGGAACCCAGAACTGGCAGGCGGGGTTCCTGCCTCCGGAGCACCAGGGGACCCGGTTCCGAGCTACCGGTGCGCCGGTCCTTAACCTGAAGCCTGCCTTTCCTCAGCCTACTGCCATTGGACAACTGGAGCGGGAATTCATTGCGAAGTTCAATTCCGGGCACCATCAGCAACGTCCTTGGCAGCCACGGCTCTCGGCCCGCATGGCAAGTTATGAGCTCGCAGCGCGCATGCAACTGGAGGCCAGTGACGCACTTGACCTTGACCAGGAGAGTCCGGAGACCCTGGAGCTCTATGGGATCAATAAGGAGAAGAGCGAGAGTTACGGTCGGCGTTGCCTGATTGCGCGCCGGCTGGTTGAGCGCGGGGTGCGCTTTGTGCAGCTCTTCATTGATTTCCAGATCTGGGACAACCACTCCAACCTGAAGAAGGGCCTGCGCGGCTGTTGTGAAAAGACCGATCAGCCGGTGGCGGGCCTACTCAAGGACCTCAAGCGAAGGGGACTGCTGGAGGATACCCTTGTCGTCTGGGGTGGGGAATTCGGCCGCCTCCCCATTGCCCAGCTTGGTGACAGCAAGAAGGTGGATAATGCCGGGCGTGACCATAACAAGAATGCCATGACCACCTGGATGGCCGGGGGCGGAGTCAAGGGTGGCGTGGTTCACGGTGCCACCGATGAGATCGGCCTTGCCGCGGTAAAGGACCGCGTCAGCATCCCCGATTGGCATGCCACCATCCTTCACCTCTTAGGTATTAACCATGAGCATCTGGTCTTCAACCGCAACGGGCTGGACGAACGGCTCACCAGTGTCTTTGAGGCGCGAGTGGTGAATGAGATTATCGCCTGACCATATGCCCCTTGCAGATGATTAGTGGCAACTCATTTTAATTGAGCGGTCGACGTTGTTATTTTCCGCAGAACGCAAGGCCTCAAAGATGGCATGGCGGTCATCAAAATGATGAATCCCCAGTCGGTGTTGCCTGCCAATTCCCTGAGGCCATTCGATGGGGATTGGTTCATCAATCTGCGTTGACCACCCGAAATCAACAAGTGACAACCGTCCATCAAGAATCATGATATTGTCGCACTTAATGTCGTTGTGTGAGCAGTGATAACCGGTAAGGGTGGTTAGAATTTCCTC
Organism: Verrucomicrobiaceae bacterium; assembly: GCA_024229495.1. GTDB lineage: Bacteria > Verrucomicrobiota > Verrucomicrobiia > Verrucomicrobiales > DEV007 > CACIUL01. The sequence goes on along the minus strand of JAAESJ010000534.1, from coordinate 8,864 downwards.
TGCCTGTTTTTCCCAGTCGAGCGGAATATTCTCGTGGCTAACGGGTTCTCCAACATATCGGGTGATGATGGTTTGCGAATCCGCACTGATCAGTTCCGGAACGATCCCTGTTGGGGTGAGTGTCGAGAGCCAGGTTATTTCCCGCATGTGAATTCCGTGCTCCTTGAATGCGTTGATTGTCTTGGAGACAATATTGGTATTGAGGTCAATGACAATATTGCTGATGCAATGGGAATTAAAGCACACCCATTGTTTATCTAGGGATTCCGGCTCAGTGAAGTGGGCAATTTTGCTGTAGGTTTGCTTGAGTTCTTCCTCGGCATCTGGGCTGTCCGGGACAATTTCGGCGATGGATTCCTTAGCGAGGGTGTCCAGATATGCTTTAAGGTTGCTAATCATGTCTGCATGGGAGTTTGGTCTTTAATGCGCTGCCTGATTAGTGTGGAGGATATGCCAGGAGTGCGTTCCAGATAAACAATTTCCACCCCGTGATAACCGCGCACCTGCTCGAAGCGGGGGTGTCCTTTCCAGTCATCTCCAACAACGAGGTAGCGGGCGGAAAATCGGTCGATGTCTTTCTCCTTTTGGTCGAGTTCAAGCTGCACGAAAGCCTCGTCTACGCACCGCAGGGCTTTAATTACCGCAAGGCGTTCCTCGCAAGGTGTTGAAAATGTTCTGTTTTTCTCAGAACATACCTGATCGGAAACGACGCCGACGACAAGGCGATTGCCCAGTGCGCGGGCCCGTTCCAGAAGGTTCAGGTGTCCCCAGTGGAAGTGATCAAAGGTGCCGTATGTCAGGACTGTCATTTGGCTGGCAGGGGTTGGATGCACTTAAGGTCCTTAGGGGTGAGCTCGGAGTTTTTCTTGGGCGTTTGCCATTCGGGTCCCCACCTCCATTCATTATATTCCGCAATAGGGTGAGGGACATTAACTTTTATGTCCGGGTGCCCGGGCCAGACTTCAGACTGCAAGCCATTGATGAATCTTTCCGGTTTCTCCCTAAATCCTTCCCAGTTGAAGTTCACGAGATGTCCATCTTTCAGGCCTGAATAGAAGTAGTAGATGTCCAGGATGATATCATTGTTGAGCAGGTCGATAAAGGCGCTCTGCATTGGGCGCATTTCCCAGTACATCTCACGCACCAGACGAAAGCCATGTTTTTCCATCGTGCTGATGATTTTTGCCATGGCTCGGTGTGCCCTGCGCAGCTTCCGGTAATCAAGGGCGACGCGAATGTCGATGTCTGTGTCATGAGGGATGAACCCCTGTTCCCGTGCGAAGCCGAGCGCGGTCCCGACACCGATCCACCAGGTGGGCTTACCGATACCGGGGAGTTGGATATTTCCAAGAATATCACTGCCACGCTGAAGTGTTTTCTCAGGGTTGCGTCCCCTCATGGGAAGGACTTCCAGATCGCGCAAGCCTCGCAGGTAGAGCCTACTGGTGGTTGACTGGAAGATAGATGGCGCGTCAGCAAGATGCACCTTGCGCGGCTTAATTCCCTCAAACTTTGCATTTTTGGACGGACGGGCCTTTAGCTTTTTTCTGTTTCGGATTTTTTTTAGGAGATTCAATTAAATGAACAGGTAAAAGAGTTGATATGAGCTAATTGAGTCAGTTGTCCGGGTAATTAAGGTATTATATTAAATGATTAATTATGGTTGGTTTACAATCTTTTAATGACCCGTTATCGGCGGTGGATCTGATATTTATCCTGGCATAGTCCTGTTAATTGGCCGGCTGGTGAAAATCGAATACGCTGCGTTATACTGCGCTGGCAGTTCCCTGCAAAAATGACATTATGAAACATTCCCTTATCCTGTTGTGTGCCTTTTTCGGAATTGTCCCGTTGGCACCTGCTGTCCCGCGCCCAAACATCCTGTTCATTGCCCTTGATGATCTCAATGACTGGGTGGGCTGCCTGGGTGGACACCCGCAGGCAAGGACACCGAACCTCGACCGGTTGGCCGCTTCCGGGATCCTATTTACCAATGCCCACTGTCCGGCTCCGGCCTGCAACCCGTCGCGCACGGCCATCTTCACCGGTATTTCGCCGCATCGGTCCGGTCTTTATGAAAACGGCCAGAAGATGCGCGAGGTGCTGCCGGAGGCGGAACTCTTGCCGAAAACCTTCTCCAGGGCCGGTTACTGGTCGGGTGGCTCGGGAAAGATGCTGCATTACTTTATCGATGCCCGATCCTGGGATGAGTATTTCCCTGCGAAGGACACGGAAAACCCCTTTCCCCATACGCTCTATCCCCAAAAGCGACCGCTGAGTCTGCCTCGCGGTGGTCCCTGGCAATACATCGAGACGGACTGGGGGGCACTCGATGCCACCGATGAGGAATATGGTGGGGATTACTCGGTTGCGCAGTGGGTCAGCGGGAAGTTATCCAGAAAACAGGATAAGCCGTTCTTTCTGGCCTGCGGCATTTACCGGCCGCACGAACCCTGGTTTGTTCCAAAGAAATATTTCGATGCTTTCCCGATCGATAAAATCCAATTACCGCCAGGCTACCGCGCAGATGATCTCGATGACTTGCCGCCTGAAGGAAAGAGGCACGGACCCAATCGCTACTTCTCCCACATCCGTGCCAACAAGCAGTGGAAACAGGCCATCCAGGGCTACCTTGCATCGATTTACTTTGCAGATGCCATGCTGGGCCGGGTCCTTGATGCTCTGGAGAGTGGACCGCATGCCGATAACACCATCGTTGCCCTCTGGTCCGACCATGGATGGCACCTCGGGGAAAAACAGCACTGGCAGAAGTTCACCGCTTGGCGGGCATGTAGCCGAGTGCCCCTGATCCTGCGTGTCCCCAAGGGGGTTCCGGGGCTGCAGGAGGGAACCCTTCCGGCGAAATGTTCGCGACCGGTCAGCCTTCTCAGCCTGGCGCCAACCCTTTTGCAGTTATGCGGACTGTCGCCTCAGCAGAGAAACGATGGGCCCAGTCTCTTGCCGCTGCTTGCCGACCCAGCCGCAAATTGGCCACATGTCGCGCTTACCCATCTCGGGCAGGCGGGGAGTTTTGGACTGAGCGATAATCGATGGCGCTACATCCGCTATGCCGGTGGTGGCGAAGAGCTCTATGACGTGCAATCCGATCCCTATGAATGGCACAATCTTGCCGAAAAAAAAGAGCATCAGGTTACCCTTAGGCGTCTGCGCTCCCTGGCTCCCACGAAATTTGCCAAGGCGGTGGAACCAAAGATCGCCTCACTTCCGGCCCTTGAGTGGCGACCGCTTAAAGAGAGCGCCATGCCTCCGCCATCAAAACCGGATGGCGGCACCTTTGACGTGGTTTTTGTCAACCGGGGAGAGCGTGGGGTGCAGCTCTTCTGGATGGATCGCTCCGGGGATAGAAAGCCCTACGCCTTGATCGGCCCGGGGAAGAGTTACCGGCAGATTACCCGTCCCGGTGCGGTGTGGATGATTACCGACGGGACATCAGGGAACCCGCTCGGTTATTTTGAGGTCGGCGACCGGGCGGCTCGCGCGGTTGTTCCCAAATAGGGGACAAGTTTTTCATTTTAATGACTTTTCCGGGTTAAGACGCTACTTTGTCGACTTCAGGTAATGATGTTGCGTACCATTTTCATCACGGCCCTCATGCTCGTCGACGTGCATGTCGTGGCAGCGGATTCGGGTTTTGCCGGAGACATCCGCCCGGCATTATCGGATGCCTGTTACAACTGCCACGGACCGGATGCCTCGGCGCGCAAGGCAAAACTGCGACTCGATGATCGCAAGAGCGCCATGGGTTCAGGTGTCCTTACCGATGGCGAGTTACTCAAGCGGCTGACCAGTGATGATCCCGAGGTGCGCATGCCGCCGCCTGATTCCAACCGCACCCTGAAGAAGGAGGATCGCGCGAAGCTTGTGGCATGGGTGAAGGGTGGAGCGGACTGGCCCGAGGATGACCGGCACTGGGCGTTTGTGGCACCGCAGACACCGGCTGTCCCGCAGGTCAAAAAAAGCAAGTGGCCGGTCAACGGCATTGACCATTTCGTATTGGCAAAACTTGAGAGGGAGGGTTTGCAGCCCTCAGCCATGGCGGACAAGGTCACTTTGCTGCGGCGACTCACCCTGGATTTGACCGGCTTGCCTCCGACCATCGGGGAACTGGATTCCTTCCTCGGGGATGATGCCCCGGATGCCTACGAAAAGGCAGTGGACCGATTACTGGCCTCCTCACGCTACGGTGAGCACATGGCCCTGGACTGGATGGAGGCTTCCCGTTATGCCGATACCGACGGCTACCAGAATGACCGGCTGCGCTACATGTGGGTTTGGCGTGACTGGCTGGTGCGTGCCTTGAACGACAACATGCCCTTTGACCGTTTCGTAACTGAGCAGATGGCCGGTGACCTGTTGCCGGATCGCAATTTCTACACCCAGGTCGCAACCGGATTCAACCGCAACCACCGCATTAACTCGGAGGGTGGTTCGATTCCAGACGAGTGGATTGTCGAATACGTGGCTGACCGGGTTGAGACCATGGGCACCATGTTTCTTGGACTGACCCTTACCTGTTCCCGGTGTCATGACCACAAGTATGACCCCATTAAGCAGAAGGATTTTTACCGTCTGTTCGCTTTCTTTAATAATGTGGATGAGGCCGGGCTCGGGCCGAACAACGGCAATAGTCCGCCATTTATCAAGGTTCCGAAAAGCTGGCCTGAGCTCTCGGAGGAGGAGGCGAGGTTTGTCGCGCCTGATCCGATGAAGATTAAGGTGGTGCAGACCTCTGTCCCGCGCCCTCAGGCAGGGGCTCCGGACACCGTGATGGTCATGCATGAGCGGCCCGGGAAGCGTGATACCTATCGCCTGGTGCGCGGGCAATACGATCAGCCTGACAAGTCCGAGAAACTGCAGCCCGCTATACCCGGCATCTTGGGGAAATGGCAGGAGCAGTGGCCCCGTAACCGGCTGGGTCTTGCCGGCTGGCTGATGAACCCCGGGCATCCCCTCACTTCACGGGTCAGTATCAATCGGGTCTGGCAGCATTATTTCGGAACCGGGCTGGTCAAGACCAGCGAGAACTTTGGAGTGCAGGGGGAATTACCCAGTCATCCTGCCCTTCTCGACTGGTTGTCCCTCGAGTTCATCCGCCGGGACTGGAATGTGAAGGAGATGCACCGTCTCATTGTCACCAGTGCCACTTATCGGCAGGCCTCGATTGTCACTCCAGCCCTGCAGGAAGTTGATCCCGAGAACCGCTTACTCGGGCGGGGTCCGCGCAAGCGGCTCTCTCCCTACGCAATTCGAGACACGGCACTTTTCACCAGTGGCTTGATGGTGGAGAAGATTGGTGGTCCATCAGTGAAGCCCTACATGCCGCCGGGAATATGGAGCAGCATTTCAAACGCCAGGTATAAGCAGGACAAGGGTGAAAAACTCTATCGCCGCAGCATGTATACCTATTGGCGCCGCACCCTGCCGCCACCCACCATGATGACGCTCAATGCGGCTGCCCGTGAAATATGCATCGTGCGCAATGACCAGACCATCACCCCGCTACAGGCCTTAACAATGATGAACAATGTGGCATTCGTTGAGGCTGCCCGCTTCCTAGCTGAACGTGTGCTGAACATTGAGGGATTAACGCATGAGCAACGAATTTCGCGTGTCTTTCGTATGGTGACCAGCCGGGTTCCTGTTTCCGGAGAGCTGGAACAATTGTTGCTCGACCTTGAATTTTATCAGCAGGATTTCAACAAGCGCCCACAGGCGGCGGGTCAACTGCTGAGGGTCGGGGAAAAGAAGGCTGACGCAAATTTATTGCCGGTCGAGCTTGCCTCCTACACCATGGTGGCCAACACGATTCTCAACCTGGATGAGGCAATGACACAGGACTGACATGAACCCGGCAACCGAATTTCTCACACGACAAACCCGGCGCGCTTTCCTTGGTAAAAGCACCATGGGCCTTGGTTCTGTTGCGCTGGGAACCCTGCTCAATGCCCGCGGGGAAAAGGCAGCGTCAGGGGGACTTCATTCCGGGCTGCCGCACTTCGCGCCGAAGGCCAAGCGGGTCATTTACCTCTTTCAGTCCGGCGGTCCCTCACAGATGGACCTTTACGACTACAAACCACACCTTGCCGAGAAGTTCGGCGAGGAGGTTCCCGAGTCGATCTACCCGGCCGAGCGCAAGACCACCATGACTTCCGGCCAGAAGTCTTTCCCGCTTGCCCCGAGCACCTTCAAGTTTGCCAGACACGGCCAATCAGGCACCTGGTTGAGCGATGCCATGCCACATCTTGCCGGCATGATGGATGAGGTGTGCGTGATCAAGAGCATGTATACCGAGGCAATCAACCATGATCCCGGTGCGATGCTCTTCCAGACAGGCTCGGTCATTCCCGGGCGGCCGAGCATGGGGTCCTGGGTCAGCTACGGGCTGGGCAGTTCCAATTCCGACCTGCCGGCCTTCGTGGCACTGACCTCCAACGGGACCGGCAAGGGCGGTCAACCGCTCTATGATCGCCTTTGGGGAGCAGGCTTTCTCCCGGGTCGTTTCCAGGGTGTTAAGTTTCGCGGACAGGGCAACCCGATCCTTGACCTGTATAACCCGGCCGGGGTCAGTCGTGACCAGCGGCGCCGTATGCTGGATGCGCTCGGGAAAATGAACAGCGCGCAGTCCGCTCGCTTCAATGACCCGGCAATTGCCACCCGCATCGCCCAGTATGAGCTTGCCTTTCGCATGCAGATGAGTGTGCCTGAGCTGATTGATTTCAAGGACGAGCCAAAGAGTGTGCTTGACCTCTACGGGCCGGAAGCCACCAAGGTTGGAAAGTATGCCTACAACTGTCTGTTGGCCCGCCGGCTGGCCGAGCGCGGGGTGCGCTTCATCCAGCTCTATCACCGCGGCTGGGATGCCCACGGCAATGCCCCGAAGCAGGTTGCTGCGCAGTGCCGGGATACCGACCAGCCGACTGCCGCCCTGCTGCGTGACCTCAAGCAGCGCGGCATGCTTGATGACACACTGGTGGTTTGGGGCGGTGAGTTCGGGCGCACCATCTATTGCCAGGGAAAGCTCACCAAGCAGAGCTATGGTCGTGATCATCACCCGAACTGCTTCACTTACTGGGTGGCCGGCGGTGGGGTTCGTGGCGGCATGAGCTACGGTCAGACTGATGACTACAGCGTGAACGTCGCGGAGAATCCCGTGCACGTGCATGACCTGCAGGCGACCATCCTCAACCAGCTTGGCATTAACCACGAGAGGCTGACCTACCGTTACCAGGGGCGCTACTTCCGCCTTACTGATGTGCACGGGCGGGTCGTGCACGATATCCTGGGCTGACCAGGGCAGAGCTTAGTCGGTAACCCGTTTCTATTGGTGGATTCCTATGGGATGACCGAAATGCACGTCTTTATATGCAAGGAATTCAAAGAATCCAACATACATATAATATATTAATGATTATATTAATATAATCTATTTTATAGATTCTTTAATCCCGCTTACGATGACATCGTAAAATTGAAGGTAAACTCCCACCAGGAAGTGCAATGGAACCTATTTTTCTCTTATTAATCTTATTCATAAGCTATTTGTTGATTTTTCCTGCAGTTGCTTTTGTCAGATCCAGACGGGCAGAGCAAATGTCAGAGGAAGCGCTTCGTAAGGCATCTGAAGCACTGCAGAAATCCAATGATGCTCTGCTAAATGCGCGCGCAGCGGTTTTCTCACAGAAAGTTGCTTCGGGGGAGGAGGTTGATTCTTCAATTCCCGAAGAGCCGCCCCCCCTGGCCGATATTGTTTCTATTAGCGAAACGGTTTCCTACTCCGAGTCAATGGCCTTCACCCTGTGGACGAGGGATCGCGAGCATCTGGCATTGCGGTGGGCGCAGCCTGCACAGGTTGATCGGCTGGCACCGGTGGTTGCCGAGGGGATATTGGTTACTCGGGAAACGGGCGAGAAAGCGATCCCTGTTAAGCCGTTTACTCCAGAGAAAGATTCCGGAGTTGCTTCGCCTGCCAGTTCTGGTAAGAGCGAATTGAAGCCAGCGGCGAGTGCTCCCGCCAGGAGGGAGGTAGAGGTGGTAAAGCCTGCCTCCGAGTCCATCGAGATGCAGTTGGGAACCTACTGGTTTGTGCGGATCGGCGTCCTGCTGCTTTTGACCGGAGCGGGAATCCTTGCTTTCTACAAGCGCGATTTTTTCTTTGATCTACCACCTGCGGTCAAGGTGAGCGGGCTTTACCTGCTCAGCGGGTTGCTGGGAGGGGTCGGTTTCTGGTTGCAGCATACCAGGGAGTCGCTGCGCAATTATGGACAGGTGCTGGTCGCAGGGGGTTTTTCCGGAGTCTACTTCACCACCTATGCGGCGCATATCTTTGACCCGGTGAAGGTGATTGCCGATCCCACCGTGGCCCTGATGCTGCTGCTTGCCTGGGGAGGATTCATGGCATGGGTAGCCAACCGGTTAAGGTCTGAGACGGTGGCGCTTTTTGCCGTCGGTGCCTCCTATTACGCAACCTATGTTCCCTTGATTCATGTCGATTCCGGGGGGGTTTCCCACTGGGTCATCCTCGCCTCCAATGTCATCCTCGCAGTCATTGCGGTTGCCTTCATGCTACGCAACCGCTGGGTGAAGATGCCGCTTTTGAGCATGTCGGCCGCCTATGCCGGCTTTGTCCTCTGGAGGGTGCGGGTTGAGGAACCGGCACCGCTGTTGATCGTGCTGCTCTTTGCGGCATCACTGTGGATCATCTACAGCGCGGCGGTGTTCCTGTCGCGGCACGATGCCTTCAATGACCACAAGCGGGCGGCTTTCCTTACTGCAAACAATGCCGCGCTGTTCGGTTTCCTGACCTGGGATGTGTTACGCGATCACCCGCAGCAGTTCTGGATATT
>JAAESJ010000533.1 GCA_024229495.1 Verrucomicrobiaceae bacterium | reverse complement strand
CTCTACCACCATAAATAAACATCAGAGGCTAGCCCTAAAGCTATTTCGGGGAGAACCAGCTATTGCCGAGTTTGTTTAGCCTTTCACTCCGACCCACAGCTCATCCCCTAAGTTTTCAACCTTAGTGGGTTCGGGCCTCCATTGTGTGTTACCCCAGCTTCACCCTGGCCATGGGTAGGTCACCTCCGTTTCGGGTCTAGCGCCTGCGACTATGGTCGCCCTATTCGGACTCGCTTTCGCTACGCCTACGCACCAAAAGTGCTTAAGCTTGCCACAGACACTAACTCGTAGACTCATTAAGCAAAAGGCACGCGGTCACCCCCTAGGGGGCTCCCACACCTTGTAGGCACACGGTTTCAGGTTCTATTTCACTCCGCTCACAGCGGTACTTTTCACCTTTCCCTCACGGTACTTGTTCACTATCGGTCGCCAGTTAGTATTTAGCCTTACGCCATGGTCGGCGCAGATTCATACGGAGTTTCACGTGTTCCGTATTACTCAGGGACATCCTAGGCTCCTTCACGTTTTAAAGCACAGGCCTTTCACCTTCTATGGGGGGGCTTTCCAGCCACCTTAACACTCTAACGTTCCAGATACCATATCGGAGCCCTACAACCCCGGTGGCAAAGCCACCGGTTTGGGCTGTTCCGCTTTCGCTCGCCACTACTTACGGAATCGCATTCGCTTTCTTTTCCTCCGGTTACTGAGATGTTTCACTTCACCGGGTTCGCGTACCCTCCCCTATATATTCAGGGAGGGACGTATTCCTATGACGGAATACAGGTTACCCCATTCGGAGATCCCCGGGTTATAGCGTAAGTGCCGCTATCCGAGGCTTATCGCAGCTTATCACGTCCTTCATCGCCTTCTGGCACCAAGGCATCCACCGTGTGCCCTTAGTAACTTGTTTCTTGATCCAACGGCCGCTTGCTCACTTTAAAAAAGTAACCAAGCAGCGAAATTGGTCTAGAAGCCGTTTTCACTAAAGACTTTGCAAGATTGAACCCGGCCAAAGTTCGGCCAGAGCTCTATCAAATAAAATTGCAGATTGTTCTACCCAGTATGCAGATATCAAGGAACAGGAAGATCCCGAAAAAGAGAGGTCTCGACTATCATCTTCGCCCAAACAGGTTAGAAAATGGTGGGTCTGACAGGACTCGAACCTGTGACCCCCGCCTTATCAAGGCGGTGCTCTAACCAGCTGAGCTACAGACCCGCTGGATACCAGGAACACGTGGCCCACCAATAAAATTGGTGGAGGCATGCGGATTCGAACCGCAGACCCTCTGCTTGCAAAGCAGATGCTCTACCAACTGAGCTATGCCCCCGATAGATAATTTCCACGGCCCTAAAGCCGGGGGTTCCCACGGGAAGTCGGGAAAATTTGAAAAAACTAAGTTGTGCGCTGCGGGCACTGCCATCGTGATGGTGGTGCGAGTTACATGCAGATGACATAAATGCCATCTGCACTTCAAGCTTTGAGCTTGAGGTCGCCTTAAGCTTTCGCCCTCGGCATGCACCCTTGCTGTGTTCCAGGAGCTACCTGGAGCTTTAGGTGTCGACCTATCCGCTTTTACTTCTCCTAAAAGAAGTAATCCCATGTGAGTGAAGATTAGCGGAATGCTCCTTAGAAAGGAGGTGATCCAGCCGCAGGTTCCCCTACGGCTACCTTGTTACGACTTCATCCCAGTTACCAGCTACACTTTCGGGCCCTACCTCCTTGCGGTTGGATTGGACACTTCGAGTGCGGCCGGCTTCCATGATGTGACGGGCGGTGTGTACAAGACCCGGGAACGTATTCACGGCACCGTAGCTGATGTGCCATTACTAGCGATTCCAGCTTCATGTGGGCGAGTTGCAGCCCACAATCCGAACTGAGCTCAGTTTTTGAGATTTCCTCCACCTTGCGGTATCGGTTCACATTGTACTGAGCATTGTAGTACGTGTGCAGCCCTAGGCGTAAGGGCCATACTGACTTGACGTCATCCCCACCTTCCTCCTGTTTAATACAGGCCGTCCGACTAGAGCCCCCGACATTTCTCGCTTGCAACCAATCATCGGAGGTGCGCTCGTTGCGG
>JAAESJ010000532.1 GCA_024229495.1 Verrucomicrobiaceae bacterium | reverse complement strand
CAAGAAGTTTGCCGACCCGGAAACCCAGTCCCGGATTGAGCAATACGAGATGGCCTTCAGGATGCAGGCCGAGGTGCCTGACCTGATGGATATCTCCAAGGAACCCAAGCACGTCAAGGAGCTCTACGGCCCGGCGGTTGAGAAACCCGGAAGCTTTGCGCGCAATTGCCTCCTGGCCAGGCGAATGGCTGAGAAAGGGGTGCGCTTCCAGCAACTCTTCCATCGTGGCTGGGATCAACATGGCAGCCTGCCCTCAAAGCTTCGCCAGCAGTGCGAAGATATTGATCAGCCCTGTGCCGGCTTGATAAAGGATTTGAAGGAGCGCGGCATGTTTGATGACACCCTGGTGATTTGTGGCGGCGAATTTGGCCGAACGATTTACTCTCAGGGGAAGCTAACAAAAAACAATCATGGCCGTGACCACCACGGGCGGTGTTTTACCACATGGATGGCAGGTGCGGGAATCAAGAGAGGTTATGAACATGGAAAAACGGATGACCACAGTTACAACATCCTTGAGGACCCGGTTCATATCCGAGACCTGAACGCAACCATTCTGCACCAGCTCGGTATTCACCATGAGAGGCTCACGTTCCGTTACCAGGGGCTTGATCAGCGACTTACCGGCGTTGAGGAGGCGAGGGTGGTGAAGGAAAT
>JAAESJ010000531.1 GCA_024229495.1 Verrucomicrobiaceae bacterium | reverse complement strand
CCCATCATTGAAGAAGTGTTTGTGGATACGGTCAGCAACAAGCATTGCAAAGTCCGTGTTGCCGCTGTGCAGGCGCGACATCAGGCTTAACGGCCCTGCACTGCTTACAGGGCGGTCCGGGCTGCGCAGGAAACCGTCAGCGTCCTTCATCTGGAAGCGGAAGGGTTGCCCCTGAGCTTTGGAGCCGAGTAGCCTTACCTCACTTTCCGCGCTGCCGCTTACCCACAGCAGCATGAAGTCGATGAGGTTGGCGACATCAATGATGTTGTCGTTGTTTGCCCAGGGATTGGGGCCTGATGCCAGTGCCTTGGCCTCGTTCCAGAAAGCGCCGGTGCCATCGTAAACCTTTTCATCGTTGCTGAAACCGTCGTTGAGGTTGACGGCGTCATAGTCCTCCTTGGGGCCTCCGAAGTAGCTTGAAGCCATGTCGGCGTTCCAGCGCTCGCGCAGGTGATACTGTCCCCAGTAGCTGCCGTTGAGGTAGACGTGCACGAAGCGCCCGTGCGGGGCAAGGTTGCCCATGTCCAGCATCGAGTCGTCGGTGAAACGGTTCGACATGTAGGCACCGTAACCATTCATGTCGTGGGAACCGCTACGCAGGTCCATGATATCAAAGCGATCCGTTGGTGGGTAATGCTTGTAGTCGAACCCGTCGAAGATTGGATAATTGATCTTGGTGGCTCCATATTGGGAACGAAAGCCAATGCGGAAGCTCTTCTTTGGAAGGTTTGTATGGTATCCGCCGAAGTGCTTCAGCCCGCCGTTTTCCTGGAAGCCGGGCGTGCCGTCTGGGAAAATCATCTCCACGGAGGCCGGTGACTCACTGCGGATGTTATCCCCGTCTTCATTCATGAAGGGCTCGGGGTTATCGGTGACGATGGAGATTGTGGGTACAGACTTGAGGGAATCGATCATCTGTGGGCCGAGGGTCGCCGACTGGGTGACCGAGGTGCGCATGCGCGACTGGTCCACCACATCCTCAGCGAACAGGTAGGTTTGTGTATCGATATTGGTCGGCTCATAGCCGGCATGGTAAGCCATGGCACGGATCACAGTGGTGCCTGTAATACGGATAGGACCTGTGTAGACCTGCCCGCTTGTCGGGCTTGGCGGGTTCCCGTTGGTGGTGTAGCGGATGGTTGCCCCCTCGGTGGAGGAGGTGATCTCAAGGTCAAAGGGTTCCTCGAAGAAACCGCGGTCACTGCTGAATTGCGTGTCGGCAACAAGGCCATCGATGCGTGTGCCGTTGGCGGTACCGGGTGTGGGATTGAGGAAGTAGCCGTTTTGTGCCACTCCCAGATCTCTTTCCTGGCCGGTAAGTTCCGGTGATATGAGCAGGTCGGAACTGCCAGGATTGGCGTTGAGGCCATGGATTGCCAGGACATTGTCCCCACTTTGCAGCGCGGCCGAGATCTTGTAGTCAAAGAAGGTAATCGCATCGTTCTCGTTTGTGCGGTTGGAAATTGCCGTTGAATTCCATTGCGGGGTTGCGGGAGTGTTCTCGCGATGGACTTCTGTTCCGTTCAGGTAGGCAACGAAGCCGTCCTCCCATCGCATGCGCAATGTCAGGTCATTGATTACGCTCGATTCAGTAACAGTAAAGGGAATGCGGATGTATACAGAGGCGTTGATGCCGCGCAT
>JAAESJ010000530.1 GCA_024229495.1 Verrucomicrobiaceae bacterium | reverse complement strand
GCGCAACGTGACCGCGGGAGCCAACCCGATTTCCCTGCCGAGGGGTATCCTCAAGGCATCCGAGGCGATGGTGGCAGAACTCGGCAAAATTTCCAAGAAGGTGAACAACACCAAGGAAATCGCCCAGGTTGCAACCGTATCTGCTAACTGGGACAACGAAATCGGTGACATTATCGCCGACGCAATGGACAAGGTTGGCAAGGATGGCACCATCACCGTTGAGGAAGCCAAAAGCATCGAGACAACACTCGATGTTGTTGAAGGTATGCAATTCGACAAGGGCTACCTCTCGCCTTACTTCGTAACTGACTCTGACGCCATGATTTGCGACCTTGAGAGTCCGCTGATCCTCATTCATGAGAAGAAAATCAGCAACCTCAAGGATATGCTCCCGCTTCTTGAGAAAGTCGCCAAGTCCGGCAAGCCTCTGCTGATTATCGCTGAGGACATTGAAGGTGAAGCACTTGCAACCCTTGTGGTAAACAAGCTGCGCGGCACCCTCAATGCCTCCGCTGTTAAGGCTCCCGGATTCGGGGATCGTCGCAAAGCCATGCTTGAGGACATTGCCGTCCTCACTGGCGGCAGGGTAATCACCGAGGATCTCGGTATTAAGCTCGAGAACGTCGATATTAAAGACCTTGGCTCAGCCAAGCGCGTGTCGATCGGCAAAGAAGACACCACCATCATTGACGGTGCTGGAAAGTCCAAGGACATGAACGGTCGTATCGGCCAGATTCGTCGCCAAATCGAGGAAACCACATCCGACTACGATCGCGAGAAGCTCCAGGAGCGGCTTGCGAAACTGGCTGGAGGAGTAGCGGTTATCAATGTAGGTGCCGCCACAGAAACCGAGATGAAGGAAAAGAAAGCACGCGTCGAGGACGCTCTTCACGCCACACGCGCTGCCGTTGAAGAAGGCATCGTTGCCGGTGGTGGCACAGCACTAGTTCGCGCACAGGGAGCACTCTCCAAGCTTAAGCTTAAAGGGGATGAAGCTACCGGTGTCGACATTGTGGCTCGAGCCATCGAGGCACCCCTCCGCCAGCTGGCAGCTAATGCCGGTCGCGAAGGTGCGTTGATCGTGGAGAACGTAAAGTCGGGCACAAAGGGCTACAATGTAGCTACCGACAAATACGAAGACCTCATCAAGGCAGGAGTAGTTGATCCTACCAAGGTTACGCGTTCAGCACTGCAGAATGCCGCTTCTATCGCAGGCCTACTGCTGACCACCGAGTGCCTGATCACAGATCTTCCCGAGAAGGAAGAACCTGATGCAGGTCATGGGCACGACCACGGCATGGGTGGCATGGGTGGCATGGGCGGGATGATGTAGACCCTGTGTCATAAATATCATAAAAGTTCATAACTCACGAAGACGCGCCGGAAACGGCGCGTCTTTTTTTATTGCACAATTTCGAATTGCTTGTGAGAAAGGGGGGTGCGGAAGCATTAAAAGCATCAAATAATGGAACATTAACAACCATTAAATTAAACATTCCATTATCTTTACATTCCTATAACAAAACAATCTCTCATGAGTAAAAAAGCTGCCACAAAAAAAACAGCACGAAAGAAGGCTGCCAAACCTGCCAGTTCTAAAAGCGGCGATGTCGCTGCGGTGAAACAACTTGGTGAAGCCCGCGAACAACTCGTCGGCGAACTACGCAAGACGATCGTTGGCATGGATCAGGTCATTGACGAAACACTGATTGCAATCTTCTCACGTGGCCATGCTCTCCTTGAGGGAGTGCCCGGACTTGCCAAGACGCTACTGGTCAGCTCCATAGCAGAGTGCTTGTCTCTCTCCTTCAAGCGCATCCAGTTCACCCCTGACCTAATGCCCTCAGACATAACCGGCTCAGAGGTCCTCCAGGATGATCCGGAGACAGGACGACGCCATTTCCAATTTAGTAAAGGCCCCATCTTTGCGAACATGGTTCTCGCTGACGAAATCAACCGGACCCCGCCAAAAACTCAGGCAGCGTTGCTTGAAGCCATGCAGGAAAAAATGGTTTCTGCTGCGGGTGAAAACTTTAAGCTGGACCCTCCCTTCTTTGTGCTGGCGACTCAAAACCCACTCGAGCAGGAAGGCACCTACTCACTGCCCGAAGCGCAGCTGGATCGCTTCATGTTCAAGATTCACGTTGGTTACCCGAGCCTTGAAGAGGAAGTGAACATCATGCGTTCCGTGACGGGCAATGTTCAATCGGAGCTGAAGGCCGTCCTTAAAAAGAATGATATCATTGCCCTTCAGAACTTGGTCTCCAGGGTTCCGGTTGCTGATCATCTTTTCCAGTATGTGGCAACGCTGGTTCGAGCCACGCGCCCGGACGAGGAAAATACTCCCGACTTTATCAAGGACTATGTCTCCTGGGGATGTGGTCCCCGCGCCTGCCTGAACCTTATCACCGGCGCAAAAGCTCGTGCTATTCTGCGCGGCAGGTTCTCTGTATCAGCCGAAGACATTCAAGCCTTGGCACAGCCGGTAATGCGGCACCGCATGGGGCTCAACTTCGCAGCACAATCCGAGGGAATTGACACCGACGAAATTATCAACAGGCTGATCAAGGATACGTCTGCAGGTAAAGAGCTCTACGATGGCGCAGCTTAAACAGAACGCCAAATATCTCGATCCGGAGATACTCTCCGGTATTGGATCACTGGAGATCGTCGCACGACAGGTCGTTGAAGGACTGCGTATCGGACTGCATCGCAGCCCGGTTAGAGGCATCAGCAGTGAATTTACTGCCTACCGCCAATATGTCCCCGGCGACGAGGTTCGCCAGATTGACTGGAAGGCCTACGCTCGCTTCAACCGCTATTACATCAAGCAGTTTGAAGCCGAGACCAACTTCGTTGCAAATCTCCTGTTGGACGGAAGCGAATCAATGACTTACGGCTCCGGCAAGATATCCAAGCTGGAATATGCCAAATATCTTGCCGCGAGCATCGCTTACCTGATTGTCAATCAGGGCGACTCGGTCGGAGTGGGCATGTTTGACGGTGAATTGCAGAACTACATTCAGCCGAAGAGCAACTTGAGCATCCTCAGTGACATTTCCGGTGAGATGGAGAAGCTGGAGCCCCAGCCGCGCACAAACGTCGGTTCCGTCCTGCACGAGTTCGCTAACCGTATGTCCCAACGCGGGTTTGTGATGCTCTTCAGTGACCTCTTTGACAACACCGAGGAATTCATCAGTGGCCTGAACCATCTTCGCTTTGGCGGGCACAACGTTGTGCTTTTCCATGTTCTCGACCGCTATGAGATTGAATTTCCACTCAATGGAATGTGGAAATTCGTCGGGCTTGAGGGAGAGGGCGAACTGGTCACCCAGCCTGCGCGGGTTCGTGAAAACTACCTGAAGGAATTTGAGTCTTTCATCCGCGAGATAAAAACAGCCTGCGACAAGGCAGAGGTCGACTATGTCATGGTCAACACTGCGGATCCTATAGAGCACACCATCTCCAACTATCTGTTGCAACGAAGCGCTTTGGCAAAATCTCGTTAATTCAAGCAACATGGAAGAACGCCTCCAGATCATTGCGATCATGCTGCTCGCCGGGAGTAGTTTGTCTCCTGCCCAACAGACGGAGAACCCTACCTCCTCCCAGTTGCGTAACGGCGACCTCCTGATTGGTGACTTTGAGGAAAAGGAAATAGGCAAGCTGCGTAATTGGGGGTGGAAGTTTGAAGGTGACTGCTTCAATCGCGACTTCCGCCACGGAACCCAGCAAATGCGCACCCGCGCCGGTCGCTATGCCGGGAGGTGGTTCCTCACCAGCTTCTCGGAGAAACTGGATGCAACGGGTAAACTCACCAGTCCTGAGTTTACGATCAGTCAGCCTATCGTTAAATTCCTCATCAGCGGCGGGGACTCCCCGGAAACACTCTCAGCCAACCTGCTCATTGGAGGTAAGTCTGTGCGCAGCGTAAGCGGAAAAAACAACGACCAGTTGGAACTGGTTGCCTTTGATGTCCAGGAATTCGCAGGACAGAAGGCGCAATTTCAAGTGATCGATCAGGCTCAGGGTATCCTGGGTCACATCAACGTGGATCATGTGGTGCAAAGCTCACATTCCAAATCCGCAAAAAGGATCATTGATACCTCTCCGGTTATTAATGATAAAGGGATTGGTTTCATTCAGTTACTGGACAGTGCGCAGCGCTTTGCCGGACCGTTCACACTAGCTGACGGGGAAATCATGGGCAAAGGCGGCAGGCGAACCAAGTTTGGCAATACTCTAATGTTGGCAACCGCTAATGCCAAAACCATCACCAGCGGCACCACTACCCACTTGGCGGATGCTCTTATCCTCAAAAACGGCGAACAATGGTTTGGACAAATCGAAGGACTTGAAGAAAACCAAGTCACCTTGAACAGCCCCAACCTTGGAAAACACAGCGTTGAACTGGGAAAAATATCCAGCCTGCACTTCAATCACTGGAAAAACGGAATTCGGGAAGGTGACCCCGGCACCATGTACAGGGAAAACGGTGAACCACTTCAGGGAACCCTCGTATGGATTCGTGCCAATGACATCGCTATCAACTGCTCACTGGGTGTTGTCCCTATTCCGCGTGCCGGAGTATTGAGCCATATCCTTGCAAATGAAGGCTCAAGCCCACCTGCCAATGGCGATGAGATCTCACTCACTGATGGTAGCAAGGTGATCGGAAAAACTCGCATCGAGGGCAATCAACTGATTGTTGAGCACGGAATACTCGGTGAACTGAAGTTCGGGGTGGAAAAAATTATCAGCCTCCGCCGGAGAATGGCCAATGTAGCCTGGATCTCTGATCTTGCCGTAGATTCCCTTGTATCATCCGGTCCTCTTCTCCCCCCCCCTCCACCGCAACAAATCATCGATGAACACACATCAACCCATTCCCTGCGGATTGCACCCAACTCTGAACTCACATACCGGATACCCCAACTGGGACCCGGGAAACTCAGCTTTCGCGCCAGTGCATGCCCGGCAACAGCCAATCGCGGGGTTGCCAGCATATCCGCCTCATCGGGTGCTGTGAAGGTTACCGGAATCATCAAACCCAACGACAAACCGCTTGCAGTGGAAGTTGTGCTGAAACCAGGCGCAATACTCAAGCTCGCCGTCACCTTCAAAGACCCCATTAACTTTCCCTGTAACGTAGACTGGCGCAATGCTCATCTTGTAGCCATGAACGATACAAATATTCAATCACAACCTGCCTCCCGCGACAATTAAACCTATGCCGGCCACCTTAAACTCATTCGCACTGTGGGGAACACTCGGACTGATTGGCATCGCAGTGCCTATTATCATTCATTTGCTCTACCGCAAGAATCGTAAGCAGACTGATTGGGCGGCCATGGAACTTCTGCGCAAAGCACTGGTTATGCGCTCAGGACAAATCAAGATTGAGGACTTCCTTGTCCTCGCTCTGCGTTGTCTTGCCATGTTGCTTATTGCTGCTGCCCTGTTGAGACCGATACTCGATTCCGCAGCCTCCAAGTGGATCGGTGAAAAACACATCGGCATGGTGGTGGCTATTGATGCCTCACTGAGCATGGGGCACGGAGAACATTCGCGCTTTGAAAAAGCCATTGCCAAGGCTCAGCAGGTCCTGAGCACCGCCCGCGAGGGTGACCCGGTAACCATTGTGCTGCTCAGTCAAAACCCCGAGTATATCGTGCGCGCTGCCGACTACGACCCAGCCAAGGTGGAAAACCTTCTAACAAGTAAACTCACCAAGCCGTCCCCTTACCCGCTTGCACTGGACTCCAATATCAACCTGCTCGCCGAACTCGCCGGGGAACTGGAATCCGGAACACGTGAAGTCTACCTGATTACCGATGCACAGGAGGCGGATTGGGATACGCTCTCGGGGAATTCCCGGGAAAATCTCAGGGAAATGACCAGGGAAACGGGATTTTTCGTACTGCCGATCTCCACTGATGGTGAAGGGGAAGAAAACCTGAGCATCAGCAGCCTGAATTACGCATCCGGACCACTGCAAAGCTCAGGCGTTGCACGATTTGAAGCCGTCGTTGAAAACCATGGCCGTGAAGTCGCCAATGGAGCCAGCATCGAGTTCCTGCTCGACGGCAAAAGGACGCGTAAACAGGAGGTTGGCCAAATCAACCCGGGTGATTCGCGGGTCATCCCCTACTTCGCCAACTTCAATAATCCCGGTGACCTCAGCCTGGAGGCAAGGTTAATCTCTAATGGTGACGACCTGGATGCGGACAATGGTCGCTTTGCCGTTGTCAACATCAAGGACTCTGTCAGAATCTTGTGCGTTAACGGTAACTCGTCAGGAGGAATCGGCAGCAACTCCCGCAGTGCAGTCTATTATGCCGTGCGCGCGTTGCGCCTTAAGAGCTCAACGCCTGAGTCGGCCATGGAGGTAACCCAGATCAACGCCACTGACCTCCCACTGGAGGATCGCTTGGATGATTTTGACATTATCGTGCTCGCAAACCTTGGCAACCCCGCCCCTGAAACAGTCGCCAGGCTTCACGGGTTCACACAACGGGGTGGAGGATTGATCCTCTTTACTGGAGAAAACTTTATTCCCGGCGCGGAAGAAAACACCGACCCTAATGAATTTTTCATGGTGGGTGAAGGCGATGATAAGAAAAGCCTACTGCCGGCAATCATCAAGGAAGCAAAAACCGCTGAGAATGAAACCGGGTGGTCACTGAAGACTCCGGATTCCGATCATCCGCTGGCTTCAATCGTCAAGCGCCTTCCCGAGGAAATCGTCAATTCCGCGCGCATTAACAAGATCATCGAGTCCGAGCCGGCGCCTGAGTCACAAGTCATCCTGCGCATTGCCGAAAACAACATGCCTCTGTTGCTTGCCAGGCAGATCGGCGCAGGCTCAGTGCTGATGTTTACCACCAGCGCCGACCGCAACTGGAACGCGCTTGCCATACATCCACTCTACGCAATGCTTCTCCAGCAGGCAGCCACCACCATGAGCAGCCAACCGACATCACGACTCACGGCATGTGGAGAAGCCATGGTGCATAGCATCCAGAGTAATGCAAAGCGACTGACCGTCGTGAAGCCTGACGGCACGAGCGACACCATTCGCCCGGCTCAGATCGGGGAAACGCTTAATATTGAACTCACCGCCGAGCTACCGGGAATCTATCAGTATAATGATGATGCAGGGAGCGCATTAACTGCCGTCGCTGCCAATATTGATCCCGGGGAATCCAATGTCCGCGTTATTGCATCAAAGTCCCTGGAAAGTGAGGTCGACAGTATCGGCCTGAAGGTCATCGAGCCCGGAAGCTCAGCGGCAGCAGCCATCAAGTCTGCCCGGCGCGGCAGCGACCTATCAAGCCTGCTGTTGACCTTGGCAATCCTGTGTTTCCTTATTCAATCCATAATCGCCAAGATATTCACCAAGAAAATCAGCCGTGGTGAAACCGACGTAGCCGCCTCACTCCAACTCAGTCAGGTTGCTGCCGCGCGTCGAAGCTAAACCAAGTAAAAGATTCTCGATAATGCTTAAAGGACTATTAGGACTCGACCCAACGGAAACTGTATCCGGTTTTGACCTGCACCTGCGTGGCGGCTGGCTACTCGCACTGCCGCTTATTCTCGGCGCTATTATCTTTACTATTTACCTCTACCGCTCTGAGGTTCGGCTGCCACGGCGGCGACGCCTGATCATGAGCGCTTGCCAACTGCTTGCACTGCTGACCTTGATCCTGATTGTTCTGGAACCCGTGGCTGACGTCAAAGTATCACGTTCCTACAAGCGCGATATGCTGGTGCTTTTGGACACCTCAAACAGCATGGCCACCAAGGACAAGTTGACCCGGGCCGAGGATATCAAGGAAGTTGCCTCCCTCCTCGGCAAGCTGCCGGCTACCGAGGGGCAGGATACAGAAAAACCACTGGGTAACGCCGAAACCGAAGCCCTGAGGAAGGAAATCGGCGACCCCACGCGCCTTGAACTTGCCCGGGCTGCACTAACCCAGTCCAAAGCCAGCAACCTTGTGCTTGAGGAGCTCAAAAAAGATTACAACCTGAGTTTCTTCGCCTTTGACGGCAGCTTGCAATCAGAGGGTGGAGAGGAAGGCTTGGAAGAAACAATCAAGGCCCTCACCGCAGATGGTGAAAGCACCCAGGTTGGTAGTGCCATTGATGCGGCCCTCGGGCGATTTGCAGGCAAAGAGATCGCAGGCATGGTGGTGGTCAGTGACTTTATCTCGGTGGAGGGCAAGGATCCCGTTGAAGTCACACGGTCCCTCAAGGGACGAAATATTCCCATCTATACAGTGCCTATTGGTTTACCCAGCCCACCCGATATTCACGTGCGGAAAATCATCGCCCCGGAGGTGGTCTTCAAGGGAGATCGTGTCCTGTTGCGCGTGCAAATTGAATCCCAGGGATTCAGCGGCGAAGCCATTGAACTGGCGCTGAATATCGAGGGGAAAAACCCGATTACACAGCAAGTCGAATTGCAGGATGGAGTGCAATTTGCCGACCTCACCTTCACTCCTGATGATAGCGCCTCAGGAACAGTTAAACTGGATGTCGCTACCCCTATCCGTTCCGGCGAGGCCTCCGATACCAACAACAGCACAACCCACAAGGTTCGCATCCTGGAGGAAAAAATAAAGGTCCTCTATATCGAGGGAATGCCCCGCTGGGAATTCCGTTACCTGCGTCAGGTTCTGTTGCGTGACCCGCGACTCGATGTGCAGTTTTACATGACCCAGGGCGATCCGACTCTCGCGCAAACTTCCCATCAACATATTGGACGTTTCCCACAGAACAAGGAAACAGCATTTGGTTATGACCTGATCATTATCGGCGATGTGCCTGCAGGAAAATTCACCACGGATGAGATCAAGCTTATTGAAGAACTGGTCAAGGAGCGTGGCGGGTCACTACTGATGCTTGCCGGCCCCGTGGCAGCACCCACTTCCTACAAGGACACCCCTATTGCCGATATCCTGCCGGTCAAGATCGGCACCGGGAACTGGGAAGCCGTCAGCGGAAATTATCGCCCGGTGGTTACACCGGCTGGCCGCGAAAGCCAAGCCACCTCCCTCGCCCTTTCCGACGAAACCACAGATCGTATCTGGTCGAATGTTAAGAGAATGGGCATTCTCCCCCCCCTTGACGGGGCCAAACCCGGAGCCACGGTATTACTCACCCACTCAGGCAAAGCCGAAGGCTTCGATCAATATCCACTTGTCTCCTGGCAGCGATTTGGTTCAGGCAAAAGCCTTTTCGTAGCTACTGAGGATTTGTGGCGGATGCGACTTGAGGTAGGCGACCGCCATCATGCCCGGTTTTGGGCACAGACCATTCAGTTCCTAACCCTTTCTCGTCTGCTTGGCCAAAATAAACAAATCACCCTTGAGACCAATCGTGCGACGTTCAGCGCAGGCGACACCGTGCAGATTTATGCAAACGTTCTTGACCTCTCATTTGACCCGGTGAATGACCCTGACGGGTATACAGTCATACTGGAGCGCAAGGGAGCAACTGACTCTGCATCCGAGATCACCCTTCAACCTGTAGATGCAGACAACTCTCCGGGAATCTACTCTGCCGCTCACATTGCCGGCGAGGACGCCACCTATGTGATCAAGACGCGCTCCAATGATGAAACCCGTTCCAACTCTACAGAGTTTGAGGTCGCAACCGTTCCTCCAGAGACACGCGAAACCGGAGCGCGTCCCGACATTGCCGAACAGATCGCGGAACTCTCCGGAGGGAAATCCATCTCGCCTTCCGGCCTTGGCGGCCTTCCCGAAGAACTCGGAGAAGAATCCGCACAGCAGAGAATCAAGCATATAGAACGTGACCTGTGGGACATCCCTTTGTGGTTCCTGCTCATCCTGCTATTCGCTGGAATCGAATGGTTCCTGCGACGCCGGGAAAACCTCATCTAACTTTTATTAGAGCCCATCAATCAATAAACAGATGCCAGATTCTACTGACAGAAACATCGAGGACAAGCTCAAGGAAGCCCACTCTGGACAGCAACGGTTCGTTTGGACCCGTGGCATCATTCGGCTGCTTATATGGCTGCTGACCCTGATCCTGACCGACCTCTTTATCGACTGGGTAATCCTCAGGGGAAATGCCGGAAGTGCCTTTGGACCTCTCCTGTTGATCATTAATATCGCAATACTGGGTTATGTCGCGTGGAATGAGCTAATCCGTCACCTGAAGGACTATGACGAATTAATCACTGCGCTCGATGTTGAGGAAAGGCACCCTGACCTCTCCTCACTATTGGTCTCCTACACGCAACTCAAGCATAGCTCTGATGGGCAGGCTAATGTCTCGAAGGAATTGATAGCCGCAATGCGCGATCAAGCTGTTGAGAAGTCCCATTCTCTGGACTTCAGGAAAATTGTTGATTTCGGCCAACTTAAAAACCTTGCTGTCGTCTCGATAGGCATTGTGAGTTTCTTTGGCCTCATTAGCTTCAAGTGGCAGACCCACGTGAACACCCTCTTTCAGCGTCTCGCCGGGGTAGATGCATCCTACCCCACCAACACCGACATCACCGGGGTGGATTACCAGAACATCGTGAAGTTCGGTGACTCGATAAACGTAACCGCAACGTGGGATAAGAAACCGCCTGAAGATGCATTCATCTTCACCCGTGCCTTCGACAATGAAGAGGCCAAATGGAAAAGTCTGCCCATGGTAAAGACGGAGAACGTTCAAAAAAGCTTCACCAGGGAAATTAAAGGGCTCACCGGCGACCTGTCTTTCTATGTGCAGATCAACGATGATGAAAGCGATGTTTACCGCGTCAATGTCATCAAATCGCCGGAAATCCAAAAGTCCACGATTACCCTGAAGTATCCAGACTACATGAAGCGGGAAAGCCTGGAAATTGACCAGCTTACATTTGAAGCCCCGGAAGGAACCACGGTAAGTTGGCAACTCCAGTGTGACTCAGCAGTGAAGAACCTTGAGATAATCAACGCTGAGGACGGCAAAAGCATTAAAGAAGCCACCATTAGCGGCGAGAACAGCAACCTGCTCAGCTTCGACATGAAAGCGGACAATGCTATTAATTACAGCTTCCGCTGGACCGAGGGCATCAGTGCAAATTTTGGAGAAGCCAAGGATTTCATCTATGATGATGTGCAGCACAGCATTCGTGTCGTCTCTGACAGCATCCCGAAAGTAGAACTGCTCCGGCCCAGTTCAGATGGATTGGCTACGGTAGCAAAGAAAATAAGTATCGCGGGACGTGCCTCGGATGACCACGGTCTAGGGCAGGCGTGGTTGGTCTATCAAATTGATGGCAGTGCTGATATCCGAAAGCCCATCATGGATTTTGAGGGAAAGAAGAGCGGTAACATTCAGTTGACCTGGGATATTTCAGAGGACATCAAGGAGCTCAAACCGGGTATTAGAATTTCCTACGCACTGGAAGTAAAGGACCTTTATCCAAGCCCCGAGGGCGGCGTTCCTCACCTGCGTCGCTCGATAGCGCGCGAAATAGAAGTTGTCGAACCCGAAAGATACCTGCAATGGTATAGATCAGAGCTTGCAGCCCAGAACGATGAACTCAAACGTGCCCGCGAGAGTGAGCTCACTGCATCGTCACAGGTCAAACAACTCAGAGAACAGGAGGACGAAAGCCAATGAACCGATTGATGTCTAAAATGATCCCGGTAAGCCTGCTGACGCTGGCTATAAATATCACCTTAACGACAGCACAGGACGAAGATAAAAAGTCTACTCCACCGGTTGCTCCGAAGGTTAAAGAGCAAGCAACAGGAAATGCTGACATCCTGCAAACCGGAGCACGCCTGCTGACCGAAGAACGCCGCCAGAGCGATGTCCGTAGGCGCACGACAAAAATCGCCGCACGTATCGGATGGTTGCTCAAGGATCTCAATGAAAACGGCCTGCTTGAAGAAGGTGGAGGTAAGGAATTAAACGAGGACCGCAAGGTTCTCAGGGAAGTCGGTGAGAAGAATATCCCCGGGGTCGGGACCAAACTGCGCAATGCCCGCAATGAACTTAATGCAGCATTACCCCACATCAAGGGAGCTGAAGAGGACATCAAGCAGGTGATCACCCGACTCGATGAAGTCATCGAGGGCGTTAAGACGATCTTGGTGGATAACCGCCTGCTCAAGGAAATAACCGAGATCATCAGAGATCAGGAACGTGTAAAGAACGGCACCAAGGAATGGGGGCGCCAAAACCTGATTAATCCCGGAGGAGCAAAGCTCGACCGCGGAAGACTCTCCCGTGCTCAGGAATCGGCAATCACCCGTTATACTGAATTCTTTGACTTACTGGTAAAATCACGGGAATCAACCGGGGAAACCACCGTTGGTGACGGCACCACGGGATCACGGTTCAGCAAGGCGGAAAAGTCTCTGCTCGACAGCAAGCCGGAACTATCAATGTCCAATGCCGTTGACCAGATCCTCGACACCAAAGCCGGCGGAGCGGTCGGAGACCAGGATAAAGCCATTGAGGCATTGCGTGCCGCACAACAGATACTTGCTGCTGAGGAAAGCAGTTTTGATGATCTGGTTAACGCCATAGAACAACTCATTGCCGAGCAACGCGTGCTCAATGAGGACACCGAAACTCCGCACTCCGAGGAAGCCCGGAAAAAGAATGAGTTCCAATCGCAGAAATCACAGCTAGAGGCACGCCAGATTGGGATCAGTACTGAAATTGTCAGCATTAAAGACACCCATCTACCCAACTACGAGCCACGCAAGAAATCAGAAGGTCCCTCAGCCCCAGCCGACAAACCTGAGGACGCCAAGGATATCTTTGACCCTGCAAACTCTGATCCCTTTGCTGATGCAGACCCATTTGCAGCTCCCAAGCCTGGGGAACTACCATTTGGGGTCGTTGCAGAGCCCACCTTTGAGCAGGATGTCGGCGATGCTCTGGTCGCAGCAGGAACCGAATCTGAGAAAGCCCAAAAGGCCATTAATGCCAGTGACCAGAATGCAGCAATCACTGCACAACTTCAGGTAATCGAAATTCTGGAAGGCGCACTCGCAGCGGCGCAGGCTGCAGAGGCATTCGCAGAAGAAGGTAGCGGTGACGACGGCTTCGGTGACGACGGCTTCGGTGACGACGGCTTCGGTGACGACGGCTTCGGTGACGACGGCTTTGGTGACGATGGCTTCGGTGACGATGGCTTCGGCGACGACGGCTTCGGTGACGACGGCTTTGGTGATGATGGAGGTGCAGGTGCTGGTGCTGGTGCTGGTGCTGGTGCAGGTGCTGGTGCAGGTGCAGGTGCAGGTGCTGGTGCTGGTGCTGGTGCTGGTGCTGGTGCAATCAGATCGTGCCAATTGTCGTTTCCGATCTCAACGTCGAGGTACAGAGCCGCGGAGCTCGCACATGCGGCCGCCTTTCTCATACCTCTC
>JAAESJ010000529.1 GCA_024229495.1 Verrucomicrobiaceae bacterium | reverse complement strand
CTGCCAAACTGGCTGCTACTGCGGCTGTGATGTCACTGATCCTTAATCTCGATGAATCAATTTCAAAGAGCTAAGGATTAGACCTTATAATATTCTTCCCAGCCCTTCCTAGGAGGTGGTCCTTTAATCAGAGCATCGGCTACCTTGTTGTTGGTGATACGCTTAGTCTTGAGGTCGAAATTGAGTTCGCCGCCGAGCCTCTGCGCAATGACACCGAGACAGAAGACCTGACTCAGTACTCCTGAAATATGGAAAGGGGACCGGGTCTTTTCTTCGCCCTTGGCTCCAAGTACGAAGTTCATGAAATGGTTCGATCCTCCCCCAAATTTAGGCAGGCTGCTGGCCATGTCCTTCATCTTTGATTCGGGAATTATTCTTAGAGGACTCCCGTGGGAAGTTCCTTTGAATGTGAGGTCCTCGCCGTAGATAACTTTACCATTATTTTCAAGTCTGCGTCCTTCCTCGAGTTCTTCGGGAGGTGCTGGCTTGTTCTTTGTTCCATCATACCAGCGAACCTCACATGGAGGCTCTCCTTCCCTGGCAGGGAAATCAAATTGGATAGTTGAACCCATTGGGAAAATGAGGTTGCGGACACCTTCTCGGTGAACTGCAGTGATCTTGTTCGGCAGGCCCAGCTTAAGGAAGCGGTGAGCCGTATCAAGGATGTGGGGTCCCCAGTCACCGAAAGCACCGTTACCGTAATCGTACCAACTGCGCCAGTTGCCTGGGTGCAGATATTTACTGAAAGGATGTTCAGGAGCAGTGGCTAGCCAAGTGTCCCAGTCCATTCCTTCAGGCATCTTTTCGCCTGTCTGCCAATCATCAAATTTCCAAGGGTGCCAGCGGCGACCCGAGTTCATGTATGAGGTGATCTTTTTCACGCCCTTGATGATGCCTGCTTCTTTCCATGCTTTGAACTGGTGGTAATTTGCACCGGAATGGCCCTGATTTCCCATCTGGCAGGAGACCTTATATTTTTTCTCGGCAGCAATCATCAGTTCAATTTCCTGGAAAGTGTGAGCGAGTGGCTTTTCAACATAACAGTGAATGCCTTCAGCCATGGCCCGCATTGAGATTGGAAAGTGTGCGTGATCAGGAACTCCGATCGTGACCGCGTCGATTTCCTTACTCATCTTATCGAACATCTTCCTACAATCCTTGAACTTAGGGATTCCTTTGAACTTATTCTCGGTTCCTGCAGTGTGCCTAGTTCCCATTGCCACATCACAGAGAGCG
>JAAESJ010000528.1 GCA_024229495.1 Verrucomicrobiaceae bacterium | reverse complement strand
CGCGGCAAGGGCTCGGCAAGCTCCTATCGTGCAGAGCCCGAAGGCCTGCAACGGGGCACTCTCGTCTATGCGGATCGCAACTACACCTTCACCGAAATCCCCGAGGCTCTCGCCGGCGCTACCCACATCCGCACCCACAACGATGACAAGAGCAACACCGAGGGAGAATTTCTGCGCTTCGACATCAATTTGCCCGCCACTCTCTACCTTGCCTATGACAGCCGCACCACCCCGCCGAAGGCGCTCGTGGCTGGCATGGAAAAAACCGCTATGGCAATACGCATGAGCAATGGTGAATCCTTTCCCGTCTACCGTAGCGCTGTGGCCGCTGGCGAGGTGGTTCTCGGCGGCAACAAGCTCGGCGGTTCCGGTGGCGAGTCCATGTATCAGATCTTCCTCACCAAGACCGGCCTGCGTAAGAGCAATATTGCTGCGGCCACCAATGCAACGCCCAAGGCCAACCCTAAACACGGAGAAGAAATTTTCTTTGGGCGGGGCACCTGCTTTGCCTGTCACAAAGTTCACGGCAAAGGAGTAGTGCTTGGTCCTGACCTTGTCGGGATCAGCAAACGGCAGGACCTTAACTACGTTATCAAGTCCATCCTTGAACCGGACGCCTACATTGTGGAGGGCTTCCAACAGACCAGCCTGAAGTTGAAAGACGGTCGTGAGCTTTTCGGAATGATCCAGGAAGAGACTGCCCAGATCGTGGAAATCTATCTTCCAAACGGAAAACGCGTGGTGGTGCAGGCCGGG
>JAAESJ010000527.1 GCA_024229495.1 Verrucomicrobiaceae bacterium | reverse complement strand
CACATAACGAGGGGCGAGATGCAGTACCTGCACTCCGCTACCGGGGAGAGGTACCTCGACCTGGTCAACAACGTCTGCCACGTGGGCCACTCCAACCCCCGGGTGGTCGAGGCAGGGCAGCGCCAGATGGCGATCCTGAACACCAACACGAGGTACGTCTACGACGGCCTGACCGAGTACCTGGGCAGGCTCTCGGACACGCTCCCCCCGTCCCTCGAGGTGGGCTTCCTCGTCAACTCCGGCAGCGAGGCGAACGAGCTGGCCGTACGCATCGCTCGAGCGCACACCCGGGCGCACGACATGGTCGTGGTCGAGGGGGCCTACCACGGCCACACTGGGATGCTGATCGACCTCAGCCCGTACAAGTTCAGGGGGCGGGGAACGGGCGAGCCCGAGTCCTGGGTGCACGTCGCCCCCATCCCGGACACCTACAGGGACGCGGAGAGGGACTACGCCGCGGAGCTCGGGGGCATCGTGAGCGAGGCCGGTCCCATAGCGGGCTTCCTGGTCGAGTCGATGCTGTCCTGCGCTGGTCAGGTCCCCCTGCCGCCGGGGTACCTCTCCTCCGCCTTCGAGCACGTGCGCGCCGCTGGCGGGCTGTGCATAGCCGACGAGGTGCAGGTCGGGTTCGGCAGGGT
>JAAESJ010000526.1 GCA_024229495.1 Verrucomicrobiaceae bacterium | reverse complement strand
GCGTGGATACAATGACTCCTACCAAACCGTGGTGGCCAAGGCCCAGCAGCAGGATGGCAGCTGGCCCGCAGGAGGAGGCCATGCCAACAGCGTCGGCGCAGATGTCCAACTCTACAGCACCTGCCTCTCGACCCTGATGCTTGAGGTATATTACCGCTACCTGCCGGGTACCAAGTAAAAGGTAACGCTTCAAGTTTACGCTGGGGTCAACCGCGCACTCCTTGCTCCAAGAAGCATCCAGAAAAGCGCGATCACCAGCAACGCCGACAAGCCGATGTGCAGGACCTGCACGACGGGATATACGCTGACATGGGACATGAGGATCCCCAACCCCATCTGGGAGAGCACGATCGAAAAAACCGTCCACCGGCAATGCGCGGCCATCAGCCCGCTGATGCCCCTTGAGCACCAGAAGAAAAAGAGCGCGGCAATTAAAATTACCCAGGAGAAACTGCGGTGTGCCAGGTAAACACTACTGCTCTCCAGGGTTTCATGCCACTGAGCCCGCGGGATGTCCTTATTCTCAAGGGCAAGCCTGTCGGTAAGTTCACGCACCTGCGAACCCATCACGCCCTCGCCAATACACAGTGCAAACAGGATGCAGAGAATCCAGTAGATACTCCGCCCCCCCGGCAGACAGATCTTTGGCCGAAGCTCCCCTCCCCGATGGATCACGAAGACCAGCATACAGAGCAGGATCATGGCCAGTGCCATGTGCAGGGTGATGATTCCCGGCTTCAGGCCGGAGCGCACCACCATCGCCCCAAGGGCGGCATTGGTGAGCACCAGCAGGAATGCCAGCAGTGAACCCACGAACACGGCAGGACGTCGTTTGCGATAGCCGAAGCCCAGGATCAGGATCGCCAGTGAGAACAATCCCACCGGGAAACTGGTAAGGCGGTTGATATACTCGACCCAGACGTGCACCGGGTTAAACTCAGCCTTTAAGTCCTCAATGGTGATGTCCGCATCCTTGCGCTGAAACTTCTCAAGGTCGATTTTGTCAAAATCCACCTCCTCAATACTTGAGGGTGGCCACAGTGCCCCCCAGCACCGGGGCCAGTCCGGGCACCCCAGCCCTGAACCACTCACCCGCACGATCGCACCCACAAAAAGCAGCAAAATCGTTGCTAAAAGGGCCGCGAGGGCG
>JAAESJ010000525.1 GCA_024229495.1 Verrucomicrobiaceae bacterium | reverse complement strand
TTCTTGATGCTGGCGCCTTTAAACTTTGTGGTTTCGGCCAAGGATTTGCCTGATCCGGACGGCAAGCCTGCGGATATGACAAAGAAGGTCAAGGTCTTCATCATCATGGGCCAGTCAAACACGCTCGAGATGGGGAAGGTCAAGGGCGACAAGGAAGGCACGCTTGAATACGCGGTTAAGACTGAAAAACTCTACCCTTTCATGGTCGATGACGCGGGCAACTGGACCAAGCGCCAAGACGTCCGAAACGTGCATGTGATGGGCAGTGGTGGGCCCGGTAAGACTCGTGACATGCGCAATGACTGGTTGACTGTTTCCGCAGGCAAAATTGGTATTGAGACCGGTATCGGTCATCACTTGGGTAACGCACTGGATGAACCCGTAATGATCCTCAAGAGTTCGATCGGCAACCGGGCCCTCGGCTGGGATCTCCTGCCTCCCGGGAGCGAGAGCTTCGAGTTTACCGATAAAAAGGGCGTGACCTGGGTGCATCCCGGTTACAAGGGGAGTCCTGAACGCTGGAAAAAGGGTGAGGAGCCAAAGAAGATCGGATGGTATGCCGGCTTGCAGTATGACGGCGATGTCGCCCGGGCAAAGCAGGTTCTCTCGGAACTCGACAAGTATTACCCGGGAGCCAAGGAATACGAGGTCGCTGGTTTCCTCTGGTGGCAGGGCGACCGCGACAGCCGCAGCGCCGCGCTTTCCGGGCGTTATGAGAAAAACCTCGCTCATCTTATCAAGACCCTTCGCAAGGACTTCGATTGCCCCAACGCCAATTTTGTCTGTGCTTCCCTTGGACAAACCAAGAAAGGTGCTACTGATGGTGGCGGAAAAATACTGGATGCCATTCAGGCCGTTGATGGCAAGTCCGGGAAGTATCCTGAATTTAAGGGCAACGTTGCCAGTGTCTATACGCACCCGCTTTCCAAGGGCGGAAGCTCCGGCGGCCACTACGGGGGAAATGCCGAGACCTACATGAATGTTGGCGAAGCCATGGGTAAGGCGATGGTGGAGCTGTTGAAGCAGAAGTAGGTCGATGGACAATTCCTCTGGGTCATGTCTATGCGGGACACAAGAATATTTAAGCTTAGAGGTTTAGCGTTCCCGGGAATTCTTATTCAAAGCTTTTCAGGAAGATCGGATAATTCCACTCCTGATTATAGACCGGCAGATTCGTGGGGTTTCTGTCGGTCTTCTTTTTTTGGGGCGAACAATTTTGAGTGAGGTTCCTCATTATGAAAGATAAAGACTATATGAAAGACAAAGAGCATGGAACCGTCCTGCTGGCTTCTGCTGTGGTGTTGCTGGCTGGTGGGGTTTCTATCGGTATGGGGGGCTTGATTCAGGCACTTTCCCGGCATCGGGGATTGGGTTACGAAACGTCAGCCAATATAATTGGCTATATACTGCTTACAGTTGGAGCAATCACCTTCCTGATTACATATTTTAGATACTATAAAAACGGCCAGTGAAGCGACACAAAATGAATCAGTTCCCTTTTTATCAAGCAAGTTGCCTTATGCGTGTGATCCCTCTGCTGGCTGCCGCATTATTCACTATCCAGAGCCAAGCTTTTGAACCTTCAGGGAAGCCCGTCAGGGTATTTATTCTTTCCGGCCAGTCGAACATGGTGGGAGCGGGAAAAGTGGACGGTGGCAGCAGTCGCTGGGGGGCACAGTTCATCGATCCGGTGGTGTCGGTATACGAGGGTGCCTACGATCGGGCTGCAAAGTATGATTCCATGGAGCCAATCAAGACCCTGAAGCTCGAATCATTTGGTGGCACGGAACCTACGCCCTATCCGGGTGGTGGTGCTCAGGTGACGAGGGGATTTGTCCAGGTAAAGGAGAGCGGAATCTACGAATTCCGTCCCGGTTATGGTGGTTCCATGGATAACATCATGGAAGTTGATGGCAAGGTGGTTCATCGTAAGGAGGTTGGTCAGGATCCTGTGCGAAAAGAGATCAAGCTTGAGGGTGGCAAGAAGGTCGCTTTCAAAATTACCTACTTTACCAAGGATGCCAATGGCTTGGGCTGGATCGTCAGGATGGATGTGCCCGGGACCCTCTCGACGTTGGTCAAGCACAAGGGGATGTATCCTTACCTGATGAATGATCGCGAGCAGTGGGTGTCTCGCGATGATGTATGGTATCGAGGTGTTATTGCTGCTGCCGGCAACAGGTGGCTGGGAGTCAAGGGTGGTAGCATCGGTCCGGAGTTGGGATTTGGTCACGTTGTCGGAGATTACCACGAGGAACCGGTATTGATTCTTAAAACCTCACAGGGAAACCGTTCGCTATCTTGGGACTTCCTCCCACCCGGCAGCAAACGGTTCGAGCATGAAGGAAAGATTTACGCGGCCTACAAGGAGTCTCCACTCTCATGGGAAAAGGGCACGGATCCCAAGCCAATCAACTGGTATGCCGGCAAGCAGTACGATGATTGCTTCGGTGCCGCCCACGAGGTGCTGGACAACTTCGACAGGGAGTTTCCCCACTGGAAGGGACGGGGCTACAAGATCGAGGGCTTTGCCTGGTGGCAGGGCGACAAGGACCGCTACAACGAGGCGCACGCTGTTCAATACGAGAAGAACCTTGTGCACCTGATCAAGACACTGCGCAGAGAATTCAAGGCCCCCGATACCAAGTTTGTGGTCGCGACGCTTGGTCAAACTGAAAAGGACAGTGCAGAGGGTAATGAGAAGCTGATTTTGGATGCCCAGCTTGCCGTGGACGGGGCAAGCGGCAATTACCCCGAGTTTAAGGGGAACGTGGCCACTGTATACACTCACCCGCTCAGCCAGGGTGGGGCATCGAACAGTCACTACAATGGCAATGCGCAGACCTATATGGATGTGGGGTTCGCCATGGGCAAGGCGATGGCAGTGCTTTTATCCAAGCAAAAAAAGTAGAAATGAACCGTGTGCTCCGCTTGGTCTTGAGCTTGCTCCTTGGTGCGCTGGCCTGTTTCTTTATCTTTGGGTTCATGGCAACCTTTGAGCCCCTGGATCAGGCCTCTCGGATGACTTGGAGGGCAGTTTACATTGTTTTGTGTATTGCCTCTGTTGCCGGGTTGTTCATGCTCAACATGCCCCGGAGGGATCACAGTGCTGATGATTGAAGGGAAATGATGCGGAGGTTGTGGCAGTGGTTTTTTTTCACGGCGTTGGTGTGTTCTCTTGCACTTGCTGCCCTGGTTTTCTTCGAGCAGCCTGTTGTTGATTTTGCTGTTAACCTGCTGGAACCCTGGCGGGGCCTGTGTGCAGCAATCACGCCGGAGCAATGGCAGGTTCAGGGAAATATCCTGCTGGGGCTGATGTGGCTGTTCTCCGGGGTGATCGTTTACGCAGCAGCGATAGGTATGGCCTGTGTCATACTGCTGGTATTCGTGGAGAAGATCTGCAAGCGTATTTCATGGAACAATGCAAAAAGCGAAGTCACCAGGTGAGGGGAATTATTCCCTCAAGGGATGAGTAGAAAAAACTTAGCTTTTGGGGCATTGGCGCTATCCGTTTTTGCCGGCTTTTTAATGACCGGTACGCTCGTGATCTATACCGTTCAGAATGATTCCGGCCATACCGGAATTGATCCTTACCGCTCCCTTGCCGTCTTTGTTCCCGTTGCCATCATTGGGTTGATCCATCTCGCGGTGGTCCGGTCTCCCGGACATCACCGTTGGCTTGCAGCCTCTGCATTCACTATAGGACTTTTAGGTGTGGCCTTCCTGGTTTATCTGGATCGAAGCAACACCCTCCTGCAATATGAAGTCTGGATTGAGAGAGGGATGCCTGAAAGATAAAGATTAATCGGCATGCTGAAATAAGAATGAAGATTGTTTATACAAGTCTCACATCCTTGTTGCTCTTGAGCGGGTGCATTGATTTCTTCGGCGGGAGCCGGGAGAACGACAAGGTGGAAATTCTGCAGGAGGATAAATCACCCAATGGTAGGTTCATCGCCACGAGTTTCTTCTGCTCCGGTGGAGGGGCAGCAGGTTACATGTACTGGAATGTGAGTCTCCGGAAAGCCGGTGAAAAACTCGATCAACGCAACGGCCTTCTGGGTAAGCACAAGACATGAAAGAGTTTTTTCGATATTGAGGTACGCTGGATCGATGATAAAAACCTAGAGGTGTCTTACAGGCATAGTAATTCTCCCGCCTACAAGGAGCATAACTCGGTCAAGGTGGAATCCAAACATGGAGTCAAGATTCACTATGTCGGAAGGAAAGGGAAATAATGAAGCTGTCGATCATGATCTGGGTGTGTTGTTTGATGTCTTTGACCCTCATGGTTTTTCCGGGCTGTGTTGTTTTTGATTTCAAGGCAGGAGCCTTGCAGGAGCCTGATGGCATGGTGAAGATCACCAATAAACGGATCCCGATGGATGCATCGGTGATGGCTCTGTGCTTTTATCGCCCGGAATTATGGAGTCCCCACACGATGGCTGAGGCGGATATTTATGTGAACAGGACGGTGATTGATTACCGCAGGAAAAATCCCGGCAGTTTTGCCTACCCCATAGGTTCCAGGTTCGTGAAGAAGAAATTCTCCAAGGGGAAAAAACAGGAAAAGCCGGATGAGATCGGCACTGTCATGGTCAAGAAAGCGGATACCGGGGAGGTGACGGATTGGAAATTTTCTTTTATCCGGCACAAAGACGGAACTTTCCTTGAGCTCAGGACGCCGGCCGGTCGTCTTTCCTGCAGCAAGTGCCACCGGCGTTACAAGAGTCGCGGCTACATCAGCTGGGAATCGGAGTCTGCATTAAAGGCATACCTGGGTGCACGCCAATAGGCGGCTGCGAAGGATATCGGGAAAAAGTCTAATAAACTGCCGGGTTTGTTCGTCTAGACACCAAAATGAAGGCATTGAGTACAATTTTCCCGAATGAGGAGGAGAGTCCCTTCAAGCAATAAATCCCCAAACAAGAAAAAATAACCCCATGAAAACACATACCAGAAGAAATACTTTATTATCCGCTTTCCTGTTTTTCCTGATCAGCAGCCATTTTGCACAGGCGATAAAAATGCCGTATTCGAAAGAATTGCTGGAGCAGATTGCGACTGACATCGTCGTCGGCAAGGTGCAGGCCATTTATTCCCGCACGGAACGGGAGGGCAAATACGAATACGTCCACAAGGTTGCCGAGGTGAAGATCGAGAAAATAGAGAAAGGCAAGGTCACGGATGAATTGATCTATGTCCGTTATTTTGACAGACACTGGATAGGCAAGGGGCTGCTTCCGCCGGGAGCTGCCTCTTATTCGCCGCAACCGACCAACGGCGGCATATGCCGGTTCTATCTTTCCCGTGATGCCTACGACGGTTGGTCGTTAGATGGGGCGCAGGATGGTGGCTACAACGTTGTTTACGTCAATGGAATACAACCTGTGCAGGAATAAGGAATTTGTAATTTTTTCACCAGTGCCATGGGAATGCCCCTGATTATCGGGGGCATTTCCTTTTGGCGACCGGGACGCTCAAGGCGCACGATAGTTCCCGCAGCAACATGGTGCTGAAGAGAACCTAGCACTTATTTCTTCTTCGACTTCTGCTTCCTCTTGGAGCCTGCGGCGCCCGGCGCGTTCTTTTTTGGGAACCACCCGGCCAGTTCTTTTTTCAGTGCCACGTGTTGCGGTTGACCGGCAAGGTTGGTCCATTCATTGGGATCCTTGCTGTGGTCATAAAGCTCCTCGGATCCATCTGCATAGCGGATGTAGCGCCACTGTGGGGTGCGCACTGCGTGGTTGTTGCGCCCATAGGTAGTGAGTGCCGGTCGGGTCCACTTTGCCCCGGGATCAGCCAGTAAGGGTACCAGGCTTCGGCCTTCAAGTGCCTGGTTTTCTTGTAACCCACAGAGGTCAATGAGTGTGGGATAGATATCGATCAGCCCCACCGGCTGATCCACGCGCATGCCGGACCGGGTGCCTTGTGCCAGTGCCTTGGATATTCCCTCGGGAACCACAAACATGACCGGTGTGCGCCCGGCGCGTTCCCACAGGGTAAATTTTCGCCAGTGTTCCTTTTCACCCAAATGCCAGCCGTGATCGGTCCAGAGCGCGATGATGGTATTGTCCGCATGCGGACTTTTTTCCAGGGCTGTGAGCACGCGCCCAACCTGCTCGTCAGCGAAGGCAATGGAAGCCAGATATCCATGCACGGCCTTTTTCCACTGCTTGTGTTTGCTCACCTTTGTATGGTCGCCCTGTGGCTTGGCCATCTTGACACCCGCAGCGGGCACGTCCTTGAGGTCATCCTTCATGGTGGCGGGCAGTTGGATCTTACTTTCATCAAAGAGATCAAAATATTTTTTGGGTACATACCACGGCAGGTGCGGGCGGTAGATCCCGCAGGCCAGGAAGAAAGGCTTGTCATGTTCACGCTTCAACTGTTTGATGATCCAGTCAGCCACCTGGTAATCGCCCATTGCGCTGCCCGGCTTCGACACCGGCCCCCAGTCAAAATGCGCCGTTTTTGGAATGCCGTTGACTGGGCGACTTGCAGGCAGCGGGTCAACGGGCCTGTTCTTTTGCTGGTCAGGGAAATAGGTCTGCCATGAGGCGGGATCAGGATAACGTCCATGATAGATTTTTCCTGAACCGGCCGACCAGTAACCGTGCGCGGTAAAATGCTGAGGCAGGGTTACCGCCCTGGGCATTGCTGCCCTCCAGGGTTGTGAGTTGTAGTAGACGCCACTGGTGGAAGGGAGAATGCCGGTCATGAGCGCGGCGCGAGAAGGATTACAGGATGGTGCTGCGCAGTATGCACGGGTAAAGAGCACGCCACGCTTGGCCAGCTTGTCCAGGTTAGGGGTGCGCGCCTGTGGATGGCCACCGAGTGCGCCTATCCAGTCGTTCAGATCATCAATGGCGATAAAAAGAACGTTGGGCTTGGCCGCCTGCAGGAACGTCGACGAGCTGATAATGAGGAGGACAAGGAGTATGCGTTTCATGGTTGTTATTTTATGGTTCCCGCCAAGTTCACTCAAACCGTAAGAATACTTATTATCTTTACTGCTGGGAAAGGAGAAAGAGCCCGTAACATGTTATCTGGAGTGTCGTAAAAAAGCGTTATAAATACGCATAAAAGCATTACTATGTTATCGCAATTATTCCGAGGGATCCTACCGTTTCCTCAAGCAGTAACTTGGAATGTATATTCGATTTCAATTAATCCTTGTTAGTATCATTATCTCATGTGTCGGCTGGGGTGAGGAGCAATCCCCGAAACTCTCACCAGGAGCAAAGGATGCACTGCGTAAGCTGAACCTTCCTGGCATTAGGCTCAACCTGGAGGAGCGCTGCATCGACGTGGAGGCGACAGTGTGCCTTCGCGAAGGCATGCTGGAGCTGGTTGCCTGCACGAAAGGCAGCAAGGAGCATGAGTCTATTCTCGCGATTGCAGCCCGGCCCATGCATATTCACACGGCCATGCTCCTGATGGGGGCCAGGCCGGGAACTCCTGCCATGAGAAAATCCCTGGAAGGGGCACGTGCGAAATGGATTCCCGTTGACCCGGCAGGAGATCCGGTTTGCGTATCACTAGTGTTTGCTGACTCGAAAGGAAAGAAAACGGAGCATGCCATCAGCAAGTTTATTTTGCCCGTGCAACCCGATGTGCCCGGTGCCTTTTCCGCTAATAAGAAGAGGGAGGTATTCCCTTCCCGTTTTCTTTTTGCCGGATCGCATCTGGTCGAGGCCGGGAGTGGGCCAAAAAAATATGTGTGTGAACAAAGCGGAAATGTCATTTCCATTTCCACTTTTGGCGATGAGTTGCTCTGTCTGCCCGGGATCCATGGCCATCAGAACAATGGCCTGACCTGGCAGGTTAATCCGGAGGAACTTCCGGAGATTGGAAAAAAAGTGATCCTGCGCCTGAGATTAAAGTCAAAATTCCCAAAGAAAAAATGAAGTCACTCAATAAGTTCAAGCTTCCGGTTTTATGTGTCTTCTCGCTGGCATTTGTGCTTTTCGAGGCAGGGGGAGAATCCTTCTATAAGAATCCCAACGGCCTGTTCTCCACCCGGCCTGATGAAACCAAGTCGCTGCAGAACATCAAACGCTTTGGCCCGGTTGGAATGGGGATTGATCTGTTGCAACCGGCTTTTGTCATGAGGATTAGTCACATCGAGGGAGGTTCACCGGCTGCCGCAACCGGTAAACTCAAAGCCGGCCAGATTATTGAGTCGATCAACGGGAAGAAACTTGCCGACATCGATCCGCGTATCCAGCTGGGTCAAATCCTTGCCATGGCAGAGGCAACCGATGGTCTGCTCAAGTTCGCCATCAAGGACGAAGCCGATCCGGTCACGGTGCAGGTTCCGGTGCTGGGGGCCTACAGCAAGACCTGGCCGCTCAACTGTCCGAAGTCGGATAAGATCGTTCGCGGCGTGGCCGACTACCTCTCCCAGCCGGATGCACAGCAGGGACTTGCCGGCATTGGCATGTTATTTTTGCTTTCCACTGGGGAAGCGAAGGACCTAGAGGTGGCTCGGCAATGGGCCCGGGACGTGAAACCTCACAGGTATCCCTGGTATATCGGCTATGGGGGCATTCCATTGGCCGAATGCTACCTGCGGACTGGGGATCCCAAGATTCTTGAGAACATTCAGATAGGCGTCGAGAATGCCGACAAGTCCCAGCATAACGACGGCTGGGCCGGCAGGGGCAGCGCCTTGACCTCTTACGGCAAAGGCCACCTCAATGCGGCCGGCACCCATGTCGTGACCTTTCTCATGCTGGCCAAGGAATGCGGGGCTGATGTATCGGACCGCTTGCTCTTGCGTTCCCTTCGGCATTTCTATCGATACGCCGGTCGGGGCAATAATCCCTACGGGGACGACCGTCCCGAGGTTGGGTTCGTCGACAACGGCAAGAACGGCAAGCTGGCCTTTGCCATGGCGGCGGCGGCTGCGCTGACCCCGGATGGGGAGAATTCCATCTATGCCAAGGCCCGCGACGTGTGTGCCATCCAGAGTTTTTACACCACGGCATTCATGCTGCATGGCCATACCGGTGGCGGCATCGGCGAAATCTGGCGCAGTGCCGCCATGGGCCTAATGCGCGGGAAGAAGCCCAAGCAATACCGTGATTTCATGGATAATCGTAAATGGCACTATGATCTATCACGCCGTTTCGATGGTTCGTTCGGTATCCTTGGAGGCTCCGGTTATGACAAGGAGCAATGGGGAGTGGCTTATCCCTTGGCCTACACCATTACGCGCAAGACCCTGCGCATTGCCGGTGCCCCGCGCACCAAGTTTTCCAAGCCCTACCAACTGCCAAAGCAACTGTGGGGGACTGAAGCAGATAATGCCTTCCTCTCCTTCGAGGCGGTGCCCGACAAGGAAGGCAAGAAGCAGGATTTATCCAAAGAGACGCTCGGAATGGATTCCAGCTTGGCATTCATTCGTCGCTTTCATGGCAGCGAACAACCCGCCGATGAAGAGATCCGGCGCTATGTCCATCACCAGGAGCACAACATTCGCAACATTGCCGCCTTCAAGGCCCTGGGCATCAACAGTGGTTATATTGGATGGAAAGCAGCCGGTGGCAAGGTGCGCATGGAGCTGGTCATGGAGTTTCTTCAGCATCATGACCCACGTGTTCGCCGGGTCATGTTCGCCGCTATCCTGAGCAAACCCGATATTCTCAATACGGAAATTTTCAATCTTGCAGTGCAGGCGGTCAAGGACGTGAAGGAATCCTGGTGGGTTAAGGATGCCGCCCTGCAACTCATCGGCAGGGGGTCAGTTGACCAGATTATCCCGCACGTCGATTTACTACTGCCATATCTTGAGCATGAGGAGGATTGGCTTAAGAATGCAGCCCTGACTGCCCTGACGCCTGTAGTTGCCGATGAGCGGTGCTATCAAAAAATTCTCCCTGCCATCGGCGACCTTATCCGGAAGAATCAGCGCGTGTCGGTTACCAGGGGGCTTGCCGGGGGTATTCGCGCCAAGATCAAGGCGGCCGGGCCGGAAGTACAGAAGCTGGCCACCGAGACCCTGGAAGAGACTTTTACCGGGTATGCGGGCTCAAAGACTGCTCCCGGCGGCCTCGACACCACTTCCACTTTCGAGTTTCATTTGGAGGCCATCGCCGAGTCGCTGGCCGACGTGCCGGGAGGACTGGATGTGCTTTATGAGATTTCCCGCCAGCGCAAGCCGGAGGAAATCCTGCCCTACAAGGAGTTTTTCATGAAAGCCGATTCCAGTGGATTTGGAGCCAAGCTGAAAAAGGCGATCAACCCGATTATCATGGAGGAATTGATCCCTGAATACGTCGGAAGGAACAGGGCGAATCTGAAGCAACTGGCAGGTGGAGAGATCCAGTCCGGTTATCCCGGAGGCTCCAGGGATTCCATTGATGGATTGGTTGCCCTCTACGACCGGGCAGGCTACAAGGATTACGGGTGGAAAATGTTCATGGATCTTCGCAACGCCGAATGGACCTATCATAGTTTCGACCCGATTGCCTCCGAGCAGGTGCCCTTTGACCAACTCATCACCCGTTACCGCAAGGTAACCCTTCCCAAAGGTCTGGAAGACTGGTTTGCTGCCGATCACGCTTCCCCCTCATGGAAGCGGGCTCAAAGCCCCTTTGGCCATTATATGGGAAAACTTCCGACCGGCCCGGTTCACAAGTGCGGTTCGGGTTGTGTTGGGCCGGGCTGTTATGGTGCCACCAAGATCAATACTTTCTGGGAAGAAGAGGTGCTTCTGCTGAGCCAGCACTTCGAGGTTCCCTCCGTTAAACCCGGTCACCGTTACCGCCTCCGGGTCAATGACGGGAACCATGTGGGCTCCGGTGGAGGGCACGTTATTTACATCAACGGAGAGCAGTTGATCGAGACCCAGAAATGCAACGGACGGGGCTCGGGAGGCCGGCCCAAGGGTGCCTACATCACCAGGGATTTCATGGACGATTTTAAAGGCGGCAAGGTGTGCATCGCCGTGATGACTTTCCTGCGCAACAATGACAAGTATAAGGTGAAGCCGAGCAAGCCCGTTCCCCAGGGCAAGTTCAGCCTGCACATCGAGGAACAGAAACTCCCGCCCATGGAAGACGAACTTGTTTTCAAGTCCGCCTCCATCGTTCCCATGCTCTCCTCGGAATGGCAGGATAGGCAGGATCCGGAAGACCGGG
>JAAESJ010000524.1 GCA_024229495.1 Verrucomicrobiaceae bacterium | reverse complement strand
TGACTATTACGCCGTCGGGTTCGGTAACGGTTTCCTGCGTGTCTACACCTTAAACAGTAATATTGTGCGCGCCGGCGATCAGGGAAAATGGCTTGCGGATGATCTCTCAAAGCATCACCAAACCAAGTGGAAAATCGCCCATTACCATCATCCCTTCAGGCCCCATCAATCAGGGAAGTCCGAACAGGATGCGCAATACAAGGCCTGGGCCGCGCTCTTCTTCAAGCACGGAATGAACCTTGCCATTGAATGCGACAGTCACGTGGTCAAGCGCACGTGGCCGGTGCGCCCATCCAAGGAACCCGGCAGCCAGCAGGGATTTATCCGCGATGATAAAAATGGCATCGTATTCATTGGCGAAGGTTGCTGGGGAGCACCACTTCGCCGGAATAATGACGACAAGAGCTGGACACGTGCCTCGGGAAGCTTCAACCAGGTCAACTGGATCTGCGTTACCCCGGAGAAAATGTTTGCCCGCTCGATCCTGGCCGACAGCGTGGAAAATGCCGGTGCGATCAAGGAATCCGATCCCTTTACCCTGCCGGAAGGCATGAAAATATGGGAGCCTGAAACCGGGGCGCAAGTCGTGGTGCACCCACGCAAGGATCAG
>JAAESJ010000523.1 GCA_024229495.1 Verrucomicrobiaceae bacterium | reverse complement strand
TCCAAAGACGGCACCGGTGATGAGGACGGTGACACCGTAACCGATCTTGATGAGTATACTAACAAGACCGACCCGAATGACACTGACAGCGATGATGACGGACTCGCGGATGGAGCGGAAGCCACCGCCGGAACCGACCCGTTGAATGCCGACACTGACGGTGACGGACTCAGCGACAGCGCCGAGATTGACACCCACAGCACGGATCCGCTTGATGCGGACAGTGATGGTGACACGTTCCCCGACGGCTTAGAAATCGCCGTGAGCACGGATCCTAACGATGCCGATTCAGGCCCAAGTGGCATTACCGAGCTCAACACGCTCAGCGCATTGCCCACAGGCAATTACGGAGTGATCGGTGGTGGCCAAGTCGTGCAGGCTTACGTTGATAACGACGGCACCAGCAGCTGGCTTTTGGTTGGTCGTGGTCGCGAAGGCTGGACCTGGGCCGCAAACGGTCAGGGCTCAGCCAGCGATGTTGGTGATGCCGATACGCTGGGAACTCCCTCCGCATTCGCGCCTGCCACATTAAGCACCGGATTGATCAACGATTTGATCACCGCCTCCGGCGCTGACCTGCAGGGCGTTGAGATCCGCATCAAGCGCGCAAGTAACCCGGAAGGCTCCGCCTACGAGGAAGCCCGCTGGCGTCCAAGGATTGCAACTGATACCGCATGGCGCTGGAACT
Source organism: Verrucomicrobiaceae bacterium (assembly GCA_024229495.1). Classification (GTDB taxonomy): domain Bacteria; phylum Verrucomicrobiota; class Verrucomicrobiia; order Verrucomicrobiales; family DEV007; genus CACIUL01. The sequence continues at coordinate 370 of JAAESJ010000523.1, read as the reverse complement.
TTGATACCGCCATGGAGGTCGAATATGAAGTGGTGGAAACCAATGGTGTCCCGGGCGGGCAGCTTGGAACCCAGAACCGCAACACCCGTGACGGTGAGCTCGGTGGCAATGACGGTGACCGCATCTTCACCTGGAATTGGCCCAACCACGGTAAAATGGGCTTCAGCATGGGTAGCAACGTCAATCAAGGCTCGAGCAATGCCACAAACTTCTGGTTTGAGAAAACTGATGAGAACCACGCCATTCCTTACACGGAAATTTACATCCGCCTTGAAGCCCCGGACGCTCCGGAGCTTGCAGATACGGACGAAGACGGCATTTTTGACATTGTTGAGCAAAGCATTGCCGGCGATCTCGACACTCTCACTGC
>JAAESJ010000522.1 GCA_024229495.1 Verrucomicrobiaceae bacterium | reverse complement strand
GCCTTGCCTGCTTTCGACTCTTTCTCAGCATTACGGTCACTGAGTGAGATGGAACCTCCGGCTTCTTCAATCTTCAGCTTGGCTGACGCACTAACCTTATCAGCCGTAACCGAGAATTTCTTATTCAATGAGCCACTACCCAGGATCTTGAGGCCATCATAACAACCCTTAACAACACCTGCATCTCGCAACCCTGCCTCATCAATCTGTGCACCCTCCTCAAAGATCGCATCGAGAGTAGCCACATTCACAACAGCATAATTATCCTTAAACTGCTTGTTGTTGAATCCGCGCTTGGGCAAACGGCGGTAAAGAGGCATTTGTCCACCTTCAAACGTTGAGCGTGGACCGCCGCCGGAACGGGATTTTTGTCCCTTGTGTCCCCGGCCACTGGTTTTTCCCAGTCCCGAGCTCTCCCCACATCCGCGACGCTTGCGGCGGTGAGTGGCTCCATCACTTGGTTTTAGATCGTGAAGACGCATAAAATTAGCAAGGCTATTGATTCATTGGCTCCTAAAGAGCTTTCTTTTCTGCGACTTTCTTGCCGCGCAATTTATAAATTTGTTCCCGATCACGTAATGAACGCAACCCTTCCAGGGTCGCCTTCACGACATTGTATTGATTGTTCGACCCTAATGATTTGGTGAGGATGTCTTTAATGCCGGCAGCTTCAACCACTGCCCTTACGCTCCCCCCGGCAATGATTCCCGTTCCCGGAGATGCCGGACGCAAAAGCACCTTGCCTCCACCAAACTCTCCGATGATCTCATGAGGAATAGTGCTACCACGCATTTTTATCGGCACTAATGCCGTTTGGGCAGATTCACTTGCCTTACGAATGCACTCAGCAACCTCATTAGCTTTGCCAAACCCATAGCCAACATTGCCTGCGTGATCACCGGCAACAACCAGCGCGCTAAAACTAAAGCGACGTCCACCCTTTACCACTTTGGCACATCGGTTTATCGCGACCACCTTTTCCGTGATGACGTTCTCTTCTTCCTCTTCTCTCTCAATTTTCTTTCCCCCTACAGGAGGTGAGTATGTCGTACTTCGAATTGTGTCTTCTTCCGCCTTCGGGGCTGCTTCCGCCTTCGGGGCTGCTTCCGCCTTCGGGGCTGCTTCCGCCTTCGGGGCTGCTTCCGCCTTCGGGGCTTCTTCCGCCTTCGGGGCTTCTTCCGCCTTCGGGGCTTCTTCCGCCTTCGGGGCTTCTTCCGCTGCCACTTTCGCTATCTCCTCGGCCTCCTCGGCCTTCGGTGCATCTGATTTTTCTTCGCTGCTCATGAGTATTAACTAAAATTGGAGCCCTGCTTCACGCGCAGCATCTGCCAACGCTTTCACTTTCTGGCTGTAAAGGAATCCCCCACGGTCAAAAACCACTTTCTCAATCCCTGCGGATTTCGCCCGATCGGCGATCATTGTTCCCACCTTAGCCGCGCACTCTGAATTTGCCCCGTTCGACAACCCGCCTTTTTTGTCCTTGGTTGAAGCCGATGCGATGGTCTTACCCTCAACATCATTTATAAGTTGCGCATATACATTCTTGTTCGAAAAATGAACTGCCAAGCGAGGACGCTCACTTGTGCCAGAAATTTTCTTGCGTATACGATAATGGACGCGGTTGCGATTTTTCTTGCGATTGATCTGTGCCATGGCTCTCGAGTGAAAAAGGATAGTGATCTAGAATAAATTACTGCACGCTCTTGCCGGCCTTTCGCCTTACATGCTCGTCAGCATAACGAACACCTTTACCCTTATAGGGCTCAGGAGGGTAGTAGGCCCTTATGTCAGCCGCAAACTGGCCAACTGCATGTTTGTCGATACCCTCCACGGTAATTTGGGTATTCTCTTCAACGGTAACTTTAATTCCCTCAGGAATGGGATGTCTTAGCGGATGAGAAAATCCCAATGACAAATCCAATTCCTTGCCCTTCACGGCAGCACGAAAACCAACCCCGTGAATCTCCAATTTCTTCTGGAAGCCTGTATTGACGCCCTCTACCATATTCGCAACAAGACTGCGACTTGTGCCGTGCAAAGCCTTCTGCTTACGTGATTCATCCGACCTGGTGATCAAAACAACACCTTCCTCCTCTTTGAGTACAATACCCTCAGGAAGCGTCCACTCCAGTTTCCCCTTTGGTCCCTCGACAGCTAACTCGCCCTGGTCCGTCACTGAGACAGCGACTTTTTCCGGTAAGGATATTCTTTGATTTCCAATACGTGACATATTCTCGTTCTATTTGAATCCAACTTTACCAGACTGAAGCTATAAGCTCTCCTCCGACCTTCTCCTTCTTTGCTTTATGACCTACCATAAGGCCTCTTGACGTGGATATAATTGTCATCCCCAACCCTCCTAGCACCTTGGGAATATCCTCCACGCCTACATACCTTCTGCGTCCCGGCTTACTCTCTCTCTTCAGGTCTGTAAGTGCCGGAATGCCGTCGACATACTTCACCTTGACCTTAATTTGCGGGAACTCTCCGCTCGTATCAACTTCATAAGCCCAGATAAATCCTTCTTCCTTCAAGATCCTGGCTACCTCAGCCTTAATCTTGGAGAAAGGAGCAACAAACTCCTCCTTATTTGCCCTGCAGGCATTCTTGAGACGAATCAGAAAATCTGAGATTGGATCACTTAGGACAGCCATCGTGTTATTACTTTAAAGGTTTTGTATGTCTTAAATTAGGAGTTATGCAGCAGCCTTCTTTTCCATTCCTCGGAAAGGCATACCCATTAAGTGAAGCAATTCCTTTGCCTCTTCATCTGTGTTGGCCGTTGTGACTACGCAAACGTCAAAACCAAGTGCTCTACGAACTTTATCCAGTTCGATTTCCGGGAAAATCGTGTGGTCTGCAACTCCCAGCGTATAATTACCGCGACCATCAAAAGCTTTCGCCGACACTCCGCGAAAGTCACGGATCCTCGGGATGGCAGTCGCAATAAGCCGGTGCAGGAAATCATACATCGTGTGCCCCCGCAAAGTCACCTTGGCTCCAACCATTTCGCCGGCACGCAACTTGAAGTTGGAAATACTGTTCTTAGCCAACGTTGCGACCCCGCGCTGCCCAGTAATCAGAGCCATCTCCTCCAGGGCATCCTGAACAGCCTGTTTGCGCTCTGATTCTGCCCTTCCAACACCACAATTGATGACAAGTTTTTCGATAAGGGGCACTTGATGGATATTCTTATATCCAAACTTTTCCCTGAGAGCAGGAACCACGTTCTCTCGGTATGATTTAAGTAATGAAGGTGTCATGAAATCTTTTGGCCTGTTTTGTCTGTTAAATCACCGGCGATTATTTTGCCGGTGCACTTGAAGCACTTTTAGCGAGTTTAACGTTCGAAATGTGAATGGGGCCTTCTCTTTCAATAATTCCGCCATCCGGACGGTCCTGAGTTCGTTTAGCATGCTTTTTAATCATACGAACGCCCTCCACAATCACCTGGTTCTTATCTGGAAAGACCTGAAGGATGTTGCCAGTCTTCCCCTTCTCTACTCCGGAAATCACCACAACGGCGTCACCTTTTCTGACATGTGTTTTGACTCTGCTCATAATACCTCAGGGGCAAGTGATACGATCTTCATGAAATTCTTTTCCCGTAGTTCACGAGCCACCGGTCCAAAGATACGGGTGCCCCGTGGATTCTTGTCCTTGTCAATAATAACGACAGCGTTCTTATCAAATCGCAATACCGATCCATCATCACGACGAATAGGAGCAGCTGTTCTAACCACAACCGCCTGCACGACCGAACCTTTCTTAACACTCGCCGTCGGGGTCGCCTCACGAACATGGGCCGTAATAACATCACCCACATCGGCACTCCTTGACCGCTTGCCTAACACACCAATCATCTTGGCAATACGCGCACCGGTATTGTCAGCAATGTGAACCTTGGATTCCATCTGGATCATAACAACAATAAATAAAAAAATTTTCAAATATCCCGAAGATTGCGGGAGCACACCGCTAGTGAGCTAGAATTTCTATCAGCCTCCATCTCTTATTCTTGCTCATTGGCTTAATCTCAGCCACGCGCACCTTGTCCCCGGCCTTGGCCTCCCCCTTCTCATCATGAGCATACAACTTCGTTGTCCTCTTGATAATCTTGCGGAATTTAGGATGAGGGACGCGTCGTACAACGGCAACAATAATGGTTGAATCCATCTTGTCAGACACCACTACACCAACACGCTCCTTGCGAAGTGTGCGTTTAATTTCTTGAGTTTCTGCTTCTTGGCTCATCTTTAAATTCCTTGAATCTTTTTATCTGCGATAACCTGATCTATCCCGCTTCAACTGTTGCGACGTTCTCCTCAAGACGGCGACTGGATAGAACGGTTTCAATCCTGGCAATCGTCCTGCGCACCGCCTTGATCCGTGACGGGTTTTCCAGTTGCCCGCTCTGCTGCTGGACACGCAGGTTAATCATCTCTTGTTTGAGGTCACGACGCTGAGTTCCCAATTCCTCAATCGTCATCTCTTTTAGGTCCTTGATTTTCATCACGCTCTCTTAATGAATATTACAGATTATATTAATGTGATTCGCGTTTAACCAAACGACACCGAAGCCCCAGCTTATTGGCGGCTCTTCGGAGAGCCTCCCTTGCAAGTGTCTCAGGAACACCGGCAACCTCAAAAAGCATCAATCCCGGACGAACAACTGCCACCCAGTGCTCTGGCGCTCCTTTGCCTTTGCCCATTCGGGTTTCAGGCGGGCGTGAAGTCGTTGGTTTATGCGGGAAAATTCTAATCCACACCTTGCCCTTACGCTTCAGGTAACGGTTAACCGTTACCCTACATGCTTCAATCTGGTTGTTCTTTACCCACCCGCGCTCGAGCGTCTGGAGGCCGTAATCGCCGAAATTCAATCGTGTTCCACGATTGGCATTACCGGCACGATTACCGCGCTGGCTCTTGCGATACTTAACCTTTCTTGGCATCAGGGGCATAACTCAGTATCCTTTCTTAATCGTTAATCGTGTTTATTATTATCTGCGGGTCGCAGGCGAGGGCCGCTTACTTTGAGGTCTCTTGCTCTGAGGTCTCTTGCTCTGAGGCCGACGGCGCGGGCCGCCACCTGTTTCCTGTTTAGGCTTGTCAGCTTCCTCTTTCTTGTTGATCCAGCATTTCACACCAATGATTCCATACGTAGTACGCGCCTCGGCAAAACCATAGTCAATCGGCACCCGCAGGGTCTGCAGGGGCACCTTTCCTTCCTTATACCACTCAGCCCGGGCAATATCAGCCCCCCCAAGACGTCCTGCACACCGGATGCGCACACCATCCGCACCGAAATCCATTGTCGTTTGCAACGAGCGCTTCATCGCCCTGCGGAACGCAATTCTTCTCTCCAACTGAACCGCGACACTTTCAGCAACAAGTTGAGCATCCAACTCCGGCTGCTTGATCTCAAAAATATCAACCTTGACCTCGCGGCCAGAGCACATCTTGGAGACAGCATCCCCCATTTTCTCAATCTCTGAGCCCTTGCGCCCGATTACCAGTCCCGGGCGGGCGGTAAACAGTGTGACGCGGACACTGTTCCAGGCTCGCTCGATGACAATCTTCGAGACAGCAGCTGTTTGAAGTTTCTTCTTCAGGTAGGTACGCACCCTGATGTCCTCATGGAGAAACTGCGTGAACTCCTGCTTGGTAGCATACCACTTTGAACGCCAGTCCTTCTGAACAGCGAGGCGGAAGCCAATCGGATTTACTTTTCGTCCCATAATCTATAAATGCGTGCAGTGATGATTGTTTTTCCGGGTTATGCCTGCTCGGAAGCTGCGGCATCTCCGGTAGTCTTCCCGGCCCCTTGTTTCAAGTCGGCCTTCTTCTCTGATTTCTTTTCTTTCCTACCAGCAACGGGTTCATCGGTTAACACGATCCTGATGTGACTGGTCCGCTTGCGAATCGGCCCGGCTGATCCACGCGCACGCGGCTTAAAACGCTTAAGCGTAGGCCCAACATCAACCACTGCCTCTTTAACCACCAGTCCATCTACCGCGAGCTCATGATTATTCTCAGCATTAGCAAGTGCTGATTTCAATGTTTTACCAATCAAGAGTGCTGCCTTGCGTGGCGTAAAACTGAGAACATCAAGGGCCACTGATACAGGCATACCCTGAATTTCACGGGCAACATCGCGCGCTTTATGGGGCGAGATTCGTGCGTAACGGTGAAGGGAGCGGACTTCCATTGGTGTGGATGTGGTTGTATAAATTTAATTGGTTACTGAGTGGTGGCCACTGAGGCGATATCACCCACGAGGGGATTGTCATCGGCCACGGTCATGGTCTGCACAATAGCGGCAGAAATATTATCTCGAACATCCACCACTATTGTCCGTCCAACGGGACGATCTTTTCGTTGCAGTCTAAACGGCATTCCGACACGAACACCGGCTGCTCGCCCGACATTAAACACAATGACGCCATGGTCTTTCTTCGTGCTGATTACGCGCGCGCTGTGAATGGTGCCCACTGCATATTGAGCGTCGTTTGCCTTCGCTCGATCGATTCCCAGGACCGCATCCGCATCCGCCATTGCGCTCTTAATTGCAGTCAAAGCCTCAGGACTAGCCCCTTCAGCGGGCTCAATAAGCCGTAATGCAGCATCCGATAGAGCCATCAACGCATCCGATAATTTCAACTTTTGCTCATCAAGCAGCCGAATATCGTTCACGGCTTTGAGCAATTTCCCTTCAACTCCCTTTCTCCCATCAGTAACTGCCTCAATACCGAGAGCTTCCATCTGTAACCTGATTTCACCATAGGATCTGCGGAACTCCTCAGACTCCGCGTTGGCTGCCATCAGGCTTTCGCTGAGATTCTTGTTAATCTGCTGAAGCTTCGCATTTCCAGCCACCAACTCACGATTCTGAGCAACCGCAGCAGCCAAGGCGGCACGCAACTCCTCAGTCTCCACCTGTCTCTGTTCCGCAGCCAAGGCGGAGCCCACGCCTGCCATCAAGGCAACAGCAACGGCAAGGCCTGAGGCTTTGTATGAGTATAGGACAGACATCATGGTGAAAGATTGAAGGAAACCTCTATTCGCGCGTTACTTCTTACCCACACCTCCATGGGCAATAAATTTTCGTGTCGGTGAGAATTCACCAAGTTTATGTCCGACCATATTCTCTGAAACATAAACAGAGATGAAATCCTTGCCATTATGAACAAGGAAAGTATGCCCGACAAAATCAGGTGTAATCATGGATCGGCGAGACCAAGTCTTAATCGGACGCTTTTCACCAGAGTCATTCATCTTGTCAATTTTGCCGAGCAACTTCTGGTCAACAAAAGGGCCTTTTTTTAGAGATCGTCCCATCTTTTAAATTAGTTGGTTAAATATTCGGAAGGTTTGAAGCGGGATTAACGGTTCTTGTCGTTCTTGGTCTTTCGCCTCTGAACAATGAACTTATTGCTTGTCTTGTATTTCCTGCGAGTCTTCTGCCCCTTAGCATGCCCCCATGGGCTCTTTAAGTGCTGTCGACCTCCCCCTGATTTGGATTTTCCCTCACCCCCCCCATTTGGGTGATCAACCGGGTTCATGCACATTCCCCTCACCGTGGGCCTAATTCCCAACCATCGAGTGCGACCGGCTTTGCCTGACACAACATCACCATGCGTGATGTTTCCCACCCTGCCAATGGTACAATAACAGGCTGAGTTAATACGGCGAATCTCACCGGAAGGTAACTTCACAAGAGCGTATTTACCCTCACAGTTAGCTAGTGTTGCGTGCCCCCCAGCGCTTCGTGCAATGCAACCACCTTTACCCGGAACGAGTTCAATATTATGAATGTCTGATCCCAGGGGAACGCTGCTCAATGGCATAGCGTTGCCGACATTGGGTTGCGCGGAATCACCGGCCTCGACTTTTGCACCAACCTCAAGTCCCACCGGAGCAATAATATAAGCCTTCACTCCGTCCTCATATTTCAACAAAGCAATGCGCGCTGACCTGTTGGGATCATACTCGATCGACTCCACCTTGGCACTTGCATCTCGCTTTGTGCGCTTAAAGTCAATCAGACGGTATTTACGCTTGTGTCCACCTCCCCGATGGCGGCATGTGATGCGCCCTTGGTTATTGCGCCCGCCGCTCTTCTTGATTGGCCTGCACAACGATTTCTCCGGAGTCGTCTTGGTTATCTCCGCAAAATCCGGCAGCTCCTTATAGCGACTGGACGGTGTGTATGGTTTGAATTTCTTAAGGGCCATGGCCGTGAATTTAACTAATATTTAAACGAGGTCGATTGACTCGCCTTCCTTGAGTTTAACAAATGCTTTCTTCCAGTTGGCAGTGCGCCCGAAATCCGCTCGACGCTCCCGTTTCTTCTTGCCCCGGTAATTACATGTGCGGACTGCCTCAACCTTCTTGCCGAAAATCTTCTCAATGGCTTCCTTGATCTCAAGCTTATTGGATGCCCTATCAACCTTAAAGACGTACTCATTATTAAGCTCGCCAAGTAGCGTCGCTTTCTCGCTGAGTTGAATTGTCTTAACGACCTGGAAAATGTCTTTCATGATTTCTCTTCTTCCGAAATGTTCTATCCCGCAATCCTCTTCGCCAAGCCTTCCATCGCCCCGGATGTAACCACCAGCTTTTCGTATGCCAGCAACTGCTCACTGTTAACTTCGCCTACTGTTATTAATTGCGCAGGCTTGACATTGCGCGCCGCAAGATAGGTCTGGTCCGTGAATGAGTCGGCTATAATTAGCACTTTTTCGGTGCCCGCGATCCCGTTAATCTCTGCAACAAAGCTCTTGGTCTTGCCGTCAGTGATCTCAAACCCATCAACTGACAGAACATCTCCCGAGCTAATGCGATCCTCTAGAACAGACGAAAACACCAAGCGCTTCGTCTTGCGGTTAACCTGCTTTGAATAATCGCGGGGGCGAGGTCCAAACACCACTCCACCGCCACGATGAATCGGGGAGGCGTTTCCTCCCTGCCTGGCGTTACCGGTGCCCTTCTGGCGGAAAGGCTTCTTGCCGGAATCGGCGACCTCACCACGAGTTTTGGTACTGGCAGTACCCGAACGCCGATTGGCGCGCATCGCCGTAATTACGTTATGTATGGCGTGCATGGCATCTCCACCTCCCTCACGGAAAGTAAACTTTGCCTTCTTCGCAGCTTCTATTGTTAAAACGTTTGCAGCCATTTCTAGAATAATAAGTTGTCTGGTTCAGTCCTATTCCGGTGCAGCCGATTTCTTGAATGCAGGACGAATGATCACGTAACCCCCTTTTGCCCCAGGAACAGCACCACTTATGAGCAGGACATTGTCATCGGGCCGGGATTGAATCACTTTGAGGTTCTGGACCGTAATGCGCCTACCTCCTTGCCGACCGGGCATCTTGGTATTTTTCCAGACGCGCCCAGGCGTTGAGCCTGCACCAATACTTCCAGGCCGGCGGTGCATCATTGATCCATGAGATTGCGGCAACCCCCCAAACCCATATCTTTTATACACACCCTGGAAGCCTTTACCCTTACTGGTTCCAATAATATCAACAAACTGTCCATCCTTGAACATTTCGGCTGATGGCTGTTCCCCATCAGCAGGAATTTCGTCATCACTGGCAAGGCGGAATTCCCTAACGAGTCGCTTTGAGTCGGACCCGTTTTTCCTGAAATGCCCTCCCCTCGCCTTGGTCACACGGCTTTGCTTCTGCTGGTCGAATCCTACCTGCACAGCAGAATACCCGTCTTGCTCCTGGGTCTTTCGCTGGAGAAACGAATTGTCACTTATATCGATAACGGTAACCGGAATCATGGCACCCTCATCATTATAGATTCGGGTCATTCCAATCTTTTTTCCTAGAAGTCCTATGCTCATGGCTCGTTCAGGTTTTGATGCCGTCGAGGTTAAATGGTTTGTTGGGTTATTTTCCGGGTAGCTAGCGAAAATCCACCCTTATGGTTATTAAATCTTAATCGTGATATCCACACCGGCTGGAAGATTGAGCTTCTTTAACTCATCAACGGTGCGTGAAGTTGGATCAACAATGTCAAGGAGTCGCTTGTGCGTACGAATCTCAAACTGCTCCGCTGATTTCTTGTTAACATGAGGTGAGCGGTTGACACTGAATTTCTCAGTGCGGGTCGGCAATGGGATCGGTCCGACAACCTTGGCGCCTGTGCGCTTCGCTGTATCAACAATCTCCACGGCCGAACGGTCCAGCGCGCGATGATCATATGCCCTGAGGCGGATTCGGATACTTTGGCTTTCCATCTTTTTGAAATTTTTCTTAATGAAGTTTTACGCTGGCCTGCCGGCTTTCCTCTACCAGCGGAAATGCGCAAACGCACGGTTTGCCTGCGCCATCTTGTGCATCTCGTCGCGTCGCCGCACGGCACTTCCGCTGTTGGATGCGGCATCACGAATTTCGTTGGAGAGAGCAACATGCATCGGTGTTCCTCGTCGCGCACGAGCGAAGTTGACGAGCCATCGGATAGCGAGTGACTCCTGACGATTGCCCGAAACCTCAAGTGGAACCTGATAGGTGGCACCACCAACACGTCGCGATTTAACCTCAACCCTCGGCTTGGAGTTTTCCACGGACCTCGTCAGTATCTCAAGAGGATCGACGTTGTCACTGCCTTCATTAGCACGTTCAATAGCCGCATACACGATTCGCTCAGCAAGGGATTTCTTGCCGGCTCCCATCACGGTACTTACGAACTTTGCCACCAGTGTGCTATCATACCGGGGATCCTTGACTTCAATCTTATGCCTTACTCTTCTGCGACGTGACATTACTTAAATAGGTTTGCTTCTTCTTAGCTGTCTTATTTATTTAGGCCGCTTAGTGCCATACTTCGAACGGGCTTGACGACGTTTATCAACGCCCAGTGTATCCAGAGCACCACGAACAACGTGATAGCGCACACCCGGCAAATCCTTTACCCTTCCTCCGCGAACCAATACAATGGAGTGTTCCTGCAGGTTATGCCCCTCACCTCCAATATAAGCGATCACCTCCTGGCCATTGGTTAAGCGCACCTTGGCAACCTTACGCAAAGCCGAGTTTGGCTTCTTGGGCGTCCGCGTATAGACCTGCAGACAGACTCCACGTCGCTGCGGACAATCAGAGAGAGCCGGCGACTTGGATTTCTCCACTGGACGCTTGCGGCCTTGACGAACGAGTTGATTGATGGTGGGCATAGTTTGGTGCGAAATATCTCTAGGGAAGAAAGGACGAGACGATACTTCAACAGGCTGCCTACCACGAGAACATGCCAGAGAGTGTCGACCCGTCGTCTGTCACATCATCACCCGGAAGTGGAATGGCAGAGCGCAATCGTCCCTAAAAAGGGAGCGCGAATATAGGGAGTAAACCCCTTCTGGCAAGGCGAATTCACGCTATTTTCGGCGATCCGGGTAAAAAAAATGCCTGATCTGGCAAAATATACGCATTATTGAGCGTTTGAACCCTGTATACAGGATAAAGGGAATATCAACAAGGCCGTAAATTACATGATCCTTTCCCCTTCGTATCTCCTTGATAACCAACTCCAAATACTGCCGGCACATCATGTGGGCATGACTTTGGTCACCACGACATGATGCCTCACTGCATATCTCCCTCTGCTTCCAACATCAACTCAAGCGATCCGGGTATTCATATTATGCATTTTCAGGGTATAAAGAAATGCCTTACGATCACATAATTCCCGAAAACCATCCTCCGGAGGCTGGTTTAGAGAACAAAATGAAAAAAGGACTCAAATGAAATTACATTGTCCGCAATGTCACCAGTTGCTTGAGGCAACAGAGTCCATGTCAGGACAGGTGATCACCTGCCCCGCATGCTCAGGGGATTTACGAGTGCCCGCTACGGCTGAAAGTGAACCAACCCGCCGAGAAGCACGCCCGGATTCTCGCCAAGAGGAAACCACGAAAAGCAGTAATCCCGGGAACAAACGAGCAGAACATCTTCCAAAAACTGCCCCCAAAGACCTTCAACTTAAACCTGCCGATGGCGGAGCTCAGAACTTAGCCACCGCCAGCCTCGTGCTCGGCATATTCTCCATTATGGCTGCCGTCCTAATCAGCGGATTTGTTGCCATTGCTATCGTGTTATCAAAAAAATTTGATATGCTGATCTTTCATTTCGTGAGTTTTGCACTGGGAACCGGAGCCATCATGCTGGCCAACAAGGCCAAGCTCATAGGAACATGGTCTTCTGCAGGCAGCACTCAGGGGGATGCAACGGCAGGCCGGATATGCGGCATCATTGGCATCGCGATTGCTCTTGCCCTTTCGATTTTTATGCTATGACCTAGGAAATTAGCCACAGGCTAAATTCCATAGCCTCCCCGCTGCTCGACGAGTTTCTCGACAATGGCGGCAGGGACTTCCTCAAAACGCGAAGGCTCCATTGAGTAACTGGCTCTTCCTGAGGACAGTGTCCGGATATCCGTAGAATAACCGAACATCTCTGCAAGGGGCACCTCCGCCTTGATGATGCAGATATTATTCCTGCCGTCAATCTCTCCTATCCTCCCACGACGCCGGTTGAGATCCCCCATAATATCTCCCTGGAACTGCTCCGGCGTGGAGCACTCGACGGACATCACCGGCTCAAGAAGGTGGCAGCCTGCATTCTTGAAGGCATCCTTCATGGCAAATATTGCCGCCATCTTGAAAGACTGCTCATTGGAATCCACGTCATGGCTCGAGCCATCCAGGAGGTCAACATGCACATCAACCACCTGGTAACCGGCCACAATGCCGGATATCAACGCCTCCCTGATTCCGGCCATGCATGCATTGATGTATTCCTTGGGGATCGCACCTCCAACAACCTTGTCCTCAGTGGTGTGCCCCTCGCCACGCTTATTGGGGGAAACCTTAAGAATGACGTGACCATACTGCCCACGCCCGCCGGTCTGCTTTTTGAGCAAGCCTTCTCCACCGGCTTCCAGTGAAATGCTTTCACGATAGGCGATTTGTGGCTTGCCGGCATTTGTATCGACACTGAACTCGCGTTTCATGCGATCCTGGATAACCTCCAGATGAAGCTCGCCCATTCCCGAGATGATCGTTTGCCCGGTTTCCTCGTCGCTCTTAACCACAAAAGTAGGATCCTCTTCACCGAGACGCTGCAGCGCCACTGCCATCTTCTCCTGACCAGCAGTAGTCTTGGGCTCAACGGACATCGAGATAACCGGCTCAGGAAATGAAGGCGGCTCGAGCATTACATCCAGGGATGCATTACAAAGGGTATCACCGGTCGTGATATTCTTGATCCCCACGATGGCTGCAATATCACCAGCGTAGCAGGTATCGATATCCTTATGTTCGTCAGCCTGAATCTGGATCAAGCGGCCTACGCGCTCTTTGCGACGGGTGCGCGTGTTATAAACCTGGTCTCCCTTCGAGACTGTTCCTGAATACACCCGGAAGAACACGAGTTTGCCGACGAACTTGTCACTCCACAACTTGAATGCCAAGGAACAGAACTTCGCGTTGTCATCAGTTACAATCTCAACCTTGTCCTCCTCATTGCTCGCGCGCAAAGCCTCTGTCGAAGGGATATCAAGGGGGCTGGGAAGGTAATCAAGCACCGCATCCAATGTTGCCTGAACTCCCTTGTTCTTGAAGGCAGAACCACCGGCAACCGGAATAATCTCATTGGCAATCGTTGCACGCCTCAGCGCAGCCTTAATGTCTCCCCTTCCTATTTCCTTTTCCTCAAGAAACATCGTTCCGATCTCATCATCAACATCAACAAGCTTCTCAACAAGCTCGGAGTATGCAATGCCGGCAACCACCTGCTCCTCTTCGTCGAGTTCCCGAACATCATAAGTGGATCCCAGAAGGTCGTCATCGGAGTATACAATGGCCTTGCCGTTAATCACATCAATCTGCCCGCTAAGTTCTTCCTCAGCACCTATGGGTATCAGCACCGGCAGGGCATTGGCACCCAGCTTTTCCCTGATATCCCCGAGCACATTTGCAAAGTCCGCTCCAACACGATCCATCTTGTTTACAAAGACAATGCGGGGAACGTGGTATTTGTCAGCCTGCCGCCAAACCGTTTCCGATTGCGGCTGCACACCGGCAACCCCACAGAAAACCACGACAGCACCATCAAGCACTCGTAAAGATCGTTCCACCTCGGCGGTAAAATCAACATGACCGGGAGTATCGATGATATTGACGCGATGTTTCACACCATCAAAAAGCTTGGACAACCCACTGCTCTCAACCTGCTCCCATGAACAAGAAACCGCAGCCGAGGTAATCGTGATCCCCCGTTCCTGCTCCTGCTCCATCCAGTCGGTGGTCGCCTGACCGTCATGCACTTCACCAATCCTGTGAATCATGCCGGTATAAAACAAAACCCGCTCGGTCAGCGTTGTCTTGCCCGCATCAATATGTGCACAGATTCCGATATTGCGCGTGTGCTGCAACGGAAAATCACGGTCTGGTGAATTGGGGTTATCGGACAATGCGCAACTGGAATAAAATAATGAATGGTTGCTGGAATCTAAAAATGGTAGCAGGAGGGAGAGTTGAACTCCCGACCTTAGGCTTATGAATCCTCTGCTCTACCGCTGAGCTATCCTGCCATCTCTTGCCGCGCATGAGAACGCGACATCGGATACTACTCACCTAGAAATTATTGTCAAATGACCCTGTCACCTTGGGGTATATTTCGCATCCAGGTGAAAAAACTCGGAAAATACACAGCTCAGAGTATTTGAAGAGTCAGAGGATTGGGTTAGTTGAAGAAGTGCGGGAAATGGAGCAGAAAGAAAAAGCGGCGATTTTAATCGTTCGCACGCTGCAGGAAAATGGCTTCACTGCTTATTTTGCCGGAGGGTGCGTGCGTGACTCCATCCGTGGCGAAACCCCGATTGACTACGATATAGCAACCAGCGCTCACCCGGAAGAGGTCGAGAATCTCTTCCCCAAGACCCGGGCAGTCGGTTCCCACTTCGGTGTCATCCTTGTGTTCAAGGGCGAATACGAATTTGAGGTCGCCACCTTCCGCAATGAGGGCACCTATAGCGACGGCAGGAGACCTGACTCCGTGGAATTCTCAACAGCAATCCGGGATGCCGCTCGGCGCGACTTTACCGTTAACGGTCTTTTCAAAGACCCGTTAACAGGTGAAATCATCGACCATGTAGAGGGGCAGGCGGATATCACCAACGGCGTTATCCGCGCAATCGGCGATCCTCATCAGCGTTTCAGCGAAGATCACCTGCGCCTGCTTCGCGCAATCCGCTTCTCTGCCCGCCTCGGCTACCGAATAGAGCCGAACACCCTTGCCGCACTGAAAAAGGGAGCTGAGGGCAATGAGCTGGAAAAAATCAGCGCCGAGCGTATCCGCGACGAATTCTCCATGATGATGCTGGATCACACCCGGACAGAAGCATTTGACCTGCTGGTGGAAACCGGCCTGATGAAGTGCATTATTCCGGAGATTCTCGCGTTAAAGGGGTGTGAGCAACCTCCTCAGTTTCATCCCGAGGGGGACGTTTTTGTGCATACCCGGCTGATGCTCCAGGAATTCGGCAAGCTCGAGCATGATCCCGAAATCAACCTGCTGCACCTGGTATTGAGTATCCTGCTGCATGATATCGCCAAGCCGGAAACCTTCTCCTATGATGAAGATGCCAAGAGAATCCGCTTTAACGGTCACGACAAGGTGGGAGCAGAAATGGCCACCGATATCCTAAGGCGATTGAAGTATCCCAACAGCGTCATAGAGGCAGTCAACGCCATGGTGGAAAACCACATGGCCTTTAAAGATGTTCAGCACATGCGCGTAGCCAAGCTGAAACGCTTCATGGACCGGCCAACATACCATGATGAAATGGAATTACACCGCATAGACTGCCTGTGCAGCTGGGGAGGACTCGACAATCACGAGTTCCTCATTGCCAAGCAAGAGGAATTCGCCAATGAGCCGATCATTCCACCGCCACTACTCAGCGGCCATGACCTGATTGAACGTGGAATTGAATCGGGACCACGCATCGGCGCCATCCTTCACACCCTTCAGGACTTGCAACTGGAAGGAACCGTCCCCGGTCGGGATGCCGCCCTAGAATGGCTTGAAGGTCACCTCAAAGCACTTGAGGATGATTGAAGAGCAACAATAATTCCCCCTGATACCCCTTATCAACCGACAGCGGGAAAGTCATCGCCCTGTTAAGCCAACGCGGCGGAAATGCGATCACGGAACACCTGCGCGCGATCCGCGGCCGTTCCTTCTCCCGTCATCACTCCGCGTGAAACGTTAATAACCACGGGCGCCTTGCGCCCGGCTTCCTTCAGAAGGTCCAGATCCCCACCCTGAGCGCCCAGCCCGGGCAAAAGGAGGGGCGCATCGGGAATGACCTCAAGGATACCTGGCTGAGCATTTGTTAATCCAATAACAAAGCCCACTTCACCCTCATGAGAACCTGCGCGTCCCGCCATGTCCGCAACAAGCTGGAAAACCTGCCGGCCATCAGCCAATGCCTGCAACTCGATGTCTTCAGCGCCAGGGTTAGAAGTCACGCCTAGAAGATAAACAGCTCGCCCAGGGTAACTGAGCATCGGTTCCACCGAGTCAAAGCCCATGTAGGGGTTTACGGTCACGGCATCAACTCCTTTCATGCTCTCAAAACATGCCTTGGCATAATATGCCTGGGTCGCCCCGATATCACCACGCTTGACATCAAGTATGACAGGAATCTGTTCAGGAATATCGGCTACCAGTTTCTCCAGGAGAGCATATCCTTGTGATCCGGCAGCCTCAAAATAAGCGGCGTTGGGCTTGAACGCGGCAGCATAACCGGCCGTTTGCTCGATAAGTGAAAAAACAAACCCCTCAAGGTCTCCGCCCGTGAGCTCGGGACGCGGATCAATGCCGACACATAAGTGAGATCCGGTGGACTCTATGCGGGCAGTTAGTTTCTCGGAATACGTCATGAGGGGAAAACAGGCATTACCATACTTAATCACGTTCCAGCAATACCTCTCCATGGCTCATAACCATATTGACTCGCCCTCCAAGCTCCCGGTCAAGGAAAGGCGTATTGCAGGATTTTGAGCACATGAATTTCCTGCTAAAGGTCGTTGTTCCATCAGGGTCAAACAGCACAAGATCCGCGCTCGAGCCTTCGGCAACGGCAACCTCGTCGAGTTTGAGTATCCTGCGCGGCTCTGATGCATATCGCTCCACAAGCAAATCCCAGCCAAATACACCGGGCTTGATGAAATAATGAAAGAGTGAGGGCAGGGCTGTCTCAAGGCCAGTGATACCGAAGGGCGCACTGGCAAAGTCCTGCTGCCGTTTCTCAAAATCCGTATGCGGCGCGTGATCGGTTGCAATAACGTCAAATACTCCCTCAATTAATCCCGCAACAAGCCGCTCATTGTCTTCCTTGGTGCGCAACGGCGGGTTCATCTTGTAATGCGTATCGTAATCAATAACGTGCTCCTCATTAAAGATGAGGTGATGGGGAGCAACTTCGCAGGTAACATTAACTCCATCACCCTTAGCCCGACGAATAATCTCCATTCCCCGCGCGGTGGTAACATGCTGGATATGCAAATGTGCCCCGGTATACTCAGCAATCTGTATATCCCTGGCGATACAAATCTCCTCACTGATGGCCGGAATGCCGGGAATACCCATTTGGTAAGACACTCTGCCCTCATTCATCGCCCCCTGACCGGAAAGTTCCATGGTTTCACAATGAGAAGCCAGCGGGAGGTCAAACTCGCGGGCATACTCCATCGCCCGTCGCAGCAACTGCGGGTTGCACACAGGTGAACCGTCATCGGTAAGCATTACTGCTCCAGCGGATTTCATCCCGGCAATCGGTGTCATCTCCTCGCCGGCACGTTCCTTTGTAATGCACCCGGTTGTATAAACCGGTATACGGGAATTACGCTTGGCAATATCCATTACGCTTCGAACCAGTCCCCCGCTGTCAATTGCGGGAATGGTATTTGGCATCGCAACGATACCGGTGACCCCGCCATTGATAGCCGCCTCGGACCCTGAAGCAATATCCTCCTTGCTGGTCTGCCCGGGTTCCCGCAAGTGAACATGCAAATCGAACAACCCGGGCAAGAGCACCTTACCTCCGGCTTCAACCACCCTTACCCCCTCCTCAACCACTAGTCCGGGCGCGACGGCTTTTATCCTTCCACCCTTAATGAGCACATCGGAAACCGCCAACTCCTTTGCCCCTGCAGAAGCAATCGAAGCGTTCTTGAAAAGAGTCATATCGCTCATGCGGTGGATTCAAGTTGAGGTTTGAGCCAATAAAGCACTGCCATACGTGCGGCAATACCGTTCTCAACCTGCTGATTAATCAGGCAACGCTCATAGCTCATGACCGAATCCGCAAGTTCCACACCCCGGTTCACAGGCCCCGGATGCATCACCCAGACTCCCTGATCACGCACACGGTCAAGCCGCTCGTCGGTAAGGCCATAGACTGAATGATACTCCCCGGCACTTGGGAAAAACTGTTCTCCCTGACGTTCAAACTGGACACGAAGAAGGTAAATCACCTCAGGCTTCCAATCAAAGGCCTGCTCAAAGTCAGAAAATTTCCTCATCCCCTCCGGCCTGTGCTCCGGAACAAGTGTCCCCGGCCCAAGCACCCCCACATCGGCGCCAAGCTTGGCAAGAATGCAACTGGTCGACCTAGCCACTCGCGAGTGAAGTATATCTCCCACGATAAGAATCCTTTTCCCGGAAAAATCAGAACCGCCAAATACATCGTGCAGGGTTGATGCGTCCAGCAAAGCCTGTGTCGGATGAGCATGAAACCCGTCGCCAGCATTGATCACAGCCGCTCCGGTGTGGCGCGCGACAAGATTGGGAATGCCCGCCTGCTTATGGCGAATGATAATGTAATCAGCCCGCATCGCCTGCAGAGTATCTACCGTGTCTAGCACCGACTCGCCCTTGACCACTGATGATGTCGCAACCGCAAGGTTGGTAACATCAGCAGAGAGACGCTTGGCGGCCACCTCAAAGGATGAACTGGTTCGCGTGGAAGGCTCGTAGAAGAGACTCAATACGGTTTTCCCCTGAAGCGTCGGCACCTTTTTTACTGAACGTTTGAAGAGTTCCTTGAACGGCTGTGCCGCACCCAGCAAATGTTCAACTTCCTCGCGACTTAGGTCTGCTATTTGCAGGAGGTCCTTGCGTGGTTCAATCATGATGCGGAAATTAAACTGATTGAGTCCTCGCCGTCGTGCTCACTGAAGCAGACCTTTATACGGTCTAGGCGCTGCGTGATGATTGTTTCCCCTACATAATCAGGCTGAATGGGAATCTCTCGATTCCCTCGGTCAATAATTACAGCCAGCTCTATCTTTGATGGGCGACCGTAGTTAAGCAGACCATCAATGGCTGAGCGAATTGTTCGACCAGTATATAAAACATCGTCAAAAACAATGATCTCGGCACCCTCAACCTCGAACGGAATTTCCGAGGCCTGCACGACCGGGTTAGTCCTGCGATGATCAAGGTCATCCCTGTAAAAGGAGATATCCAGCGTGCCAAGGGAAACATCATTACCCTCCTCACCAAGAGCGGAACGCACCCGTTGGGCCACCGTAACACCACGGGTATGTATCCCCACAAAGCATGGAAGCCTGCCCGGATGCCGCTCGGTAATCTGCGCAGCAAGGCGCTGGATCTTATTGGAAAGGTCATTCTCGCCGAGGATCTTACTACCCTCGGCGTCGGCACCTTCCACATCATTTATGCTACTCAAGTCCGGCGAATTTTAGTATCCTATACGCATACATCGCAGCGTTCAAGGGCGCTTTGCTGTGAAGCCCCACTGTGCCAACAGGAACACCGCCTGGGACCTGACACATGGCAAGCAATGCATCAACTCCCTTCAGGGGACCACCCGGCACCGGCACTCCAATACATGGCAACTCAGTCTCGACGGCAACAACTCCCGGCAAAGCGGCAGCCAGTCCTGCCACCGCAAGAATCACGGCCTTTTCTCCTGACTCATTAAGTTCCCTTAAAAAATCGATCAACTCGGGAAGATTCCGGTGAGCCGAAATCACGTGCTCATCATAATCAGTGCCCTTCTCATTCAAATAGGAACGCGCCGGCTCCATAAACTCTTTATCATTCGCACTGCCGTAAATAATAATAACTTTCATCGCTTTCTTCAAGTGTCTTGGCTTTTCTATGTAAGTGTTTTCAGGTTGTTTCTTTTTTTGACGTTATTGGTCAAAATGCATCTTACCGATGTCGCTGCGATGCTGCGCGCCGTCAAACGTAACCTTTCCCGCCTCGGCATAAGCCGCGGCGCGGGCCGATTCGAGGTCACTGCCCCGGGCAACAACTGCAAGCACCCTGCCTCCATTGGTCTCAAATTCTCCATTCGCATTTTTTGCCGTTCCCGCATGGTATACCCTGGCATCGTCAACATCACCAAGCCCGCAAACAACATCGCCGTTACGTGATGATGAAGGGTAACCCGCGGATGCCATTACAAGGCAGATGCTCCAGCTCTGGTCAAAGGAGATCAATCCCTCGTCGATATTTCCCTCGGCCGCCTTCTTGAGATAACCTGCAAGGTCTCCTCCGACCAAGGGCAACACGGCCTGGGCCTCGGGATCACCAAACCGGCAATTGTATTCAAGGACCTTAGGCCCGGCACCGGTCATCATCAGGCCGGCATAAAGGAATCCCCTGAAATCAAGACCATCCTTAACCAACCCCTCCACACTGGGCCGCATAACTTTCTCTTCAATTTCAGTCAAAACATCAGGATCCACAAGCGCCCTTGAGGCAACCGCTCCCATGCCGCCGGTATTTAATCCCTCATCACCATCCGAGAGCCGCTTATAGTCCCGTGCCGGGGTAAAAATCTGGTAGTTTCCGTCTGCAACAGCCGCAATCACGGAGACTTCCGGACCCTCCAGATATTCTTCAACAAGCACCCTTCCCTCGCCAAAGCGACGGTCTACGAAGACCTCTTCCAAGAAGGCATCAGCCTCAGCCTCATTATTACATATCACCACGCCTTTTCCTGCAGCCAGACCGTCAAATTTCAATACTGTCGGATAGCTTACTATCGCATCCTTCGCCTCCTTGGCACTACCGGCAACCGCATAGCCTCCTGTGGGAATCCCGTGCCGCACCATGAACTCCTTTGCAAATGTCTTGCTGGCCTCCAGTTGAGCTGATTGTGCAACCGGTCCCCAGGTGGGAATACCTGCCTGCCGGGCCTTATCCGCAAGCCCGTCGGCCAGCCATGATTCCTCACCTCCAACACAAAAATCAATCTGCTCTGCAACCATCGCGGCGACCAATGAATCCACGCCCGTGATCTCCGCCGACAAGCGGCTGGCCACATCAAAGATGGCATCACTGCCCGGGTAACAGTATACCTCAGGCGCCGTATCAGACTCAGCCAAAGCGGTCACCAGCGCGTGCTCACGCCCCCCCTTTCCAACTACAATTACTTTCATAAAAATCCCTTGTTAAAGCCCCAGGTCATAAGGGCGACCCTCTATCCCGTCACAATATTGGATGAACGCGCGGTTTGCTACCGCAATGCCGGCAGGA
Organism: Verrucomicrobiaceae bacterium; assembly: GCA_024229495.1. Taxonomy (GTDB): domain Bacteria; phylum Verrucomicrobiota; class Verrucomicrobiia; order Verrucomicrobiales; family DEV007; genus CACIUL01. Next base: position 90,735 of record JAAESJ010000522.1, on the reverse strand, counting down.
GTCGGGTAATCCCCGGTGAAATACCAATCGCCACAATGCTCCCCCAATGCTGAGTGCAGGTTCTCGATGTTCTGATAAATAACTTGAACCTCACCCTTCCATTTGGTTTCCGGGGGATAAATCAAACGGGCAATCTGATTAGAAATCTCCTGCGCAGTAAACGGCTCATAGATATTACAAACCGCATTAACCGCTTCACCTTGAGGTTTGTTAAGTTCCGCCTTGCACTGGTCGTAGACTTCACCGATGCGGGAGGCTCGGTCAGTATTCTTGAGCAAGTCAATAGCCGCCTGAAAAGCGATGAACTTCCCAAGCTCAGACATGTCGATCCCATAGCAGTCCGGATACCTGATCTGCGGACAACTGGAAACCACTACAATCTTCTCAGGATTAGTACGGGCAAGAATCTTGAGGATCGACTCGCGCAATGTGGTGCCGCGAACAATGGAATCATCAATGACAACAAGACTCTGACCGGGTTCAACAACCCCATAACTGATGTCATACACATGGGAAACGAGTTGCTTGCGCCCCTTCTCCTGACTGATAAAAGTGCGCATTTTGATATCCTTATGCGCAATTTTCTCACCGCGGGGCCAGTTATGAATCACCAAATCGTCAATTTCCCCCTCATCAAACCCACCATTGCTCATAGCATGCTCAATAGCCTCCTTTACCTTTTGCCGTCGATATTCCCTCAATCCCCCCATCATGCCATGATAGGCCACCTCCGCGGTATTTGGAATGAAGCTAAATACCGTATCCCTGAGATTGAAATCTATCGATTTTAAGATCTCGGGAGCAAGCAACCTTCCAAGCTCTTTACGCTCACGGTAGATTTCAGGGTCATTACCACGAGAGAAATAAATCCGCTCAAATGAGCAAGGTGTATGTGGACGCTCATCCGCAAATTTCTCAACGCTCACCTCTCCTGTGTTCTTGATGGAAACCACATGTCCAGGATGCACTTCACTGATGTCTTCTTTCTCCAAACCGAAAACAGTCATCAGGGGAACCCTCTCCGAGGCAAACCCCACGAACTCTTCATTATCGAAATAGAATGCCGGGCGAATGCCATTGGGATCCCGCATCACAAAACAATCCCCATTACCAACCGCTCCGGCAATCGCGTAACCCCCATCCCATGACTTTGCAGCCTTGCGCAACAAGCGTGGCATATGCAAACGATCACTGATCATCGCGGGAATGTCCTGGCCAGACATTTTTTTCTTTTTCGCATGTTGGTAAATCTTCTGATGCGCCTGATCGAGGAAAAACCCAATCTCCTCAAGGATTGTCTGGGTGTCGGTCCCGAAAACGGGATGTTGCCCCCTCTCAACAAGCGCACTGTTTAACTCGGGCGCATTGGCCATGTTGAAATTACCCAAAAGCATTAAGCTACGGGTTTCCCAGTTACTTCGGCGCAAAAAGGGATGGCAAGAACCTTCCTCAAATTCTCCGGATGTCCCGTAGCGCAAATGCCCAAGGAGCACTTCACCCCCGAAGTCAAAGAAACGACTTACATTATCAGGATCATCAGGATTAATTCCCGATTCATTGCAAATCTTGGCATATTTCTCCATTAGGTCCTGAAATACGATAGTCAGGGAATCCTTTGCCGCTGAACGCTCACGAAACATGTAGGGTTCGCCAAGTTGCATGTTGAGCTTCACGCAACCGATTCCAATCCCGTCCTGGCCACGGTTATGTTGCTTCTCCATCAACAGGAACAACTTCTGAAACCCATAGAGCGCTGAACCATATTTATCGTGATAGTAAGCCAACGGTTTCTTCAACCGTAACATCGCAATCCCGCACTCGTGCTTTAAGAAGTCACTCATTTACACAGTCCTGACCCTCAGGTTTCCCGCCCCCACCTCACCAAGACGCAATGCCCCGGGAATCACACCCATCGCACTTTCAACGTCCTGCTTTGCGACAATCACAACCCATCCAACACCCATGTTGAAAGTCGAGAAAGCCTCCTCTTCATCAACATGAGCCAACATCTTCTGCACAGCACCAAGCTCCCAACGCGGAACCTGAAGGTCAGCTCCTCTGCCTCCAAGCACACGTTCAAGGTTCTCAGGTAAACCTCCCCCGGTAATATGCGCCATCGCCCTGGGTTTCACACCACCATCACGCAAACCCTGGACCACATCATGATAGAGACGGGTCGGGGCAAGCATTGATATCACGTCATCCGCGGAAAACTCGTCAGGAAATGAAGCCATCACCTTGCGCACCAAGCTCCACCCGTTGGCATGTATTCCATCGGAAGGATAACCGATTAAAACATCACCTTCACTAACCGTTCCAGGGTCAACAACGTCTGCTTTTTCCGCAGCGCCCACACCAAATCCGGAAAGCTCTATCATCCCATCAGCAACCAACCCCGGCATTTCCGCTGTCTCGCCACCAGCAAGGACACAGTCACAGGCCTCGCACCAATCAACAACTCCGGTGATCACGCGTGAAATCTTCTCCTTATCCAGTTTCCCCACTCCAATATAATCAAGAAACATGATGGGTGCCGCCCCGGTTGTCAGAATATCATTGACTGACATTGCAACAAGGTCCTTACCGGCCGTTTCAAGCAAATCATGCTCAAGCAACAACTCCAACTTGGTGCCAACCCCATCACACCCAGTGAAAATCACCGGTTCGCTGTATGCACTGAGGTCAAAGCCCGCGGCAAATAAGCCAAATGCTCCGAACAGCTTGCGCTTTTTTTCTGTCCGCGCACGAAGTTCACCTATGTCGCCAACAAGTTGTGCCGCAGCCTGGATATCCACGCCTGCCTCTTTGTAACTAATCTGATCTGCCATTAAATTTAAGGTGAATGCCCGGCTATTTCTGCCGCAATAGTATCATGAATTGATTTAAACATCATGTATCCCCAGCCCCATTCACTCCCATCACCCCGCCAATCCGGGTCATAATGATTGGATGCCCAGAGAAACCGTTCGGGGTGCGGCATCAAGCCCAGGACTCGCCCGGTTTCGTCGGCAAGGCCGGCAATGGCAGAGGAGGAACCATTAATGTCCGAGGTATAGGTAAGCGCAACCAGCCCCCTGCCAAGATAATCCTGCGCATCCCCATCGGGAGCAATGAACCGCCCCTCGGCATGGGCAACAGGCAACTCAAAGGACTCGGGAAGCCCCTTTAAGAAAGGGTTCCCGGAAACTTCACGCTTTAACCCGGCCCAGCGACAAATGAAACGCCCTGAGGTGTTATTAATCAGACTGCCCCGGGGGAGAAACCCAAGTTTTGTGAGAATCTGGAACCCGTTGCAAATCCCAAGAAGGTAACCACCATTGTCCCGAAAGCGCATCAACGAGTCGCCCAGTTTACGCTCAGCCTCAAGTTGAGCCAACCGACCTGCCATCACGTAGTCACCATAACTGAACCCTCCACTGAAAACTACCAGGTGTGCCGCTTCAAGGACAGTCTCATTAGCGCGAGAAATGGGCAATACCTCGGCTACAAACCCGGCTGCCTCAAGGGCACGGGCCGTCTCAGAGTCACAGTTTGTGCCCGGGAATTTTAATAGTAATGCTTTAGGCCGTTCTTCCATTGCTCTTTAAGGGCTACAAGTTCAGCGTCCAGAACACTTTCTCCCCGTTCAGTAAATCGAAGCCTTGAATGATCAGAACTTGTGCTGCCAATCACTGCAAAATCTGTCTTGTTAAATAGCTCCTCAAGCTGCGACAAGGAGGCCTCGTCAAGCTCAATGAGGATACGTGAAGGCGCTTCACCAAATAGCCGGGCCACTACTTCGGGAGAACCCTTTGCCGGCAAAGCATCAAGATCAATCTCAAGACCAGCCTGCAATGAGAACCCCATCTCTGCAGCAGCCACTGCCAAGCCTCCCTCCGAAATGTCATGCGCAGCCAGTATCAATCCCCGGGAAATAGCCTGATGCACCCCCCTGTAAGAATTCATCGCCGCCACTGGCTCAAGATGAGGGACTTGCCCTCCAAATACACCTTTTATGCGTGCATACACACTTCCTCCCATATCTGGACCGCTACAGCCGACAACTGCCAGTAAGCTGCCAGGCTTTCGTATTGAAGCCCCGGTAACATGAGACTGCTCCTCAACAATGCCCATCCCGCTGATCAGGCAGGTTGTGGGAATTGAAACTGCACCCTGCTCGGTCTCAAAGTAATTGTAGAAAGAATCCTTGCCCGACACAAAAGGCGCGCCATACGCCTCTGCCGCTTCAGCAATTCCCTTGCAGGTTTCCACCAGCATTCCCAACTCACGGGAATTATCGGGATTGCCAACACAAAAATTATCCAGCAGCGCTATGCGATCCGGATTGGCACCTGCCACGACCAGTGAGCGCATACACTCATCAACTGTTGCCCTGCCCATTGCCCTGGGATCCGACTTACCCCACTCCGGAAGTAAAGCCAAACCCATTGCCATTAACTGGTCACTGCCATCGATGCGAACCACTGAGGCATCCTGTGGAGCATCACCACTGGCCCCGGCAAGCGGCTTGAGAACCGTATTACCCTGAACCTCGTGGTCATATTCACGGATAATGGGCTCGCGCGAACAAACCGCAAAGTCGGAGAGCAATGCGCCAAGTTCACCAACAAGGTCAGCGCAATCCAATCCTTCCCCGGGCGATCCACTCTCAAGGACAAATTCAGAGCTCATCTGGCGGACCGGGGCATCGTGTAGGCGTGAATTGTCCAGTTCGCACACCAGTTCACCATCGTGCCACACCTTCAGAATCCCCGAGTGATCGGACTCTCCAATGTCGGTAAGCTCCGTCTCGTAAGTCTCGGCCAACTCACGCAACTCAGGCAAAGCGCTTTCCTCCACCGCCAATACCATACGCTCCTGGCTTTCTGAGAGGAAGATTTCCCAACTGGTCATCCCCGGCTCCTTTAGCGGAGCGCGATCAAGGTAAAGGTTCCCTCCGACTTCACTTAACATTTCACCAGCTGCGCTGGAAAACCCGCCGGCACCGCAATCCGTGATGAATACCACCAAACCGCCGCGTCTTGCATCCAGCACAAAATCAGCAGCCTTTTTCTCCTCGATCGGGTTGCCGATTTGCACCGCCTGCTGATCCGCCTCGTGACTGTCGGTATCAAGAGCCATCGAAGAAAACGTCGCCCCCTTCAGCCCGTCCCTTCCGGTTCGCCCGCCAACAGCAATAATCTTGAGCCCGCCGCGCATTTGCTTATCAATATCATCGATCGGTATGACGCCAGCAGTGCCACAGAAAACAAGCGGGTTATAGATATATGAAGGATCAAACTGAACCGCACCGCTGATCGTTGGAATCCCCATTCGGTTGCCATAGTCACGAACACCACGCACCACTCCCCGCATGATACCCAACGGATGGATCACGTCATCAGCTTGAATATCACCGGAATCAATATCTGGAGGTCCAAAACAGAAAATGTCACAACTGGCGATGGGTTTGGCCCCTTTTCCCGCTCCTAGAATGTCCCTAATCACACCACCAAGGCCGGTATTAGCACCGGCATAGGGCTCGATTGCTGAAGGATGATTATGAGTTTCAACCTTCAGGCAAACCGCCTGGTTATCATCCAGCTTTATGAACCCGGCATTATCAACAAAGCAACCAAGGACAAACCCGGGCTTCGTCTCCATGATGCGCTCGGTAACCTCCTTGATGTATGTCTTGAAAAGCCCATTGATAACCTCTTCCCCATCCGGCCCACAATGTTCTATCCGCGCGCCGAAAATTCGGTGTTTACAATGTTCACTCCAGGTCTGAGCAATGCACTCAAGCTCAACATCTGTCGGCTCACGGCGCATCTCGCTCGCATAATAAAGCTGAATCTCGATCATGTCCTCGATCGAGAGTGACAATTTCATGTCTTCGCTGAGCTTGCCCAGTCCTTCCGGCTCAAGGTCGCGTATCTCAATGCGACGAAAATTCTCTGCAGGCTGATCAGGCGACATCACGGTCATTGGCTTCAGTCACACTCCATACATGGATCGCTGAGTTGCAAATATCTCGAATAAAGCGATTAGGCGCCACCTCCCCTCCGGAGAAAATATAAACACGCTGGGTAATCTTAAGTGAACTAATATCAATACTCCTGTCCCTGGCGCCGCGGTGACTGGACATGATCGCCTCCTTCTCAAGATCAAGCGCGCCGGGCTTCATGCCGTAATCAATAAAGAATGCATAGTTTTCAATGGCCGGCTCTCCGGTAAAACTGACCTCCTCAGCATAACCGTCCACAAGGGTACCCATGACGAACTGCTCGGCATCATTGGATGCTCCGTTATAATCAATGGAATAAACCCTTGTCTTCTGATACGTGCAATCCCCACCCATCGGCGCATACACCAATGTATCGGCATCACCTTTACCGTCGAGTTTACCAATGACCTCAGCTGTAAGAATTGCCATCCGCCCTTATCAATCTAATCCGTTAAGTTCCCTGAGCGCGTCCCGCCAACTACCCGCGGTGTAGAAATCAACCTCCCGCTTCCCGCAATCCTCAAGAGCTTGTGCAACCGCCGAACCGTCCCGGTGCTGTAGGATGCAATCCTTGATGAGGTTCATTTTTTCTACCTGAATAGACAGAAAATCACTGTCCACTTGTGGATCCTCAGGCACCTCACCCGATTCCTGCCTGGCGCGCAGGAGATCCACGAAGGCGGTCCCCGCTGCACGGGCATCCTTTTTAGCCTCACCCACTGCAGCCAACCATTCGCCATGCGCGATCCTGTAATAATCGCGCATTGCCTGTTTGTTGTAATGAATCACAAACCTGTCTTCGCCGTCATTTAATATTGACGTGGCCCTGAAGGAATCCGTGTCGATGGTGTCAACAAAAACCAAGTCATCACCATCCCTTGCAAATTCCCATTTCAAGTCCCAAAGCTGCAGCCCCATTTTTTCCACCAATACCCTGACAGCCCAGCCGCCGAGTATTGCCAGTTTCCCCATCTCGTTAAAAGCTCCGGCATCCAGCCCGGACATATTCAGTGCCTCCTGCTTGGTTACTGCGCGATCCTCAGGCTCATACTTACTGGTGAAATCAACAATGGGCGTAGCCAAATATTGCCAGGCCTGCAATTCACCATCACTGCCCAGCTCCCTCTCGAAACTTCGCCTCTGAGCATCAGGAAGCTTCAAGTATTTGCGGAACACAGAACTGCCACTGGTGATTCCGAAGCGCACTATGCACTCAAGCGGAACAACATTTTTGTCAAGGTTCCTGAACTTACTGTAATCGTAAACAGAGTGTTTCAGGAAAGAAGACAATTCGGGCTTCTCGATCTTGTAGCGCCGGACAATATTGAACGCACTCTCATTCTCCGGCAACCCTTCATGCTTAACCTCCCCACTCTGGGCATCCACCATGCCGCAGTGATGGGTCATGGCACCATGTTCGGTCAACTTGTCGATCGCCCCCTCAAGAAGCATCTCCCGCATCGAGTCATCCAAGTCACCTGAAGACTCAACCGCTTCCCTTACCTCACGCCATGTCTCGCTCTTTGCCAGGCCGGAATAGAGCACATGCCGGAATACCGCCCGCGCAACATCACTGCCCTGGATGGAAAAAATGGTCCCCACGTCAAACACTGACCCCCCGGCAGTGGTTTCGGTAACCATGTAATCAGGCTCATCAGGGATCGCGTAAAGGCGCTGCACCGATCCTTCGTAAAATGGCTCGCGCAAAACATCGAGTGGAACTTTACTAATGTGAGAAGCGGCATTAGCCATCTGATTGGTCATAGTGATATAAAGGGCGAGTTTTAGACCTGTTTGCCAATAAGTCACGCAAAAATAGTTAAGGCGTCTTTAATTAAAAACTACTAGTCACAAAGCCCTCAAATTTCGTGGATTTTTACAAACTAACACGCCCGCTCCTGTTCCGGCTTGATCCAGAAAAGGCACACCATTTAACCCTCGCCGGGTTACGGATGTTGACTAGACTCAAGGCCGACTCTCTCCTCTCTCCGGGCATCCACTCAGAACCCGTTGAGGTTATGGGCATTAAGTTTCCGAACCGGATCGGTTTGGCCGCTGGACTCGACAAGGCCGGCAATTGCATCTCCGGATTTGGCGCGATGGGATTTGGTTCCGTTGAGGTGGGAACAATCACCCCTCTGCCGCAAAACGGAAATCCAAAACCAAGGCTCTTCAGAATCAGGGAGCGCGAAGCGATCATCAACAGGATGGGATTCAACAATCCCGGAATTGACGCGGCACTTAAAAATATCGCTAACTCCAGGAAAGGCTTCGCGGGCATCGTGGGAATAAATATCGGCAAGAACAAGGATACCGACAACTCACAGGCCATTGACGATTACCTGACTTGCTTCCGTAAAGCTTACCCGTCAGCAGACTACATCGCCGTAAATATCTCTTCACCAAATACCGTCGGACTGAGAGAACTGCAACTACCCGAAACTGCCAGAAATCTTCTCCTCAGCCTCAAGCAGGAACAACAAAAACTGCATGAGGAAAGCGGCAAATATGTGCCCTTTGCCGTAAAAATCGCACCGGACATGGAATCTCGGCAGATTCTCGCACTTGCCGACCTCTTTAACGACGTGCAGATCGATGCTGTCATTGCCACGAATACCACCATCCGAAGGGATAACCTGCAGGGCGTGCCGCATGAAAATGAGAAAGGCGGACTGAGCGGTTCACCTTTGGCCAGGCAAAGCACGGAAGTCATCGCTGCACTTTACAAGGCCATGGACAAGGCCATCCCCATCATAGGCGCAGGAGGCATAGACAGTGCGAAGCAGGCAAGAGCAAAGATTGAGGCCGGCGCCAAGCTCGTGCAGATTTATACCGGCCTCATTTACCGCGGCCCGTCTCTTGTCAACGAGTTGCTCAACGCCAAGCTATAAAGCTCCCCGTCTGCCAGTCACAATCCTTCCCGGATATTGTCTAGTCCACTTGGCTGGTCTTATCAGCAGTGGGGAAATTATCAGGCACGGGGATTGTTACTTTGCCAGTTGCCGCCCACTCGCATGAACGCGCAACAAGGGTCAAAAAACCAACACATTTCATCGCCGGGTCTTTCTGGAGGTTACCTACGTGGCCAAGAACATTAGTAACTGCTTTTCCCTTGCCGACCGGAATCCACCACAGCATCGGCTCATGAACACCGGTGCCACGTTTTTCCTTCGCAGAAAAGGCGGTTGCCAGGATCCTCATATCTTCTCCCGGCCCACGTTGACCATGATAAAGCTCATCCCTTGTGTGCAACCATTCCGCAGGAATTCCCTTGGTGATAGGATGCTCCGGTTGGCGCACCTTGACAACATACTCATGCTGCGGTCCATGACCGGCGCCCGGACCATCACCAACCTCCATACGCATCACTTTACCCAACTCGTTGAGATAGACCCGTGCACCGTCCTTGTTCCCGCGCCACAGCAGGCCAGTGGCCTTCTCGAAACCTTTCCACCCATTGTGCGCATTATTTGCAGCGTGCACATTCACCAAACCACCACCTCCAGCGAGAAACTTCTCAAATGACTCACGCACCGACTCAGGTTGCCATTGCGGCCCATTATAATTGCTCAGAACAACGTCACACGCCGTAAAATCAGGCTTGAATCCCTCCCAAGCCTGAGCATTACCGCCTCTCGGGGGAGTTGTTGCAACGCTGACCTCAAACTTGCCGCTCTTTTCAAGCTGTTCCTTCAGGAACGGCGTCGTGTCCTTCCAGTTGTGGTTATTCTGCCCATCAATGATCAGCACACGAATCTTGGAATTCGTTGATTTGGAAATGCCCAGCCCAGCAACCCCGATAAGGACAGCGCAAGCAAGCAACAACGGAAGGAAACACTTGTGGTTCATGATATTATATTTGCCGAGAGCATGCCCTCTTACAAGCTCAAAGCAGAACTAAGCGGGGTTCTGGCAAAATTCAATCCAGTAGCCGTCGGGATCCTCAATATAAATCTGGAAAGCGCCATCTGGCCGGGTCTGGCGGGGAGTATGTTCAATACCCCTCTGAGCAAGAAAAGCTTCCGCCGCATCCATGTCAGGAACTCCGAGAGCGTAATGGTTACCACGCGATGAAGAATTAACCGCCCCTTCACGGCCCGCAATCAGGTGCAATTCCTGAGATTCCCCCAACCGGTACCACTTGCCGGGAAAATCAAAGTCAGGACGCGCTAGATCCTCGAGCTCAAGCTTCTCCCCATAAAATTCCATGCTCCGTTCAAGATTTGATACATGCAGAGCCACATGATTCAGGTCAATTGTTTCCATATGCTTGTCTCTATTTTAATCGTAATCACCACTCTCCTGCATCTTGCTAATCGTCGCCTGAAGCAAGGCAATATAACCGTCAATATCAAGGCTGCCATCCTCAGGGTTCCCTTTCACCTCATACAGCCATCCCTCCATATATGGCGAAGAACGCACAATACAAGCATCAACATCAAGGACCGGATTACCTCCTACAAATTCACCGTTCACCACATTGAAAACATCGCTTGCTGCCTTAAATCCCTCAACCCAACCAATCTGCTGCCCCGGGGCAATCAACTCACCGGCCGACACCTGCCATTGCGCCTCTACAAGCTCTCCAAGCATTCTTGTGGCGAATTTGGTGAATCCCACCCTCCACAAATCCGGCTCATCCTCCGCAGCCGACATCCAGTAATGCGATCGCGAATACCTGAAATTTTCAGGGAACCGAGCCGAAAAACGTGCGTGCTTGAATCGACGATACTCCATAAGGCGTGACTAATGCCGGGAAACAAGGCAGAGTTGTGAAGAAATTACAAGATGAGATTAATTGCGTGAGGAATGAGTTTTTATTTTGACCATAATGCCACAACCCCACTCTCCGTTGCTGCCCGTGACACATGGCTTAAAACCACAGAAAAATATTGGCACAACCCCAGTAGCCTTTACCCGGAAGCTGGCGCAGCAGCCCGACGCCTTGAAGACGAACGGGAAAAACTCGCGCAAATACTTGGAGTGGATAACGAGGAGAATCCAGGGATTACATTTACTTCAGGTGCAACTGAAGCCAATAACTCCACCATCTCGCACTTTGCCACCGCCAACCCGTCCAAATACTGTGCCATATCCGCCATTGAGCATCCCTCCGTTGATGCCCCTGCCAACCGGCACTTTGGCAACCGTGTGATCAAATTGCCGGTGACCCCTGAGGGTATCGTCTCCCTCTCCAGCCTGGAAGAAATCATTGCCCGAGGAAATGTCTGCCTTGTTTCGGTTATGGCAGCAAATAACGAAACCGGGGTAATCCAACCGCTCCCAGAGATCTCATCCCTGTGCCAGAAATACAACACTCTCTTCCACTGTGATGCCGTGCAGTGGTTTGGCAAACACCCCTCAAGGGAAATCGTTCCGCTCGCTGATATCGTTATTGGCAGCGCGCATAAATTTGGCGGTCCAAAGGGAACCGGCTTTCTCAGAACCAGCCGGCATGCACGGGAACTCCAGATGCAAAACGGCGGACCACAGGAACAGGGAAAAAGGGCTGGAACAGAAAACCTTCCGGGAATTGCTGCGATGGTGAGTTCCCTTGAGGATGCTGATGAAACTCTCATCCTCTGGGAGGATCAAAGGCAAGCACGTGATGGCTTCGAGGCTACTATTCTCTCCAGCCTGCCAGAAACCACGATCGTCGCTAAGAATGCCAAGCGCCTCCCAAACACCTCAATGATGATTATGCCAAGCGGAAGAAACCTGAAATGGCTAACGCGTCTGGGTCGGAGAGGTTTCGCCGTTTCCACAGGATCCGCCTGCAGCTCAGGAAGCGCTGATGGATCTCATGTCCTCGACTCGATGGGATTAAGCCCCGAGGAGATCAACAGAGCGTTGCGAATCAGTTCAGGAACTGACAATGGTCGGGATCAATGGGCCGCTCTGGCAACGGCATTAAAGGAGGTTGCTAAAGACATCAACCACCATGAAACGACAACCGGAAAGTCACTCATTTAATCCCCATAAGAGGTCCGGATCAATGCCCTCTTTCCGGCATTGGGTCTCCTCCGACGGCAGGCATCTGCCGCCTCAATCTGCAGCAATACCTCGCCCGGCTTTTCCCAAACCAACACGAAGCAGCACCGGAAAATGATCCATCCTCCCCACTTCTACAGATTGCAGCACCCGATAACCGGTAATGGGCATTTTCGAATCAACCATCACCCAATCACTTCGGCGCCCCATTGAGGAGGTTGCCCTTGCGTCAAACCCAGGATCCTCCCCCATGATCGCCAATGCCCGCCAAGAAGCCAGGTCAAAGGAAAGCGAATCACTAAGCATCGGGGCAAGAAAAGTCCATCCCCGGCTAGTATCGATATTAAAGTCACCGGCAATGACTGTCTTGCTTTTTGCACCTCTGAATTCATGCAGTATCCAATCGACCATCTTGCGCCGTTGCCAGGATTTTCGCCCCGGACTGCCATGACAACTGACAAACTGCAGCATTCCCTTGTGACTCCTTATCCTCAACACTGTCGGACCGCCATAATCCATACCATTGAGAGGAGATTGCACCTCACCTCCAATCCGGCTTAGAACCGCCGTGGATTTACCACCACCCGACGACACTCCCCCCTTCCAATCGTGGCCAAGCTCTAGAAGCAACTTGTCAAGGAACTGCCTAGATGACACCCCTTGCAGGCAAAGGACGTGCACTTCATGCTTTCTGACGATTTCAGCAACAGCACCGATGTCCGCATCGTTACTGCCCCGAAAAAAGGGAGCCCTGCCACCTAGGTTCCATGACATCAGCCTCACATCATCATCTTGGGGTTCTGCAAGCGGATATGCACCTGACGCGCCCCCTGAGGGAAGGGTGTAGAGCCTCGTGCCAACAACAACCAGCAACACGACCGCGCAAAGGCAGCTCTTTACCCTAATGTGGCAACCAATGATCCAAAACAGCACAATCGGTATTACAAAAGGCACAAAGGTAATCACAAGACCGGTTGGCGGCAGTTGTGCAATCATCCCCGCAACGCTTAACACCAACAACGATAACGCAGACACAGCCAAAAACCTGAGGCATGAGAAGAACCCACCACCACGCCCCATCGCCTTTGGCAACAAATAGAGAGCCCCCTGCCAGGTGAGAGCCACGGTTCCCCAGGACATAAACGCTAAGAACATTGCCAATCCCCACCATGAGGCCAACTCATCAGTTCCCCTAACCGAGAAAACTGCCAGCAATGTTGCCACAAAAACACCGGCAGATAATGCAACCACCGATCGCGCCCACCACAAATCAAACGGTCGCCTGCCCCGCAAGCCTGTTAATACCTCACTGGCAAGTTCCATTGTGACGAATTACCCGAATTTCCGTTTACGATTGTTCTCGATTCACACCGGGGAGCTATACACTCTTCTCCACGGTAATCCGCGGATTTAGGAATTCTCACCCTCCGGCGCTTGCTTTGCCTCTCTCCTCAGCTCCGGGTGAAACTCCTCCTCACTCTCCCTCTTCTCGAATTTCATTTCTATGACCCGCCTTCCATCCGATTCAGTCACAGTGACTTCATAACTCTCGATACGCACCTTCTCTCCCTGCTCGGGAAGGTGCCCCAGCAAATGCGTCACGTATCCCCCCATCGTACTTGCCTCGACATCCTTAATGTCCAGCTCGGTATAGTGAGGCAACTCCCGCGGCGACATCATCCCCTCAATAATAAAACTCTTGTCATCAATTCTCTTGAACTCCGGTTGTTCCTCCTCGTCAAACTCATCCCGTATCTCTCCCACCAGTTCCTCAATGATGTCTTCCATGGTTACGATACCAACCGAGTTTCCAAACTCATCAACAGCCAGCGCCAGATGCGCTCGCTGACTCTTCAGATTTCCAAGCAATTCATCAATTGCCTGCATCTCGGGAACCTCTACCAATTCCCGCCTGATGCTCATTACATCTGGGGACTCTTCTCTTGTAAGGCGAAGCATATCCTTTACGTGAACCAGTCCCTGCGATTCGTCGAGATGCCCGTCGACGAGCGGAAAGCGGGTGTGCTGCGAGGCAATCGCCTTGGCAACATTCTTCTCAAGGTCATCATTGACATCAAGGCAGATCACATCGGTGCGCGCCGTCATGATATCCCTCACCACATAATCATTAAGTGCCAGAGCGTTAATCAGAATGTCACGCTCGGTTTCCGTCACTTCAGATACCTTCTCACTCTCCTCCACTAATAAGGCCAGTTCGTCGGAAGTGTGGATGATTTCACTCTCATTCACCGGATCAACCCGGAACATAAGCTTCAACATCCAGTTCGAGGCAACATTCAGCAGCTTGATCGGCACCCCGAAAATCTTAAAAAAGAGATTTAATGGAAGCGTCGAGAAAAGCGTCGTCCCCAACGGTCGACGGATTGCGAGCGTCTTTGGGACCTGCTCTCCAAGGGTAATGTGCAGAAACGTCAACGCAATGATGGCTATCGTCCAGGAGATGCCATGAATCCAGGCATCGGAAATATCCCAGTCAAAGGTGCTGAACAATGGTGCAATCATTCCGGCAAGCCATTTTTCTCCAAGAGCTCCGAGTATGAGGCTGGCCACGGTTATCCCGAACTGACACGCGGAAAGATACGCGTTTAATTGACTCAGCATGCGCTTACCGGCTATCGCAGCTCCGCTGCCGGTAGCGATTTTCTCATCAAGCTGACTTTCCCTCACCTTTACCAGGGCAAACTCGGCGGCTACAAAAAAACCATTCAGTATTACGAAAAGAAGTATGACAAGGAGCTCCACGAGAATGGTTCCCGGCGAGGGCCATTCCACCGGAACCGCCCCTTCAGCGAGTAATAAAACTGTGGCGTTTGAAATCACCTGCAACTAAAGCTTCTCGTAAGTCCCTTCATCACGCTTTTCCAAAACGGTAAAACCAGCAGACTTGGCACTGGAAACCGACAGCGGTTTGGTAAGCTTTGGGCTACTCACATTTGAAACCAGTTTACGCACTGTCATCTTGCAAAGAGGACACTCTTGCAACGGCACCCTATCAACAGGACGACGCAACTCGAAGCCCTTAGAGCAAATTCTGCAACCCTCCTCAGGGGTTTCCGCTATGTATTCGTAGAGCGGCATCGTCTGGCGTTTAAAAATCCGCCGTTGCTACCTTAGTCTGCTTTGCCCTTCATTGAAAGTCTGCAACGGAAACTACGGGCAAAGTAAAGAAGTTCGTTCCCGCTGATATTATTGATTGGTTACCAACTCGACTTGGTAACTCCCGGAATTTGTCCTTTTGAGGCCAGTTCACGGAACGTAATCCTGGACATCTTGAAACGGCGCAGGAATCCATGACGGCGTCCCGTGACCTCACAACGGTTAACAACTCGGCAAGGGCTCGCGTTGCGCGGAAGCATGGAAAGACCGATATAATCGCCTTTTTCCTTTAGTTCCTCGCGCTTCTTTGCGTATTTCTCAACGACTCTCCGCTTCTTCTTGTTGCGCTCAATCCAGGACTTTTTAGCCATAAGGGCGGAAAGAGTTAGCTAGATTTACTGCGAATGCAAGTTCAAAAATACGCCTCTTATTGCATAAACCAATGACTTCTTCGTCATTCTTTTACCTCTTGAATACATTACGATTGCATCCCATTTTGATTAAATATGTCTGAAACCATCGAACTTCTCAACTGTGGCCTTCTTTCTGAGACCTCCGGCGTACACGAGGAAACAAGAGCGCTGCTAGCGAGCGAAAATTTTTCTGAGCTCATTAAATATGATGAAGACACCATCATCCTCCAGCAGGGACAGGAGTCAGACTCACTGTATTTCGCTATCTCGGGTTTATTCCATGCCGTCAGCCACGCCAATGAACAAACGCCACAAAGACTCCTTGGGCGCATTGAGCCCGGTGAGTTCATTGCCGAGATTTCCTTTTTCGATCAGACTTCCCATGCGAGTGCCTCGGTAAAGGCAATGAAGAACGCCATCCTGCTCAGAATCAGCAGACCGAACTACAATGCCCTGCGCAAGGCTCATCCAGTACAAGCCCTTGAGTTAACCTGTGCATTGGCTGCCGGCATGGCAAGCCGGCTCAGGGTCGCCAACGAAAAGGTACTCTAAATCATTCGCCCCGAGGAGACGTGCCCTTATCACAACACCTCGATACCCTTGCCGAGGGCAATCTCTCGGCGGCGTTCCCTGTGTTCTTTGCCCTCATGGTTGCCCATGCATTGTGCGATCATCCCTTTCAGGGGCAATTCCTCGCACTCCATAAAAATCGACATTACCACGCACAGAATCCTACCCTGCCCACCCACTCCCTCTGGATTTATTGCCTCAGCGCCCACTCTCTGATTCATGCAGGCGGAGTCTGGCTGATAACCGGCAGTTACCTCTTGGCGATTATTGAACTAATTCTGCACTGGCTGATCGACTTTCTCAAAGAGGATAGAATCATCAATTTCCACGTTGACCAGTTGCTTCACATGATTTGTAAAGTCGCATACACCCTTGCCTTGGCCTATTGGCTTTAACAGCCTATTTCTCTTCACCCCACAGGGGTAACCGCATCAGGTCAGGATTGCCCCGCGCGTCGGCAAGCCGGGACAGGAACGCATCGACTATCCTGTCTTCAGGCCGCAGGTCAGCACATTGACTGAAAAGATCGAGCGCCTTCCCCGGATTTGCCTCGCTCCACGCCTCATGTGCCTGATTATAGAGATTCAAAAAATCGATTTCGTCAGCATTCAGGTCACTTTCATTTTCAGCTGGCACTGAAAATATCATCAACCTTTCCGTTTTTCCCCTTGGAATAACCTCATGAATCGGGCGCACCAGCACTTTCCCTTTCAGTTTTTCTACCACTCTGTCACTCACCAGGAGATCAACGCCAAATTCCTTGGTAAGCCCCTCCAAACGTGAAGCCAAATTTACCGCATCACCAATCACAGTGAGTTCCATTTTCTCAAGCGACCCAATGTTTCCGAAAACCGCAGGCCCCTGATTAATGCCAATACCGAACCTGTATGTGCGTCGCCCCTCAATAGACCATTTTTCATTGAGTTGTTTCAACCGTTCGCGCATCGCAAGTGCTGACCTCACCGCTCCCAAGGCATCTCTATCTTCGCCATCGCTGTGCACAGTTCCCCACACCGCCATTACGGCATCTCCGATGAACTTGTCTATCATTCCGCCATGATCAAAAACACATTCAACCATCGCTTTCAGATATTCGTTAAGCTGAGCCACTATTTCTCTCTCATCCGTCATCTCAGAATTCGCGGTAAAATCCCGTAAATCTGAAAACAGCACTGTTACCTCCACGCGCTTTCCTCCAAGAGAATTCAGAAATCCTTCCGGACGGGTCATTATATCAGCACTTAGATCTTTAGAGAAATAACGATCTAACGCTCTTCGCAATCGCAACTTTTCCAATCTCTCCAAGCTATATTGCGCAGCAAAGCAGAAGACTCCTGATAAAATAAGAGTTCCAAGCGGAGCCGCCCCATTTAGCATTACCCCCCTGTTGTATACGGCGACCGCGCAGCAAACATAACCTACACCAATTCCAAACAACAGCCCTATTCCAAGCCACGGTCGACGAAAAAAATGCGCCACGATAAAGGCCAACAGAGCTCCAAGGATTATTGTGAAGCATCGAAGCTTAAACCCGGCAAAGCGGAACCCGTCATCGTTTAGCAGGCTGGCAATGGTATTTATGTGGACCTGCGCCCCGGCAATGGTGCCCACAGGAGTGTCTACCACGTCAGGGTGCTCTATAAGATTCCAACCCCCAACAACCACGATCTTGTCGCGAAAAAAGGCTCCATCCCCATAATTCCTCGACCAGGCCTGCTCATCAAAGATGCTGTATAGAGATACTGGCTCATAAGCCCGGGGAGATGCGTTCATCTCGGCAAAGCGGATCCCAACAGACTGCTCATCGGGAACCAAATGCCCATAACCAGCCTGACTTAAGCCGGCCGCTGCAAGTGATCGGTATTCGGGAGCTTGCGAATGGGATCCAAGCCGCATCCGGAAATGCGCCTGCCACACCAACTGATCCGGGCTCTGAAAGAAGTCAGCATAACCCTGTCGCTGGTCTTCCACGCCTCCGGGATCCAATACGCTCGTGGCAGGCTCATTCATTGAAGCGCCCCCCATCGATTTTCCCGTTTCCGTATAGGAAAACCTGGACGCGATCACTACCCGATCTTTATGCCGGTCAAGCGCGTTCTTAAGCAAGCGATCTCCTTCGCTCCCTGCTCGTCCGTGTCCGAAAACGATATCAAGCACCACTACCTTTGCCTCGCTTGCCAACAATCGGTCAACAAGCATTGCCCATACTTCACGGGGAAAGGGATAACCGTAACTCATCAGGTCGAGGGCAGGTGAAGCTACAATCTCCTCCTCACTCATGACTCCGGTCTCCAGAAGGTTCGCCGACACGTTATCGATGCCGACGAAGACAATGTCATTCCTCTCCGGGGATTTCTCGCCCCAATCGACAATTGCGCGTGAAAATGCCAACTCGACCCGTTCCAAGGACTCCGCCCCATCAAACCAAAACGGTATAACCACGAACAACAAAAGAAAAACGCCACCACACCCTGAACAGATAATCGCAAATACCCTCGTCAGTCGACTAGGTCTCCTTGTGGTAGGGCTCTCCATTGGATTAAAGACTCATACTCACACCTATTGAGGGAAAATTCCTGATATTTTCTATCACTGAACCCAATGACCCGATTCCCTTGCTCGAATTACACTTGAGCAAAGTCTGTACAGGGACTATATTTTTGATAGCTTAATGATTAATGAAAGTAAGATTTTCGGAATCGTAATTATCATCAGTTTCTGCGCCTGCAGAATCTACGCTCAAGACAACCAGAGGGACATTGACAAGCAGTCTGCCCCCTTTGACAAAGAGAACGCCACCCAGAAAATTCTGGCGGGGCAAACTTCTGACCGTTTGCACGCCCCTGAAAGCCCGGGTGACAGCGACCTGGGAGAACAACTCCTACTGCAACCAGTCAATAGCTACAGACCCCTAAGCGTCTACGCCAGCGGTAACGGTCACTGGACTTCGAATGCAGCACTTACCGAATCCGACAGGCTGGAGGATTTCTTCTGGCGTCACAACGCAGGCGCCACCTTTCTCCCATATCTCACTGGCAATCTTTACGGCGAAATCTCTGGAACTTATGGGTCTTATCAGTATGCCGACAACAGCAATCTGGATTTCGATGCTCTTGATGCCGGAAGCGGATTGGTAAACATCTTTCCAAACTTGGGCAATCTCTCCCTGTCAGCACGATACAACTACACTAGGTATTCAGGTAGCGGTGAGGAATTATTCAGTGATCACAGTGTAGAGCTCGCTGCTTTCAAACCGATTCCACTCGGACTCTATCATTATTTCTACTTCGGCTGGGAATCAGATTTTTCATTTGATGCAGACCCGGAATACGCCAAACGCCATGAGCACAGCATCACATCAGGTTACCACTTCAGTCCCGCCGAGAAACTTTCATTGGAAATTTACTACCGCCTTGCAATAAACGATTATCAATCAAGCGATCGAACCGATCTCAACCACTCCTTTGGCGCGTCAATAGGATACCACCTGAGAGACAATCTGCTGATCCGTGCAGCCACCTCCTTTGTTGTCAATGACTCAGACATGAGTGGCTCCGACTACCAGGCAGCCACCGCGGGGGCGACAGCCGGAATTATTCTCAAATTCTGAATAAGCACTGCAGCCGGATCGTCAATAAAGGATCTAGCATGAATCTCAGATACCTCATCCCGTCCCTAACCGCGATACTTCTACTGAATTGCGCCCAAGCGGCACGAATCAGTTCAGCCGAAATAACCCGGACAATAAACGATGTCCGGCTCTTGTTAAGCGGAGGGATAGCACGTGAAGCCAGTGAAGGTAACCAGTTACGCAGAGGCTCTGAACTGCTCACTGGCAAAAAATCCCGGGCTGAGCTGACCTTACCTGACAATTCAATCATACGGCTCGGGCAAAACACTTCTTTTAGTTTCCTGGAGGGGAAACGTGAACTTGGGCTTAAACAAGGAACAATCCTCCTCCAGCAACCCAAGTGGAAGGGGCGAACCGAGATCCGTACCGCGGCAATCAGTGCGGCAATAACAGGCACGACGATAATGGTTGAAACCAGCCCCGAGGCCGGGATCGTTAAACTTCTTGTTCTGGAGGGAGCCCTTCGCTTCAGCCTGAATGCCTCTCCAAACAAGGTAATTAAGCTCAAGGCGGGTGAAATGGTTGCCATGCCCACAAACGCCGAAGAACTGCCCCGAGTCCTAGTATTTGACATTGCACAACTCCGTGAGACCTCACAACTGCTTCAAGGAGGGTTCCCGGAACTGCCCAACATGTCAAAGATTGACGATAGCATTAACACTCAGAGCAAATTGAAGAGCAAAGCGAGGCTAATCGAACTCAATGTCGATGGCCCTCAGAATCCCAGACAACAGGTAGAAAATCAGGACTCACCTCGAAATCAAACGCGCCGCGCCGGGCTCATCCGGACCAGTTTCAAGCACTTCGGAAAATCACCAAATTCTGCAGGAGACCGCAGAATCCGACGCGACAGGGCGCAGGATGCACGTAATCGCCAACCGGCTCCTCCACAAATGTCAAATGTCCCACCAAGAAAAGAAAAAAGGCCTCCAGCAACCCAAACGCCACCAACAATCAATAGGCCTCCAGTAGAAAAATCTCCGGCATTGGAAAACCGCCTGATTCCTCCAGGCGAGGGTGGTCAAATCTTTAAAGCCATAGAAAACCCGGAAAACTAAGTTTTCCGGGCATGCTTTGCCTTCGCAATTACGTGGCATGAAAATCCCGGAGATGATATCAACTCCGCTGCGAGCTGTCTGCTGGCAGGCTCTCTCATTTGCCCCTATTATATACCGATGAGTATTAAACCCAGAAAATTACTCGCTCCCATGGCCATTGTGCTTCTGAGTTGCGCCTCTTCATGCAAGGACAGCGTTAAGCCTTCTCCTTCAAGCGCAGGAGATAACCCGCCCGGGGCAAAAAATGAAGGACCTATTGTTCAGGAATTCCTTTATAAAGACCTTGGCTACAAGAAGGGCATCATCACCAAGGATGACCTCCCCTTCTCAGGGTGTGCGATACAGCATCACGCAGATGGCACGCTCAAGTTCCGATGGAACTACGTCAACGGTCGCCTGGACGGCGTTGTTGAGGAATGGTATGAAAATGGACAAAGGAGCACCTACAAGCTCTACAAGGCGGGTCTGCGCGAAGGCATCACCAAATACTGGGATGAAGCCGGCACCCCAACCAAACAAGTTCTCTACAGGAATGATGAAGAAGTGGAAGTGAAAGAAGAGAGCGAAAAAACCGAAAAGGCAGCTGAATAAACACCTCTCTCAACCCCATCGCCACTCTTTCAGCTTGCCGCCTACAATTTTTCACCCATCCTCTTCATTCATGCAGGGATTGCGACGCGTATCAATAATAACCTTCCTCCTTGGTATCAGTTCCGGTGCCGCGCCACTTACTGCGAAGGATGCCCGCATACACCCTGTCTTCGGCAAGACAGCACCGGAGTCTCCCGAAGACCTCCTTGGCATCCAGAAGCAGGTAGATTCTGTCCTGAACCAGGCCAAGCAGGCAACTGTCTGCATCGTGGGAAACGGATCAGGCAGCGGAGTCATCGTTTCTGAGGACGGATTGGTTCTTACCGCAGGGCATGTCAGCGGCGACCCTGGGAACAAAGTTCAGGTTGTTATGCCGGACGGCACAAAACTGGAAGCCGAATCACTCGGCCGATCAGCGGCAGCTGACTCAGGACTGGTGCGCATCACGGAAAAGAAGAAACATCCTTTCGTCGACATTGCACCGCCCGCAACACTTTTCCGGGGAGACTGGATCTTCGCCATAGGGCACCCCGGCGGTTTCGATAAGAAACGTGGGATCGTCCTGCGCCTAGGCCGCGTCATTCACCGCAGCACCAACACCATCCAGAGCGACTGCAAATTGATAGGCGGCGACTCCGGAGGTCCACTCTTTGACATGCAGGGAAGGGTCGTGGGAATCCACAGTCGTGTATCGAAGAAAAACGAACAGAACTATCATGTCACTGTGCGCGCCTTCAAACGTGACTGGTATCGCATGCTTGCCGGTGAAGTCGTCACCATTGACGATTCCTACGCAACAATCCAACGCAAGGGTGGATTTCTAGGCGTTAAACGCATCCCACATTCAAAGGGCGTCCAGATCACCGGTGTTGTAAAGAATTCGCCGGCTGCACAAAGTAAGCTCCGAGCAGGTGATGTCATTAGCCGAATCGATGGACAAAAAATCGAAAGCCTGAACTCATTCAGAACTCTCATAAATAAACACGGCCCCGGTGACAAGGTACTACTGGACATCCTGAAGCGCTGGGAGGGAGGCACAAAAAAAGTCGAGATTACACTCGGTAACAGGAATGACTTTCTGCCCGCCAAAAAGCCCACAGGCCCCGGCCAATGATCAACGTCAAACAACTCCTCAGCTTCCCGCAACTTCTGGGCTTGCTCACCATTGCTTCGACGTGCCCTTCTTTTGCTCAGGGTTCCCCTGACGAACTCCCGGAGAACCTCCGCCTGAACGGGTCGAAAACCGTGCTCGCCTTTGGCCCGGGTGGCGAGGCAGCCAGGTTATCAACACTGGTGATACAGCAAGAAGGAGAAATTGTCGCCCTAGCAACAGCCATCGACCCCGATGGGCATCTGCTGACAAAATCCAGCGAACTCGATGCCAAGGGCAAAATATCTGCTTTTTCTCCTTCCGGAGAAAAACTGGAAGCGGCCATACTGGCGAGGGATCCCGCCAACGACCTTGCGCTCCTCAAGGTTCCATCTGGCAAGGTAATCCCGATTGAATGGGGCAATCCCGACAACCTTTCCCAAGGAAGCTGGGTCGCCGCAATGACTTATGACGCTGATTCATTAATGATCGGAGTCATATCTGCAACCAGAAGAGAAATTGAACGCCGACCCGGAGTGCTTGGTGTCACTCTTGACCCAAATGACGATCCCGATGAACTCGGAGTCGCCATCGACGGATTCGGTCCAAATAGCCCTGCCCAGAAACAGGGAATGCAGTCCGGCGACTTGATCATCCGGGTACAAAGCACCGACATCAAAAGCCGCAGGGAACTCGCTGATCAAATCAGTAAGTTCGATCCCATGGACGAAGTGGAAATCAAGATACTCCGGGGAGAGGAAGGCATTGCGTTCACGGTGACGCTCAATTATAAATCAAATGTCTTTGACATGCTTGACCGCAACCAACAAATGAGCGGTAAAACCTCTAGGAGAAAGGCGGGGTTCTCAGATGTCCTTCAGCATGAATTACCGCTCACCCCTCAGGCAATGGGGGGACCACTGGTTAATCTCCAAGGAAAGGCAATGGGCATAAACATCGCCCGGGCTGACCGGGTCACCACCTTCGCTCTGCCGGCCTCTGTGGCAATCAAGATCGCCGAGGAACTGAAAAAACAGCGGTAAATAATGCTAAATTGAATCCTGATAAGGGATTGGAAGCAAATTCTGCACTAGGAATTTGCCACACCATAATTAACCCATATTCTATACAACCACCTAGGCCACGCGACAGGGAAAACACAACTCCAAGTCGCCAGCACCCTTTGTCTTGTGCACATCAACGATATCCTTACCCACCAAGGAACAAGCTTCTCATTTGAATTCTTCCCGCCAAAGACGGCAGGATCCTCGGAAAAGCTATTCGAAACCATCAAAGAACTCGAATCCTGCAGACCTTCTTTCGTCAGCATCACCTACGGCGCAGGCGGATCCACCCGCCAACTGACTCACGACTTGGTTGTCCAAATCAAAAACACAACTTCACTTACCCCTATCCCCCACCTGACCTGCGTTTGCCATAGCGAAACGGAAATTTCAGCAATTCTTACCCGCTACGCCAATGAAGGAGTGGATAACATCCTTGCACTGAGAGGCGACCCTCCTAGCGATCATCGAGAACACGACCACGCTAAGGACACATTTCAGTATGCGGGTGAACTGGTAAAGGCGATTAAACAATTCAACACCTCGGGAAAACATCCAGCATCAAAGGGCTTCGGCATCGGGGTAGCAGGCTTCCCCGAGGGCCATCCTGACACCCCCAACCGAATCAAAGAACTCGACCACCTCAAGTCAAAGGTGGACCAGGGAGCAGACTATATCTGCACACAGATGTTCTTTGATAACCATGATTTCCTGGATTTCCGTGACAGGTGCGATTTGGCCGGAATTACCATCCCGATTATCGCAGGAATTATGCCGATAAATTCCCTTGGCGGCATGCAAAGAATGGCGCAACTGGCCGCAGGAACACGCTTTCCTGCGCGATTGCTTGCGCAGATGGAGAACTGTAAGGACAACAGCGAAAGCGTCAGACAAGTCGGTATAGATTACGCAACTGAGCAATGCTCGGGACTTCTTGATAATAACGTCAACGGCATTCACTTCTACACCCTTAACAAGAGTGATGCCACGAGACAAATCTTTGCAAATCTGGGACTGAAGGATTTCCCGGACACAAGGACAACAACCTCTCAATAAGGCGTGAACTCTCAGCAAAAACCTCCACTCATTGCAGCAGTTGAGGCAGGCGGCACAAAAATGGTTTGTGCCGTTGGCACCAATGTTGATGACCTTGAGGAAACACGCTTTGAAACCACCTCACCAGAACAAACAATTAGCAGGGCTATCAATTTCTTTGAATCAGCCCAGAAACGCCGGGGCAAAATCCAGGCAATTGGCATAGGAACATTCGGCCCTGCTGACATCGACACCAGCTCTACCACTTTTGGTTTTATCAAAAACACCCCAAAAGATAACTGGAGCAATACTGATATAGCCTCCCCCCTTCACTCGGCACTGGGGCATATCCCTCTGGCCTTTGAAACAGATGTAAATGCCGCCGCCTGGGGTGAACGAAAATGGGGATCAGCACGCAACCTTAATGACTTCATCTACATCACCGTGGGCACCGGAATCGGCGGAGGGGCAATTTCAGGGGGAGCAATCCTCCATGGAGAGGGACACCCCGAAATGGGGCATCTCAGGATCCCACACGACAGGGAAAAGGATCCATTCGCTGGCTGCTGCCCATTCCACGGCAATTGCCTTGAGGGACTGGCGAGCGGATCAGCCCTCAGCCAACGCTGGCAATGCAACCCCGACGAACTTCCGGAGGATCATCCCGGTTGGAGCCTTGAAGCATGCTATCTGGCCGATGCCCTAGCCAATCTCACTCTCACTCTTTGCCCCAGTCGATTCATTCTTGGTGGAGGAGTTATGGAACAGGCCCACTTGTTTAATAAGATTCGCCAGCAGCTTTCACAACGGCTGGCCGGCTACGTAACACTCCCTGAATTAGACACATTTATCGTGCCACCTGGGCTCGGATCACAAGCCGGCATCCTCGGCGCAATGGCTCTAGCGCAGGATCTCATCTCAACAGCCCCCAGCCACCCCTGAACTCACTGCTTCTTTTTAGTTTGGTAATGCTGCTGGGACAGTTCTCTCCTGGTCCGGACTTCTTACTCATACTCAAAAACGCACTCAACCACGGCCGCAAAGCGTCATTTTTCACAGCTGCGGGTATATCACTGGGATTAATGATTCACTGCACCCTTGCCATCGCAGGCCTGGGGTTTCTATTCAATAGCTCGGAATCACTGGGCCAAGTGCTGCGTTTCGCCGGAGCCGCTTACCTTGTTTACCTATCAGCCCGCCTCCTCATTTCAACTCGGTCATCCAGCACTCCGCCCCCCAACCCGCAATACAAGCAAAGCAATCTGCCCTGTCTCAGCGCATTCCGTCAAGGATTCCTGACAAATCTCCTGAATCCAAAGGTCGCTGTATTTATCTCCGCAATGCTTGCCCGTTTCCTTGAACCAGAATCAACACTCGCCGAAAAAAGCCTTTACGGAACAATCATTGTCGTTCAAGGAGCGGTTTTCTGGGCATTGTTCGCCAACATTCTCCAGGCGGCACCCATACGAAATGCATTCCTGCGTTATCAGCGACGCCTCAACGTTGGCTTTGCACTCCTGTTAATCGCTGCGGCAATCACTGCAATCAGCTGATTGCCCTTAAATCCACGATCCTCCTTAATCAATCAAATCAAGATTGTCCCGGACAATCCCGCCTCCCGTGATCCTTTGCCCCCTCACAGGAGACATTCTTCTCTCCCCTCCCGGTGGATCTCCCAAAGATTTCTCCGAGAAGCCAACAGCCTTTGTTCTCGTCGCCTCATTAATGCCCAGCAAATTAAGCTCATAGACAAGCGTCTCTCCTCCGGGAATATGCGCCAACCCCTGC
The DNA here is from genome assembly GCA_024229495.1 of Verrucomicrobiaceae bacterium. Taxonomy (GTDB): domain Bacteria; phylum Verrucomicrobiota; class Verrucomicrobiia; order Verrucomicrobiales; family DEV007; genus CACIUL01. The sequence goes on along the minus strand of JAAESJ010000522.1, from coordinate 64,401 downwards.
TCCCCATAGGCAAGCTCTGCAGGAAGGAAAATCCTCCACTTTGCACCCACCTTCATTTCCAGAAGTGCCTCGCGCCACCCTGTAATTACTTTGTCGACTTCGAACTGCTGTGGCTCACCTAAGCCCATCGAGTCATCAATGAGTTGACCCTCAATGGTAAACAACTTGTAGTGAGTGCTGACGCTATCACCAGCCCGCGGGCATGGACCACTGCCTTCCCTGATTACAAGAAACTGTAAACCGCTGGGCCTTTCCACAACCCCTGGCACCGATGCATTCCTCGCCAAAAACATTCTCCCGCTCGCCGCACGAGCCTTCGACAGGTGCTCCTCCACTCCGTTCGTCCTGAATGACTGAGAGTCCACCGGCAGACGAGGCATCGGCTCGTCTTCCTTGAAAGATCCACAGGCCGTCATCAGCAAGCACATCAAACCAATATTGCCCCTGTAAACATAGCGCTTTTTCCGATGCTGGAACATTGATTAATAAACATAAACTAATTCACCACTATTCTCAAATTCACCCCTTACATATTGCCTGATGACCCCGCTCAGAGATCAAGGAAAAAGGAGCCGCTCCACTGCATTCGGCTTCACCAGAGAATCAGCATTTTCAGTACAATCGCGCAGAAACCCCTCAGAAATGAGTTTTAAATGGTCTTTTAACCCCCTTAAATAAAGGAATTCACCGCTGAATGTGAAAAATCAACAAATCTGAACTTTCATTATTGAGAATGAAATATTCCCGTATTACGATAGATCTTAAATTAGCTAATAGATCCTTATCATTAAAGATTATTGGATGCTAATAAGTCCAAAAACCAAACCACAAGACCAAGATGGCCAAAATTGTAATCATTGATGACGAGGCAGCAATCCTTAAGCTCATGACCCAACTCTGCGAAGGCTTAGGGCATGCAGTGCACGCGACACAAAGTGGCACCGATGGAGTAGATGCCATCAAAACAGAACGCCCTGATCTTCTCATCGTTGACCTGCGCATTGGTGACAAGAGCGGTCTGGAAATCATTGAAATGTGCGCCAACGAATACCCCGGCATGCCAATCATCATGGTAACCGGTTTCGGTAGCATCGAAACTGCCGTCGAAGCAATGCGCTTGGGGGCTTTTGATTACCTGGCCAAACCATTCGAACTCGATGACCTTCAGCGAACGGTAAACCGCGCACTCAAGCAACTAAGCATTCCCAAAAATGAACCGCAGGCTGCCACCCAACCCGAAAGCATCCGCCCAAGCAGTCAGTTGATCGGCTCAAGTGCCGGAATACAGGAAATATTGCGCATCGTGGAAAAGATTGCCGATAACAGCAGTCCTGTCTTGCTTGAGGGGGAATTCGGTTCAGGCAAACAAATCGTTGCCAGAGCCATTCATGATCGTAGTCACCGTTGCAATGAACCCTTCAAAATCCTTCACTGCTCATCGCTTCCCGAAAACCTTCTGGAGGCAGAACTCTTCGGTGGTGACGGTCGCCAGACAATCTTCAACCGGGCACAGGGAGGCACGGTCGTGCTTGAGGAAATTAATGTCCTACCAATGCGCCTGCAGTCTCAACTCGACAGCCTCCTTGAGGAAATCGGCAACCAACGCCTGGCAGGGAACCTCTCAGCAAACCTTGATTTCCGTTTCATCGCAACCTCAACGGATCCCCTTGAGAAATGGGTGAGCGAGGGAAAATTCCGTGAAGACCTCTATTACCGGGTATCCGTCATTCCAATCCCAATCCCGCCCCTTCGCAAGCGGCAGGAAGACATTGCCCTGCTCTCCGACCATTTCCTGGAAAACTATTGCAAGCTCACCGGCACGAAGAAAAAGGAAATCGACAAGTATTCACTGAAAATGCTCACCAATTACAAGTGGCCGGGAAATGTTGGTGAACTTCAAAATGCCATTGAGCGTGCCTGCGCATTCTCAGACGACAATGAGCAGCGAATCCGTCCTGTGGATCTCCCTCCAAAAATTACCCAGAAAATTGAAATTACTGATGAGGAAAATGAGGCTTTCAAACACCAACTCCCTATAGGATCGGCTCTTTCTGAATACATTAAAAAACAGGAGAAAATCTTCATCCGTGAAACTCTGCGATTCAACGAAGGTTCACGTGAGAAAACGGCAAGCATGCTTGGCGTCAGCATCGCCACCCTCTACCGTAAGATGGGGCTCAAAGTGGAACGCGATAAGATGCTCAATTCATAAAGCGCGCCTTTGATTCCGGCTTCTTTTGCTCCGGTCAGGCAAAGGTCACGATCTTTTTTTCACCCAATGCCAATCCAGCGGCAAGGGGCAATTTACATTCTCGCAGATGAGAATTGATCGGGAACGCTCAGTTCAATTAAAAAGAGGCAGCTCGGCTAGATCATTGCGAGATCCCCCAAAAAAAACTCGCGCAGATTTCTCCAGCCAAACTGCCTCTTTTTAACCCAAAGGCCCGTTAAAAAGGACACTATCTAGTTACCATTCTACTGGTCACTGTGCAAGACCTCTTTTCAATTCACGGGTCAATTTCCACTCATGGAAATAGCTCAATATTAGCATGTAACGTATAAATACAGGCCTGTTCTGGGCTTAATCCCTGTATTTTCCGCCTTGGGCGCCGTTCATCCAGCACCAGGCAGTTTCTATAATTTTCTTGATGTCGGTAATCTCGGCCTCCCACCCCAGTAATTGCTTGGCCAGAGAGGGATCAGCGATCAATTCCGGGGGGTCTCCTTCCCTGCGCTCCCCAAACTCAAGGGGGACCGACTTACCTGTCACAGCCTCAGCGGCATCAATAACCTCCTTCACTGACGCCCCCTTGCCGGTTCCTAGGTTACAAGAGAATGATTCCCCTCCAGACTCGAGGTAATTTAAAGCACTAACATGAGCACGCGCTAAATCCACCACGTGCACGTAATCCCGTATACAAGTCCCGTCAGCAGTGGGATAATCATTACCAAATACGCTCACCGACCCGATCTCTCCCTTGACCGCCCTTAGCACATTGGGAATCAGGTGCGTCTCCGGTTCATGATCCTCGCCGATCAAGCCGTCCAGAGAACAGCCGGATGCATTAAAATAGCGCAACCTCACGCTGCGCAAACCATAAGCACCATCACAATCCTTGAGGATACGCTCCAACATCAGCTTGCTGTGACCATAGGGGTTAATGGGCTGCTGAGGATGCGATTCGGTCATTGGAATCTTCTGTGGATCCCCATACGTGGCACATGTCGAGGACAGGATGAACTTGTCACACCCGTGGTTGCGCATGGCTTTCAGTAACGTCATAGGAGCCGCCGTATTGTTGGCATAATACTTGAGGGGATCAGTGACTGATTCCCCCACAAAACAGAATGCGGCAAAGTGCACGACCCCATCAATATCGTAAGTGGAGAATATTTCCTCGACGGCTACCTCATCCGAGATATCCGCCTCGACAAAGGTTACTCCCTCTGAAACCAGGGCATCCCGATGTCCAAAGACCAGGTTATCGAGGACCACGACTTGATAACCTGCTTCCTCTGCCAACATCCGAACGGTATGAGACCCGATGTAGCCCGCTCCCCCACTCACCAGAATTGCACCCTTGCTCATCCTGTGAGGAAAGCCCGCCATCTCATAAAGTCAATACCTGAGTGGTTTCCCTTTGAATAATTATACCTGGGAAAGAGATGGTGCCGACGGCGGGACTCGAACCCGCACTTGAGCGATTTTAAGTCGCTTGCCTCTACCAATTGGGCTACGTCGGCAAAATTAAGAAGCGCATCTGCAGCAAGGTCTAAAGTCCTATCAGGAATCACTGGCTGCAATGGAAAAATACACTGCCTCTGGAGAAACAGGGTGTGGTAACTGAAACCTCGGCTTTACACCACCAAAAGCAACAATCGCGTCGCGAATCGCCTCACGTATTGAAATGGCCAGGCAAAACGCCGTATCTCCCGGAGCTTTTTGATGCCCGGAATCATCTGCAAGAGCTTCACAATGAAAGTGCAGGGGAACATCCACAGCAGAAGATCCATCATCCCCGCAAATTCCTTCCGTTATGATTTGCCCATTAGGCATCCAGTTTATCTTCCCGCAGGTAAGCCAGCCTAATCCTCGCATGAACGACGAACCAATCAGACTTTCGGCAAGCTCTCCAGTTTGCCTCCCCACATCCTGGACAATATCCACCCGCAAAACCCTCACTTCGCCGGTAAATCCATCAACCAAAACCTCTGCAGAAGCAACCCCGCACGAGAAGTCTCTGAAATGACGATTCCCATAAACTTCGACAGCATTAAAAATCCCGGTCCTTTTCACCTGCATCCCATCCGCCATTGCCTTTGTAATGACTGAACTGAGCGAGATCGGTTCATCGGGGTGCTCAGGATCGGATACTCCTCCCCCCGAGAATGTCAGTTCCATGATGTCAGAAATCTCAATGCCACGCGCCTCCAGCCGCGTCGCGGCAACCATTCTCAGGTTGTCACGCAGTTGGTGACAGGCATCAATAACCGCCTCCACATACAGCTCATTGTGACCGGTAGGGATGCACTGCGCTGCGCCCCCTTCCATCATACTTACGTTGTCTCTGGTCACCCCCAGCTCTTCTTCAATCACCGTCGCCACTGAGGCGCAAAGCATCCCTTCACCATCGAACCCGTCAAAGCTCACTGTTGCGCTGCCGTCATCCATCAGGCTTACCTCAGCCTTCACCGGTCTGGCTTCCTGCACGCTGACTCCACACCCGACTTTAATCGGCACCACCGCAAGACCTCGCCTTGCAGAAGAAGCATTGCTGTTCCATTCGGCAATTTCCGTGGCGCGTTCCTCATGAGCGGAAAGTTCCTTTACCCTCTTCCAAGCATCCCTCAGTAACATTCCATCAACATCCTGTCCATAGTGAGTCACCGACCGGTCCCCTCCCGGGGCATAAAGATTGCTCTCCCTGACCAGTTCGGGTTTCATCTTCAGACGCAAAGCAACACCGGCAATAATTTCCTCTGCCACCAAAGCCGCCAAAGCCTTGCCCTTAAGGGGTGATCCCGATGAAGAGAGGCAATTCGTTTTGCAAACGCGCCCGGCGACCCGGATCTCAGGGAAAAAATAAGCACTGTCAAGGTGGTGCAGCATATCATGTAACACAGATTGCGACCTTTCAGCTTCCCACCCCCCATCAAGATAAACCATGCAGTCCAAGCTGCTAATGAGCGCACTGGAGTTATATGACGCATTGATTATCACCCTCACAGGATTCTGCCTCGCCCTTAATTTGAACCCCGTTTGCCGGCTTAATCCTGCCCTCACCGGCTTCCCGGTTGCCATCGCCGCCAGAGCCGCGATTGCCGGCACCATAAGATTCCCTGCGGACTGATCTCCTGCGAGCGCTCCACTTCCGGATACAATCCTGATCTTACTTCTGTCCTTTCCCAGCAAGCCAGCCAGGACACTCCTGGCAAACCCTCGGTTCTCTATCTCTATAGATGCATTGATGGACACTTGGCCGTCTTTTCCGGGTTCGGCCAGCACCTCGCAACCCTCCAGGGAACAATCATCATGCCCTGCTATCGTGAATTCCTTGGTCAACTCACCGGACCGGTCATCACCCGCCTTATTTGCTCCCTCTCTGTGCAACACCAGTTCCTCATCATGAAAAGACTGCAATGCAATTGCCTCATCCATACCCAGGACCGGTATTCTCGGTTTATATTCAACCCGAACAAGATCAACAGCATGATTGGCAACGGAAGCATTCTCGGCAATCACGACCGCCACCGGCTGACTATGGTAGGCAACAGAATCCACGGCCAATAAAGGAAACTTCCCGGCCTGTGCACAGAGCGTATTCTCTCCCGGAATATCCCGGCCGCTCAAGACCGCATGCACGCCTTCCAGGTTTAGCGCCTCTTCGATATCAATGGATTCCACCAAGGCATGCGCATAGGGAGAAAGAACAAGCGCGATCTCAAGAAATTCCGGTAAATTATCCGCGCCACAAATAGAGATTTCCGCCGCAGCTGCCTGCTCGGTTTCCCTGTAATCTGGCTTAACGCTGGACATTTTCAGCAGCTCCCCCTGGTCGATTCAAGTAAACAGGCATAACCATCCAGTCCACCGTGCACCGGAACGCATGTCCCCGGTTTCCTGTTCTCAGCAAAGAACTTCCTCCATAACTCAATGACCATGGCTTTGCGGTAATCGGCACTGGCAAGATAATCTGTTTGTGTTGGGAAGCTCTCCCGCAACACAACTTCCACATTGTGTGCCAGCTTTGTTCCCCACAGTTCCCCGGTCAAAAGTTCTTCAGCTTCATGAGCCCGCATTGCATGTGCAGCTACTCCCCCATAACAAAGTCTCGACCTGGTAACGCGCCCCTCATCGTTGATTTCCACCGCAAATGCTCCGCATACAATGGCTCTGCCGTTGAGATTTCGCCGGGCCACCTTATAGAAGCCCGACAAGTGATGATTGCTCTCCTGTTCACTGGCGCTTAACGCGCGGCACTCCAGCAACACACTCCTGAGAATTTCTCCCCGCCTGACGGCAGTCGATCCGGCTCCCTCAAGAAAATCCCTAAGCATGAACTTCCGCTCACCGCTGAGACCACTTATCAACACTTCCGCATCAAGGGCAAGCAACACGGAAGCAAGCTCTGAATCGCGCGCCGCCAAGCACAGATGAGCACCTACCGTTGACCGGTTTCTCGCCTGCAGGCTGCTGAAGCGCCTTACCATGTGCTCGATCAGCGGAATTCTCCCGCCAAGCGCTTCAGCCAATGAGCTGATCGTAACAGCACCTCCTATCTGCCACTGCCCCTGCTCAAATCCCACTTCCCGTAATTGAATCACCGATTCCAGGGAAACCACCACCTGCCGGGAATCCCTGCATGGCAATTCGCCATGCGTTGAACCGGGAAATATGGTATCCGCCGCCACGATTTTCGCACCCGGGTGTGCCTGTAACAACCTGAGTGCCGCTTTCAGGTTCACCGGCCGATAAAACAGGGCTCCGCAAGGGTCCCTGTAAGCGAATTCAGTCACCAACCCCCCATCGGCCAGCAAGCGAGTGCCATTGCCGGCATTGGGCACACTTTCACTGCCTTGCTTCTCATGTAGCAAACTCTTAAGGCCTGAGGGCAAGGGCATGTAACCCGTTGTGCGAAAGAAACTCCCCTCCTCAGGGAGCAATGAAGCGCCAAAACCTTTTTTTATGTTATTGCCGTGTATTGTCCCGGAATCCATTGAATGCCTGTGGCTCGAGCACTTGCATGAAAACTGTCCGGCCATCGCGAGGGCTTCCTGCAATGAATGCGTCTGCTCTCCCTCCTCCAAGCCCTCTGCCGTCCAGATTTCCCGCCCGGCAACCATTGGCAGGGTCATTTCACAGGCGCGTGCCAGCCGCAGGATCGGCTTCTGCCGGGAATCACGGCCGACCAACAAAACCGAGCACACGCCAATTCCCCCATTGGGGGAATCCTTGCCGGTAATCATGGAATTCTCCAGCAGGTAATCAAGCAGGCTATATTCCACCGGCTTTCCTCCGCCACGATGGATATCCCCATTAATGGAAAACTCAAAATCAGTCTGCATGAAGGGCCATCACGTGAATACCATGGCATCTTACCCGTGGCAGGACTCTCGCTCAAGCATCGATCACCGCCAACTGCCTATCCCATTGATGATCTCATGCACTCACTCTCAAAGGAAACAAAGATTCCATTTCGGCCTTTGACATTAATCCCGCCAAATCCCACAGTCAGGAAAGCATAATTGCCGATCGATGACCCTGATTATAATCCTAGCCCTTGCAGGGATCGTCCTCATTTGCCTGGAGATCATCCTGCCCGGAATGATTCTTGGCCTGGCCGGCATCGTTGCCCTCATATCAGCGGTTACCCTTGCCTTTTCGAGCGCAGAGCTTGACTCTCTGGGGATGTCAGGGCGCACACTGACAGCGGCATCCATCCTGTTTGCCGCCACCTTTCTTATCGGGATGTGGCTGAAATATTTTGACCGGGTTCCCGGCGGGCGCGCCCTCGTGCTCACCCGGAAGAACAAAGACAAGGTAGCCGGCACCGAAACAAAGGAATGCCTCGGCTCAAGGGGCATTGCCCTCACCGACTTGCGCCCCTCCGGAAAGGTCAAGATCAGCGGATTGCCAAAAACCTGTGATATTGTTGCCGAGACCGGCTTCATTGAAAGTGGCTCAAACATTGAGATCATCAAGGTCGATGGTCGCAGGGTCCTCGTGCGGAAGGTTGCTTCATCCGCCTGATAAAACATTTGAATCTTGATCCCAATTACAAATAATAAGAACTCATCATGACTACGTTACTCGCTGAACTTCCCGACAACATCACGCTTGTCATCCTTGCCATCGTCCTGGTTATCATCCTGGCACTCCTTGCAATCGTCGGGATGTTCTTCAAGATCTGGCTTCGCGCCAAGGTCTCCGGCGCCCCGGTCGGCTTTGGCACCCTTGTGGCCATGTGGCTGCGCAAGATCCCCAATTCCCTAATCGTCGACAGCCGTATCGCAGCATCAAAAGCGGGACTGGAGCTCTCTACCGATCAACTGGAGGCCCACTTCCTTGCCGGTGGTGATGTTTCCCAGGTGGTGCTCTCATTGATTGCCGCAGAAAAGGCCGGCATCACCATGAGCTACGACCGTTCCTGCGCCATTGACCTCGCGGTGAAAGGCACCGGCAAGACGGTGCTTGAGGCAGTGCGCACCAGCATCAACCCCAAGGTCATCGACTGCCCCAACCCCTCTTCCGGGAAGGACAAAATTGAGGCGGTTGCCCGCGACGGCATCTCCCTGAAAGTCCGTGCCCGGGTCACCGTGCGCACCAACCTCGACCGCTTCGTCGGGGGCGCCACTGAGGAAACCGTTGTTGCCCGTGTCGGCGAGGGCATCGTTACCTCCATCGGTTCCGCTGCCTCTCACAAGGATGTCCTTGAGAATCCTGACAATATCTCCAAGCTGGTGCTGGGCAAGGGCGTTGATGCCGCAACAGCCTTTGAAATCATCTCCATTGACATTGCCGATGTTGATGTCGGCGTGAACATCGGCGCCAAGCTGCAGACCGAGCAGGCCGAGGCGGACAAGCAGGTCGCCCAGGCCAAGGCAGAGGTGCGACGTGCCGCCGCTGTCGCCAACGAGCAGGAGATGCAGGCCCGCACCCAGGAAATGCGCGCCATGGTCGTCGAGGCCGAAACAGAGATTCCCAAGGCCATGGCGGAAGCTTTCCGCAACGGCAACCTGGGGATCATGGACTACACCAATTACAAGAACCTGATTGCCGACACCAAGATGCGCGAGTCGATTGCCGGCGAGGGCGGCGATTCCTCAGGCGAGGACCCGAGCGTATAATCCGGGCTAACACAACCTGAATCCATCAACAAGGGCATTCTAAAACAATGGAAGGAATCGGCGAACAGGGCCTCTTCATCATTGCCGCACTGGTGATTGCCTTCATTAACTGGCTCTCCTCCACGCTGAAGAAAAAGCAGGCGTCCCAGCAGGATCCCACTGAACAGGAACCCTCGCAGGCTCACCGGCGCCAGGCTGATGAGCAGGCGCAGGCATACCTCGACGATGACAGCTGGCCCACACCCGATGATGGAGCCGCTCAAGCAATCGGCCCCGCGACCAATCCGGAGCCGGATGATCCTAACAGGGAAATCCGGGAATTCTTCGCGGCACTCTCCGGCACTCCGCCCGTGGAAGCCCCGCCTGTCACCGTCATAGAGGAGGAGCTCCCCATCCAGCCTCCACCCGTTCCTGAGCCTATTCCTGAACCTCCGTCAAGTAATGCCTATCACGTTGTTGCGCATGTTGGCAGCTCTGGTCGCAGGGAACGCGCTCACCCCATCATCAAGAAGCTGCGCCAGGAAGGTGGAGCCAGGCAGGCGTTCATCTTCAGTGAAATCCTAGGCAAACCGAAAGCTCTGCAGAATAAGGGCAGTTAAAGCCGACACTCACCGCTTCCTTACAGTGAGCGATGAAGAAGATCGCTCAGCCTGTTACGAGCCACAGACTTCATTTTTGTCCTCAACGGCTTCCATGTCGGCTTGCCAGCCACCCGATAACGGGCATAGTAGAAACCCTTGATGCTGAAAAAGCCGATGTGGCGGAATTGGTAGACGCGACGGATTCAAAATCCGTTGTCCTTTGGACGTGTCGGTTCGAGTCCGACCATCGGTATTTTTTCTCTCTTTGGAGCTGCATCAGTGCAGGCTCCATGCTTTGAGTCAATGCCCCTTCAATGAATGGCACCGTGAAACACAGAAACCGGGCATCCCCTTCCAGACCACAACCCGTTCAGGTCGTCTGGTCGCGTTAATTACTGTGGAACCCTGACCCGGTATATGGCTTTTTCACGTCCCTCTTCCAGGCTCACATCCTCGAATTCCATGACCTCGCCATCAGCAATCAAGGCATCCTCCAGTTCCTCCCACTGCCTGTCCGTATTGTTCAAGCGGTCCACCGAGTAAAAGACCCCGGGTTCAGAGCGCCATTGCAAGACGAAGGTATTACCCTGTTCATTGTATTTGAACCCGGTAATCTCAAAGGGCGCCGCCACTGAATCCACAGCCTGCAGGAATAACGATGGGTCCAGGACTCCCGCCGAGTAACGCACCTCATCAAAAAGCAGCTCATACGCTGTATTTTGATATTTCCCGAACAGGATTCCGGCAGCCGGATGCGTGTAACCATTGACAGCTGTATCCTGCAGGAACCTTGACTGCATCTTTCCATAATTGAAATAGAAGGTGATCTCCTGACTCTCCTCATCAAAAGTCATGGCCACGTGGTTCCATTCATCACGGTCATTAACACCGTCCCCGTCGAGAGCCCAGTCTGTCTCGTCGTTATAGCTACTGACCAGCCCATCCCCCAGGTCGGTGTCAATGAAGATGCGGTTTTCCGCAGGAACATTTGCCCCCCCCGGTTGGTCCCACGGAAAAATTGAAGTTCTCGTCAACATCCCTTTCGGCCACGTTGTCCGAGATCCCGCCTGCCGGGGTATCCCAGCGCGTACGGGCACGCCCATAGGAGCCATTCCGGTTATGGTCAAAGTCAATCTGCCAGCGCAGGTCATTAGCCTCAAATCGCTGCATAAAACTATCGTATGCCTTCGGCTCACCGGTTACCTTCAAAAACATCTCAATGGTGAAGGAGGTGTTGAATTGCGGGTCGTCCACGGTGCCAATCCTTGAGTAAGCAGTCGCCGCATTGAAGGAAAAGGCATTTTCAAGATTTGTCTCCGTAGCGGGGTCAATCATAATCGGGCCCGGCACATCAGCAGAGTAAACGGGCTCCCCGGTGGTCCTGAAGGCTGCCCGCAGTGGCGAGACCTCATTGGGCACCACGCTAATAACCCCCTCATCCCTCGCGCCGACCCCATCCATGCGCCAGTGGGCAATCGTTGCGGGGTTTACCTCCTGCCCGGTAATCCTGAGAAATTGGCCGGGAGAGAGGACCCCACCTGAATAACGGATCTCATCGAGAAGCAGCCCGAATGGCTGGTTGGTCAGCTTGCCAAGGTCGATAAATGCCGCCGAGTGCGTATATCCGTTCGCCTCACTGTCGGACAACGTCTTTTTCTGGGTGAGGACGTAGTCGAGGAAGTAGGATATTTCCCCGGAATCCTCATCAAAGGTAAGTGCCAGGTGATGCCACCGGTCGTCATCATTAATCCCGTCACCCTGAAGGGACGCTTTCTGCTCAGTGGGATTCGGGCTGGCCGAATTGAAGATATAATCGATGATGTTTGCCGTATTCTGGGGACCGACATCAGCACCGGCTTCATCCTTGGCACCAGTATCCACAAAGATCCTTGCTGCATGCTTCCCGCCAATGGTGCTGACGACAAAGTTGACGTTCTCATCAACATTCTTCTCGTCCACGTTATCCGGGATCCCACCGGCAGGCGTGTCCCAGCGGGTACGGGGCCTGCCATAGTAAAGCCCGTTTTTGTTGCCATCAAAGTCCATCTGCCATCCCAGGTCTCTTGCTTCCTGCCTCCTGACAAAGGAAGGGTATCCGTTGGGCTCACCAATCACCTTGATAAACAACTCCATAGTGAAGCTGGTATTGAAATCCTCAGAATCGGCTATTCTCACCCTCGAGTTCGGGGCACCGGCATTCATTGAGTAGTCATTATCAAGTGTCACATCCGCCACCGGGTCATAAATCTTTCCCGCAGGCACATCACTTGAGTAAAGCGGGGCAACACCCGCCGAAACCGCATCATGAACTCCCGGGTTCGCCACATTTTCCGAAACACTGATCTGCGAGTCAGCCTCGGCTTCCCCGGAGTCAAACCGCCAGTGACCTAGCGTATCGGCAGAGACCGGCGCGATAAGTGTCAAAGAAAGGTAAAAAGAGAATTTGATCATGCTCAAGACGCTGTTCTTACAACCCCTATCGGCAATGCACAAGAATCCACTTCAACCAACAGTAAATTTACCCCTTAGCCGATCCGCGAAGCAGTTTCTTTTTTTCACTCAACAGCAGGGCCAGTTTCACCCCGCCGTTGGCGACGGTTAATTGTTGCTACCGTGAAATCTCAACACGCAGACGAATTTGCCGGGTCGCCACACCCACCACCGGGTCATTTGAGCGCAAGATGAGCCATTGTCGCCCATCTGCTGTGGCAACAGCTTCCCCTACCGCAGTGGTAGCACTCTGCCAGAAACCAAGGTTATTGGAAACCTCGCCACTGATCTGCAGGTCATTGACACTGGGTTGTGCCAGGAAACGCACGGCGAGGTAATCCTCACCATCAACATTGACGATCAATACCTCAATCTGCGGCACCTCCGATGAATCATTGGGACTGGTACCAAAGGCATATTCCATGGCATTGCTCATGGTATCCCCGTCCGGGTCCGCGCCCGGGTCGGAAACCTGCTCAAAATCCGGCGCCGAGGCATCAAAATGCTCACTCACCCAGTAATCAAAACCGATTGAAGAAGTCTCTCCTGCCGGATCCCCGTCTATACGAGTGGAAGCGGCCCAACTTTCCGGGAGGGAATGATCGGGATTACCTGCGGGATCAACCAGGCTGAGGGTAAAACCCTCCCCGTCAGGTGCGGCCGGCCAGGGTTCTTCATCGGAATACCGGAAGGTCTTGATGACCTCTCCATCCGCCGCAAGCAGGGTGATGTTCTCGCCATCGTTACTCAACTTGCTGTCATCCTCAAATTCCCCGGCAATTCTCTCAAGGATCGCGTTTCCATAACGCGCGGCAAGGGCAGAACTGTCCTCAACAATCAGTAATTCCTCCCCGGGATCAAGCATTCGTAGAGGAGTCTCAAGGCCAAAGGTGAAACCGATTCCCTGGGAAAAACTCAAGCCCGTCAGGTCAATGGCAGAACTGCCAATATTCTTCAACTCGATGAACTCGAAATCCGTCCGACTGTTGGCCACGGCCAGTTCTGCATTCCCGGCGGGAGGACGGGGGCGGTAATTGAGCTCACTGACCACAAGGTTAGAGGAGGAGGCAAGCTCCCCAACAAGGAACGTTGTCTCTGCCAATGCAGACCACTCATCACGGGAAGACCTGAACGCCCGCGCCTTCATCAACACGCTCTGCCCAAGGGCAAAAGCCCCGGTGTAGCGCACCGCATCATCCGACAATCGCGGATCACTTCCATCAGTGGTATAATAAATGATCGCTCCGGGTGAAGTCATGGTCAGGGAAAAACCTGCAGGAACACTTCCTCCATGCTGATTAAAAACAGGAGCTTCCGTATCCGGGTATAAGCCACGATCACGGAATTGCTGAAGCACGATATTGGTCCGCACCCCGATAAAATCATTCCGCAACCAGGAAACCTCAGGCAACCACGTGTCATCACGGGTAAAGGGCGTTGGAGAACTGGTTCCCTCATCACCCCATCGGGCGGATTCACCCACCATGGCATCACGCAACTCTTCAGTCATCGCGTCCATTCGCTCCTGATTGCTTGTAACCGTCATTAGCCCGTCATTGAAGAAGTGCCTGTGCAGATGATCGGCAAAAAGGAGCTGGAAGTCAGGATATGCCCGCAACGCGCCATAGAATTCCATTGCCGATCCGCTGTCATTGACGCCGGTCAGGTCAAAGTTGGTGATCCCCTGGTTGCCCGGCTGCCCGAGGTGAAGCCCCATCGACATTTCCGCATCCCAGGTGAAAAAGCGGAATTTCCCGGGATTGCCCCTGCTCCTGCGCCCGGCATACCAGTTCTTCCTGCGAAAATGGGTCTCGTCGACCCCGTTGAGATAAAGTGGTCCGCACCAGTCATAGTCTCCTGACCAGATCCGCACAATGAGGTGGTCAATATAGTCCTCAAGGTCAATATACTCCTGGATCGCAGCGTATTCCGCAGGCGAGGAGATGCCGCCGGCAACAATGGCACGAGCCTCATTCCACGCCGTCGTGTTACCATCCACGATGGTTCCGCTCGGGTGGTGGAGCACGTCATAATCCTCCTCCTCACCGCCAAGGTAGGACTCAAAGAACGCCGCATTGGCACGCTCATGGAGATCATACACTCCCCAGTAGCGGGTATTGATATAAACGTGCACATAGCGGCTACGCGGCGTGAGGATGCCCATCTCGAGCTCTGTCTTGCGCAGGAACTGGTCACGCATGATCGTTCCGTGTGGCGGCATGTTTCGCAGAGGATCGCGACCAAACCGTGATCCAATCGACCAGGAGTCATGCCCCCCGCTCCTGAACAGTAATTGATCAAAGGACTCAACCGGACCGTCAGGGAAAATGGGATGCTTGAGGCGACGCTCGCCATACTCCCCGCGGAAATAAAACCGCAGGTGCTTCTTGGGGTGAGTGCGCGCATTACCGCCGTGAATACGGACGCCGGCGTCTATCTGAAACTGGTCGGATGGATCCGCAGGATTAAAGAACTCCATTGATACCGGAACCTCTGAACCCCTGCCCGTGCGATTGGGGTTACTGTAAATGCCGTCAGGCCCAAAGAATTCCCCCTCATCAACAGTGAGTGAGAACACAGGAAGATTCGCGGACAGGTCGTCCTCGATCGTCGCTGAATACGCAGGATCATCAACCACATCACTGTCCATGTCTGCCTGTTCAGTGACATCACCGGCAAAGAAATAGCTCTGTGTATCGACATTGGTAGACTGGTAACCAGCCTTGTAGGCAACTGCCCGGAGGGTGGTGGTGGAACTGACTGTTATCGGCTGGCTATAGACCGTCCCGGTCTGCTCATCAGGCAATACTCCATTGGTAGTGTAGCGTATTGTTGCCCCCTCGGTTTCCGTTGTAATGGCAACAGTAAACGCTTCATCATAGAAACCCCGGTCAGCTGAGAATTTCGTATCAGCAACAAACCCGCTAACCGCATTACCATTAACTTCACCGGGAGTTGGAGGAGAAAGATAACCGGACGAACCGGGAGCAGCAGGATCAACCGTGCGCGCACTTAGTTCAGGAAGCATCAGAAGATCCGAACTGTCGAGAGTCCAGTTCATGCCCTGTATGGCAAGGATGTTCTCACCGGAAACCAGAGCCGAGATCCCCGATGATGCGCCGAATTGTTCAGGGATCGTCGCCACCGAATCAGAATGGAAATTTGTGGCCAAGGAGTTCCAGAGCGGCACTTCAGGAGAACGAGAGGAAGCCACGGGCTGACCGTTTATCCAGGCAGAAAACCCATCGTCATAGCGCATGTTCAACACCAGGGAGGCCACATTCTCCGGATTGGTGACCTGGAAGGGAATCCTGATGTAAACGGAGCCGTTCACGTTACGCATCTGTGAGAGGATATTGCTGTCATCATCAATATAAGGCGCGTAATCACTTGAAGTGTCATAGCCAACGCCGGTGGCGCCGGAGACCCACGCAACATCATTGAACTGCCGCCCATTCCACCCGTTGATAGCAGACCCGGGAACAATCCATTTTGCCGGAGCATTCTCAGCAACCACGACTTCGCTGATGACCCGGGCAGAGGCACCATAGGAAATATCCTCAAACTGCGCAGGATAGTTAAAATCCGAAACCACGGTAACACCGTCGGGAGCAACTAGCGCTAGGTATTCACCCCCGGAATCCAGCGAAAAACTGGTGTGCAGCTCCCCCGCAGGGTCACTGCGATCCTTGCCAGAGGCAAACACCACGAGAGAACTTCCTGCCGGCAAAGTGACCGCCGGAAAACTCCACTTGGTCAGCTCCTCCGGATCATCCGTTAAATGCCAGCCGGTCATGGCGGTAGGACCCGCCGCCAAGCTGGAAATCTCAATCCAGTCGGATGTGTCGCCATCGGCATCGGTGATCCCGGTGCGGTTCTCGGACAGAAACTCGGTGATTGATACCTGCGCTGCAGCGGGAAGAATAAATGCAAGCCAGACAAACGTGGAAAAACAAATTCGGCTCATGGGACAAAGATAAATGTGGGGGATTAAAGACAGATCGATAATAACATCTGTGCTCACCCTAACGGACAAATATGAATCCACCCTTAACAGGATACGGGTTTCTGATGATTCCCTGACCAATCCGCTCCCGCTAAACACATTCCACTCTCGTGTCATTGCCCGGGAACCTCCACTTACCCTTGATTATAAAGCGCAAAGAAAGCCGGCTTACGACAGCAAAAAATGCGTTAGGCGTATTCAGCGCTACATCACAACCATGACGTGCCCGCAAGCCTGCGGAAAATAATCCCTTTTAAACCCGGAGAGAAATACTGCAGCTACCAGTTTTTAATCCACTTAGCCTCGTTCTCTTCCCTCTTCTCCTTGTCATCTCCGTATGACCAGAGATCATAAGTATTCTTATTACGGAACTCCTGGTCCTGGTATTTGTCGTAAACCCTGTAATGATAGGGATTGCCAAACCCGTCAATCAGGAACCACCCACTACCTCCCTCATCAGCCACATGCCCCTGGGACTTCAGGTCAACCAATTTGTCGGCTCCTTCTCTGCCATCAGAAGCGGTCCCCTTGCCTCCCTCTATCTCGTTATCGCCATCATCGCTGAGAGCCTGATAAAGCGCAACCGCCCCTGCCCTGCCTTCACCGGAATTATCAATCGGAACCGGATACTCACCCCACTGATTGTAATATTTTGTAAGCCCTGCCTTAATAACCTCCAGTCCCGCACGGGTCTTTTCCTCAGCCGCCTTGTTCTGGGCAAAACTGATACCGGCAATGGTCAGCGCCATTAAAATCGCGAGGATTGAGATAACCGTAAGCAACTCAATCAGGGTGAAGGCAGGGGGGTATGTCCTGCCCCGGTTTTTATCGGTGAGGTTCATTGTATATGGGGGGTTGTTAATAATTATGAAACGGCGTTAAGCCTGACGCAAGTAATGAACTTGCGACTGATCCTCATTATTGATTGGCCACTCCCTTGATAATCTCAACCATGGGCAGGAATAAAGCCATCACGATGACACCAACCACCACGGCAAGGATAACAATCATCAGCGGCTCAAGCATGGATGTCAGTGCTGACACGGCATTATCCACCTCATCATCATAAACATCAGCAACCTTAAGAAGCATCTCAGGTAATTGACCGGTCTCCTCCCCCACGTCTACCATGCTGATGACCATTGGCGGGAAAACCCTGCTGGCTTCCAGGGGATTCACTATGGATTCCCCTTCCTTTACCGCATCATGCACATTCTGGATCGCATTGGAAATCACCGCATTACCGGCAGTATCACGGGTAATATTAAGAGCCTGAAGAATCGGCACACCACTTGTCACCAAGGTGCCAAGCGTCCGACTAAACCTTGCGATTGCACTTTTACGCTGAACTGAACCAAAGAGTGGCATCTTCAGCTTAATCTGGTCAATGACCCGTCGCCCACCAACGGTTGAAGCCGCGACCTTGAACAATACGACAAAAACCGCAAACCCTATGGCAATCGGAACGATCTGCTCCTTAAGGTTCGCGCTCAGGTCAATGACCCATTTTGTCAACGTCGGCAATGCCTCCCTTGAGCCGAGCATATCTTCAAAAATATCCTCAAACTTCGGGACAATGACAGTAAGCAGGAAAACCATGATCGCGGAGGCGATCAGCATGACGATCACCGGATAAACCATCGCGGCAATGATCTTGTTCTTCAGCTTCTGCGCCTTCTCGGAATACTCCGCAAGGCGAATCAGCACCAACTCAAGCACACCGCCAAGCTCACCGGCCTTCACCATGTTCACGTAAAGCTTATTAAAAATCTTCGGGTGCTGGGCAAGGCTCTCTGAAAATG
The DNA here is from genome assembly GCA_024229495.1 of Verrucomicrobiaceae bacterium. Lineage (GTDB taxonomy): Bacteria > Verrucomicrobiota > Verrucomicrobiia > Verrucomicrobiales > DEV007 > CACIUL01. The sequence continues at coordinate 46,174 of JAAESJ010000522.1, read as the reverse complement.
TGCTTCCCGTTTGCACGGAATCGGCAAGATTATTGATCGTCCGCTTGAGCACCGGGTTCGGTTCCTGTTTGCCTAAAACGGTAAGACCCCTCAGGAGAGGAAGACCTGAATCAATCAGGGTTGCCAACTGCCGGGTGAAAATCATGAGCACTTTGCCCTTGATCTTCCCTGAGGAGAACACTGACTTCTCCTTGGATTTTCCACGTGAACGAGCTTTCCTGCCTTTGCCCTTCTTGACATTCAACTTACCCTTGCCTTCCTGAACGATCGCAGTCGGGTAAACACCGCTTTGGCGCAGTTGGCTAATGGCCTCAGATTCTGAACCGGCATCAAGTGAACCGGAAATCTCTTCGCCCTTGGCATCAACGGCGATATAATTAAATACAGGCATGATAATTGGGATTAGGAAGCGTGAAAGTTGGGGTTAAAAAAAGACTTTAGCCTTGGTGTGGCGGAATTGGCAATTCAAGATTATTCCAATCGGGCTCGAAAAAAGGACACTAGGTGTATTTCAGCACTTCCTCAATGGTCGTTTTGCCATTGTAGATATTGCGCAAACCGTCCTCTCGCAAGGTACTCATCCCCAATTCGATCGCCTTCTGCCGCAAAACCACAGTGGGCGCCCGTTCGGTAATCATCTCTGCTATGGGCTCGCTGATGTCCAGCAATTCAAACAGTCCCTGGCGCCCCTTATAGCCTGAATTACCGCAATTATCACATCCTCCACCAGTGAAGAATTCCTTATCCCCTATATCCTCAGTGCTCAGCCCCAACTCTCCCAAGAGCGCAGCGCTGGGCGAGTAGGGCTGACGGCAATCATCGCATATCGTCCTCAACAATCTCTGCCCGAGGATACCTTCCAGAGAAGCGGCCACGAGGAAAGGCTCACAGCCCATGTCCACCAATCGCGTTACCCCTCCGGGAGCATCATTGGTATGCAGGGTGGAAAACACAAGGTGGCCAGTGAGGGATGCCTGGATTGCAATCTGCGCGGTTTCCACATCACGCATCTCCCCAACCAGAATGCGGTCGGGATCCTGACGCAGGAAAGCGCGCAGAATTCGCGAAAAGGTCAATCCTATCCCCTCATTTACCGGAATCTGAATAATCCCTTCAACATCATACTCCACCGGATCCTCTGCGGTAAGCAATTTGCTATCGATGGAATTAATCCTGCGAAGGCAGGCATAAAGCGTTGTCGTCTTTCCAGCCCCCGTGGGGCCCGTTACAATGAAGATGCCGTTGGGCTTAACAATCGTCTCCTCAATGTAGTCATAAATGGGAGTTGGCAGGCTCAGGTTATCGAGGTCAAGGCTCACTGAGGCACGATCCAATACCCGCAACACGACACTCTCGCCAAAGGTGGTAGGTAATGTGGACACCCTGAAATCCACATCGCGCCCAGCCAGTGACATCACAATACGTCCATCCTGTGGAATGCGACGTTCCGCGATATTGAGGTTCGACATGACCTTGATCCGGGAAATGATCGTATTGGACAGATGCAGGGGTGGAGGCGCCATCTCGTAAAGAGCTCCATCCACCCTGTATCGAATCTTAAAATCATCCTCGAAGGGCTCGAAATGAATATCGGAAGCCTGTTCCCGCATGGCTTGTTCAAGCACAAGGTCAACATAGCGAACAATCGGTGCGGAATTTGCCTCAGAATCCTCGTCCTCATCAGTCAAGGCAACTGCCTTTAGCTGGGAAAGGATGTCATCCATTGCCCCGGCGCCTTCTCCAGCAGTGTAAACCCTCTCAATAAAATCGAGAACCTGACTGGTGTCAGCAACACAGAAAACAATCTCCTTACCCAGGGCAAACCGAAGATCCTCCCCGATTTGTGGATTCAGTGGATCTGCCAGGGCAACAGTCAAGACAGTCCCGTCATGGCTAACCGGCACAGCCTGGTAAAGACGTGCTGTTCCGGACGGAATAGCCGCGACCAGCTCCGGCGGCGGATTGAACCCCTTGAGGTCAAAATACTGGGTGCCCAGATCCTCGGCAATCAGGCCAAAAATCTGTTCACGGGTCATTAGGCCGTAATCAACGACAAACTGAACGATGTCCTTGCTGGAATTCTTCAGCTGATCCTCAATTTCCTCAGCTTGCGCTTCGGTAAGAAAGCCTCGCAATTTAAGCAGATCTATAACTGATCCGGGAGTCATAATGTTACGCTTTGCAGGATTCTCTAACTCGGTTCAACTGGCATCAGACATGGTTACTTGGATAATCTCTTCGGCGGAAGTCATGCCATTGAGGACTTTACGGATCCCGTCTTCACGTAAAGTGCGCATTCCTAGCTCGCGCGCCTGCCGGCGGAGCTGCGGGGTGGAAAGATTCTCGTTAACCATGTGGCGAACCTCGTCATCAATCTGGAAGATCTCAAAGATACCCGCCCTGCCCTTGTAGCCCGTCGCACGGCACTTTACACAGCCGTCCGGCTTCATAATTGAAGAATCCGACATCTGGGCCTCGTCCACATTAAGTATCCGCATTTCCCGTTCGGCCAACTCACCGGAAGTCTTGCACTCACTGCACAACTTACGAATCAAGCGCTGGGCAATAATCGCCCGGACCGCCGATGCTATAAGGAAGCGCTTGACTCCAATGTCTGCAAGACGAGCAACCGCACTTGGTGCATCGTTAGTATGCAGGGTGGAAAACACCAAGTGCCCGGTCAACGAGGCATTAATGGCAATCGATGCGGTCTCAAGGTCACGAATCTCGCCAATCATGATAATGTTCGGCGCCTGGCGCAGGATGGAACGAAGCGCAGCTGCAAAGCTCATTCCCACCTCCTCCTTCACCATCACCTGGTTGATGCCCGACATTTGATACTCAACAGGATCCTCAACGGTGATAATCTTCTTGTCAGGCTTGTTAATGTAATTCAAACACGCATAAAGCGTCGTGGTCTTGCCGGAACCCGTCGGGCCCGTCACCATCAGAATCCCGTCAGGCAAAGCGATAAGGTTCTCAAAGGTGGCCTGGTCATCACTGAGGAACCCAAGCTGAGGAAGACCAAGCTTCAGTGCCTCCTTGTCAAGGATTCGCATGACAACTGACTCACCATGATTGGTAGGCACAGTAGACACTCGCAAGTCCACGTCTTTCTCCCCAATCTTTAATTGAATCCTCGCATCCTGAGGAAGGCGTTTCTCAGCAATGCTCATTGCCCCTGTCATTATTTTGATGCGGGCAATGATGGCGGTTAAAAGATTGCGCGGGTGGCTTGCCACCTCATGCAGGAGACCATCAATCCGATAACGAACACGAACCGATTTCTCTAATGGCTCAATATGGATGTCAGAAGCCCCTGCCGTAAACGACTCCCTGAGTATCTGTCCAACAAGCTTGATGACGGGCGCATCATTAGCCTCCACTTTGGCAGGCTGTCCGCCACCGGCATTCTCAGAGACAACGATCATGTCATCAACACCATCCCCTCCTCCAATAGCCTCCTCATACCATCGCCCGATCGCGTCATTTACCTGCTCGGGTGAAGCGCACCGGGCATCAACGTCGTAGTTGAGCACATGATTCAGACTGTCGAGTGTTTCAAAATCAAAAGGATCACTCACTGCAACCTGCAGACGATTCTCATCAAAGCCAATAGGAACCATCCGGTAGCGCCTGGCATCTTCAAGGCTGACGAGCGAAACAACCTCCTCGGAAGGAGTGAAATGTGTAAGGTCAACAAATTCCCGGCCTGCATTGATTGAGCAAACCCGGGCAACGTCAACCTCCTTAACTTGCCCCGTGCGAATGAGCGTCTCTATGACGGACTCAGCTCCCTGCCTTTGCCCACGCGCACCCTCAACCTGTTCGACAGTAAACAGTTCAGCCTCGGAAAGGATCTCAATGAGGTAGTCTTCTTTGGCGGAATACAAGATATCTCAAGTGTTGGGGTCATTACCGCGAATGTCCAAAACTGAACATGTGACGGCGGGCTCGTTCTATACCAGCATCCCCACCGTAATGGCAAGCCTTTTCCCTATCCTCATCATTGAAATTCAGCCAATAACTCGCTTCTTCGACAGTCAACAAACAACAAAGCCATACGCTGCTATTGTCCCGCGAGGTTATCGATGCGAAAAATCACTTCGCCAGGGAGTTGCATATTCAATCGGTCTCTAGCTATAGCCTCCAAATAGTAAGGATCCTCGACCGTCCGCCTCTTCTCTTCAATTTTGCGTTGGCGAATCGCGCTAAGTTCCTCATAACGACCCTGCAAGGCATCATTATGCGCATCGAGAGAACTTAACTTTTCATACTCTGGAACAAAGTAAGAGAAAACGAGCAGACAGAAGAACAACACTGCTAGAACGGCAAGCAATCGGGTGAGGCGCTGCCATATGTCGGGCCCGACCTGCTTTCGGTTAAGGCGATCAGGTATGCGGCGCGATCTCTTATTTACCATAAATAGTCCAGTTACCTAGACTTTCAATTTACCACCATATACAGCATTCGCACCAAGTTCTTCCTCAATTCTCAGCAACTGATTATATTTAGCAATACGGTCAGAACGGCTAAGCGACCCGGTCTTTATCTGCCCGGCATTGGTGGCTACCGCAATATCAGCGATACTGGCATCTTCAGTTTCTCCGGAACGGTGGGAGATTACCGCGGTGTAATCATTGCCCATCGCCAGGGAAACCGCCTCCAGCGTTTCCGTTAAAGAGCCAATCTGGTTAACCTTCACCAGGATTGAATTCGCCGTTGATGAATCAATTCCTCGCTGTAGGAACTTGACGTTGGTAACGAACAGGTCATCGCCAACCAGTTGCGTGCTACTGCCAATTTTATCGGTCAATACCTTCCAGCCTTCCCAGTCGTTCTCATCACAACCATCCTCAATTGATATAATGGGATAGTTCTCCTGAAGCTGAGCATAATAATCTACGAGCTCCTCAGCGGTTCGTTCGGAGCCGTCAGACTTCTTGAACACATACAAGCCCTTCTCTTTATCATAAAACTCACTGGAGGCCACATCCAAGGCAATAGCAATCTGATCACCTAGGCTATAGCCTGCCTTTTCAACAGCTATCCCGATCGCTTCAAGAGCATCATCAGCCGAGCTCAGGTTGGGAGCAAATCCTCCCTCATCGCCAACGGCAGTGGACAAACCCCGATCATGCAGCACATCAGCCAAGGCATGAAAAATCTCCGCACCATAACGCAACCCCTCGGAAAAACTCGGCGCACCCTTGGGAATAATCATGAACTCCTGGAAATCAATCGGGGCGTCCGAATGCTCTCCGCCGTTGATGATGTTCATCATCGGCACCGGCAAGGTTAATGCCTCATCACCACCAAGAAATTTATATAGCGGCAACCCTTCTGCATTCGCTGCGGCCTTCGCGTTGGCAAGGGAAACTCCAAGCACAGCATTGGCACCAAGCTCTTTCTTGTTCGCAGTACCATCAAGATCAATCATCGCCTGATCAACTGCACGCTGGTCTGCCGCATCGCTGCCGATAAGCACCTCTGCAATCCTGGCATTGACATTATTGACCGCCTTCTGCACACCTTTACCACGGTAACGCTCATGGTCCCCATCACGTAGCTCCCAGGCTTCATGCTCACCGGTGCTGGCTCCACTGGGAACCGCCGCGCGACCAACCGCCCCGCCGTTAAGGTGCACATCAACCTCTACGGTTGGATTGCCCCGTGAATCGATAATCTCTCTGCCTTTAACGGCAGTTATGGTAGTAGATGACATCTCTCTTTTTCTGGATTCTTGATTTTGTGCTGATGATCAGAATCAATGAAACTGGTCAAACTGCTAAGCATTCAAACTTTTTTGCGCGAACCTGCCCTAGCCCGCATAAGGCTTAATGGACACGATACTGACCTTGCGCGTCTCCCCGTCATTTTCAGTGGGCAATTCAAGCTCATCCCCAACAACTTTCCCCAGCAGGGAAGCGCCCATTGCAGAAAGATAAGATACAATGCTCCTGTCAATATCAGTATCCCATGCACCCAAGACTGTAACCGCCTCCTGATCACCTGTACTAAGATCCTTAATGTCTACTATCGTTCCCACCGCAATAGCTGAACCATCAGCCTCGGTGAAATCCGTTCCGCGAGCTGTGGCAACCTCTGCCTCAAGCTCAGCCTTTTGACGCATCAATACCGCCTGCTGCTGCTTGGCTGCCTTGAACTCAAAGTTCTCTTTCAAGTCGCCATATTCCCTGGCAATACCGATTTCCTTGGAGTTCTCCGGTATCTTCTTATTGATAATATCATCAAGTTTCTCTCGGCGCAGCTGGAGGCTTTCCCATGACACGATAACGCCGGAGGGTTGCGAACTCTCCTCAGCCCCTTCAGCCTTCTCCCCGGTAATAAGGTCTTCCACCGAAGGGAACGACTTGATAATGCGCGCCAGGAGGGAATTCTTGTTCAAGCCCTCAAAAACCGGAGTTGACTGAATACGACGGGTGAAATGACGAACCTCGGCAGTATCACTGTTTGCAAGGAGATCAGGCACAAGATCCTGATCATCCATCAAGAGATCATGGAGCCGGTTTGTCTTTGGAGTTGATTCATCAAGATGATCCCGTTCGAGTGCCGCAATAATCGCAGCTGAGATTCCCTGCTCATTGAAGACCCCTGCAGCAAGCCCCTTGCGCTCCTTGCATATCCAAGCCAGCACCTCTGCACCAAGGCTGCGTTGCTGCAACCCGGAGGCAAGCTCGCCGGAAAGCTCATCCCCCTTGCCGTTCTCGTGCATGAATTTGGAAATCTCCGCGATAGCTCGTGTCCCGGCCCCCTCAAGGGCGGCGATCAATTGCTTAACCCATTGCTCCTCACCAAAGATCTCCTTCGACAACAAATACACCTGCCTTTGAGATGCAACACCCATGCCCTTGAGGACTTCAGGAAACCTATTACTATATTCCCGCAACAGATCGGCAACCTGCATTTTCCCGGTGTCATCAATACCATCTATCCCTGCCACCAAGGCATCGCGGGCCAAAAGCAACTCAATTGCTACCCCGGGCGTCTTTTTAATCACAACCGCAGCAGTGGCACTGCTCATGTTGATCACATTCTCAAGTTCAATGGCCGGCTCATCGAAGACCTCCAGATCCTTGGCAAGATTCTCAAGGACTTTAATCTTTGCCTTGATGTCCTTCGCCTCGTCAAAGTCTCCAATCAGCGCCTGACCGGCCGTCAAGTTGGCATCTCGAAGCTCAAAGGGAATATTTCTTTTGGACGGCAGAGAAAAGCGACGATCGGAGCGAATCTGCCTCTTGGCTGACTCCCACCAACTGCGATATTTATCCTCTGCAACAATCCGCCCCTTTACCTCGTCCTCCCACTTATCCAGGAATATTGATCCGTCAAAACTGCTCAGCATTTGCTTGGCAAATTCCACAGGCTCATCGACAGCGAGAGCCTTGACCCCTTCCGGGTCACTGGCAAATTTCGCCAGGATATGCTCCGGCTCAAGAACTTCAAGGGAGCTGGCAGCAAACTGCAACTTCATCCCGTGACCGGATTTTTCCTCAAAATCAATCACGATGCGGTCCCCGAACAAGTCCCACTCCTTTACGACTCCAGAGCCCCAGCTCTTGTGGAGACAAAAAGTCCCCGGCTCTAGGTTGGAAATCTTATCACCAATTTGGGAATCCAGTCGACCCGCGTCAACCAATGTTTGAACCTGCTCATTCATGGGGGGCGCACAATAGGAACGACACCGATCAATCGCAACGGTAAATGCAAACCAATTTAACCAAATTGGCCGATTTTAAGGGGTATTAGCCCCCCAAACACACTGAATGGACGTTTTTTTCGAAAATTAGGGTTGTCAAAGTTTCCAGAATCCTCCTAGTTTAGCTCATTCAAAACATGAAAAAGATCATCATTTTTGCCTTTGCCACATGCTTGCTCGTCACGAGTTCCTCCTTTGCTGACATCCAGTCACCTCCGGGAGGCAAACAAACACGACTTCGTAAGCTCTCCCGCGCAGTAGCCAACATCGTCTACGGTGTTAATGAAATACCTGCCACATGGTCACGCACAACAAAGGAAGAGGGTTCGGTTCATGGCGCAAGCGTCGGTCTAATCAGAGGTGGCTATCGTTCGGTAATTCGTGCCGGATATGGTGTTTATGAATTTGCCACATTCCCATTTGCAACCTACAAGGGCAGTTTCCGTCCGGATTATGCAGGTAAGAGTATTTGGTGGGATCTCAATCACGGGTATTCTGAACTTGTTCCCGAGCTTGGCTTCCAGAGCAAATTCGGTAGCGGGCGATCACAGAAATGGTAATCCTTAAGGATTACTCAAACACAGCGTTTGCATAACAATCGGTGTGGCATGGCTCATTAGCCAACCAATTTAGGGCGGCAAGCGAAGACCTTGGTCAAGGCTGCGCTAGTTGAGTTGAATAACCATCACTCACATTGATGCGCTAATCCCATATCGATGTTTAAGGACAAGCGCCGCATTCTCCTCTATGCAGGCGCTCCCGCTTCGCTTTCCCTCCTCTTTATTGCGCTCTACTTCTCGGGAATAGAAATCCTGCAAACGATCGCGAGCCCCACCTCTCAGCGTGAATTCGGTTTGATCGAAAACGCGCAGAATCTTCTACTCTTATCTACTGCGGCGATTTGCTGGCGAGCAGCCCGTCTCGAGAAACAGGACGCATGGCGTAGGTTCTGGTATTGCATTACCTTCGCCTGCCTCGTGCTTTTCATGGAGGAAATCGACTGGGGGGATCACTACTGGAGTGCCCTTACCGGGACTCAACGCCCTGGGGGTGAGCACTTCAACATCCATAACCAAGGCAACATCACCCGCTGGCTTAAGAAACTGGTGGATGGAGGATCTGTTGTTTTCTTCCTCCTCTTACCCCTTGCCAGAAAAAAGTTGCCGCTGAAACTGCAGGTGTTAATCCCCGACATGCACTCTGCTCTACCTCTCTTGTGCGGACTGCTTACCAGTAAGCTGGCCCATGGCCTAGAAGACGCGGGTTGGGATAACAACGGCAGCCTCTTCAACAACATCTCGGAATTTCGCGAGACTTTTACCTACTGGGTAGGACTCCTCTATTGTTGGGAAGTCGCCCGAAGGAGGAAACTCGCAGCACAGCGACTGAATTCCTCCGGTAATGGTTAGGCTTCAGTTCCAATTGGAAGCTTTATTGGGCTCCTTCCAGCCTCAAAGGGTAATTGTTACAAGAATCCGGTGTTTTCCACCTTGCAAATAGGGAATTTTACCCGAGGGTTGCCGCCCGCGAGTCATATAATCTGCCGTTGGTCCCTGGGTGCCGGACATCATAAAATTGTCCTGTTCACCAAACTCGTCAGGGGAAACCCGGCAAAACAGAAAAACTACCCATGCCAGTTCGATTAGCCCGGTTTGAAATGCCGGATCGCCTAACTAAAGACGACACTTCAGCCACCGAAACCTATGCGTGTTTCGCTGCCGAACCCTTTGATGCCGGTTACGGTCACACTGTAGGAAACTCCCTGCGACGTGTCTTGCTATCCTCCCTTGAAGGTGCATCCATCACCTCCGTCAAAATCAAGGGGGCGCAACATGAGTTTGGCAGCCTGCCGGGTATCCTTGAGGATATTACCGATATTGTGCTCAACCTGAAAAAGATCAAGTTTAAGCACTTTGAGAACAAGGAGCCCAAAATGCTGGACTTGAAAGTGAATAAATCCGGTGAAGTCACTGCTGCGGACATCACTGAAGATGCCCAGTATGAAGTAGTTAACAAAGATCAACACATCTGCACTCTGGACCGCAAAATGAGCTTTGAGTGCGAAATGGAAGTGCGCGTCGGGCGCGGCTTTGCAACTGGAGATGAAAACAAGCGTGAGGATATGCCCATTGGCGTCATTCCCATTGATTCAATATTCTCCCCCGTTACCCGCGTAAAATACAGCGTGGAAAATACCCGCGTCGGACAACGAACAGACTACGACAAGCTGGTTCTTGAAATATGGACTGACGGCCGAATTGAGCCACATGACGCGCTTACTCAATCATCAGCAATCCTGCGCCATCACCTTGATGTTTTCGTTAACTACGATGATAATCAGATTGAGTTTGAGGATAAGCCTGAAGCAGAGAGCGAAGAGAACGCCGAGCTGCGCAAGTTGCTCAATATGAGCGTTAATGAGATCGAGCTTTCCGTTCGTGCGGCAAACTGCCTGAACAATGCCAACATCACCTCTGTTGGTCAGTTAGCCCTTAAATCCGAAGCCGAAATGCTTAAATACCGTAACTTCGGCAAAAAATCTCTCAATGAGATCAAAGAAAAGCTCCAGGAACTCGGGCTCTCCCTTGGCATGCAGCTTGATGCCAGCCTTCTTGATCCCTCGCTGCTGGCAGGCACCTTACACATCCCCGAGCCTCAAGGCCCGGGACTGGAAGACCTCATAGCCGCAAACCTAGACGATTAAGCATAGAGATAAGCCTTCAGATTCGCGTTGCGCGAAAGAGCCTAGAGCCTATAATCACGATCCCCTTCATAACGCAGAAGAAAAATCCTCAGAAAACTCTGCAATACCGCCAATTGCACCCCGGGCCATGAGACACCGCCGCAAAACCAGTAAATTACAGCGCAACAAAGCGCATCGCCGCTCACTGCTTGCCAATCAGGCATGCAGCCTGATCGAACACCGCCAAATCCGCACGACCCTCGCCAAGGCGAAAGCGTTGCGCCCGGTTGCCGAAAAACTGGTTACTCTCGGGAAAAAGGGACTGATCGCTGAGCAGGCCGGAGACACCGCTAAGGCCGTTCATTATCGGCGCCGTGCCTTTGCTTTCCTTCGACAAAAAGAGACCGTAAAGAAACTCTTTGCTGAAGTTGCCCCAGCCTCCTCCAAGCGCATTGGCGGATATACCCGTATCACCAAGTTAGGTGCAAGGCCAAGTGACTCTGCACCAATGGCCTACATTTCATGGGTTGATCTCTTCGTTGAAAACGATGAAGACGCATTGGTGGAACCGGCTGAAGCCACCGCTGAAGCCTGATTGAGTCATCTAAGCCTCCCTCCACAGAGGGCTGGGTGATTTCAGCGCTAAAGGTGAGGATTCCCCCTTTAACGCATTGCTACGGGGTAAATTCTACCCATAAAGGCTTTATCCTAAGCCGGTCGCAGAAGAATCCTTGTGTAATGGCCTATACATAGGCGCAGCACATATCGGGCACACATCCAAAGGCTAAAGGCTCGGATCACTGCTTGCCGACTAATACAGGTAAATCTCTGAAAAAGTTGAATAATCCCCTTATAATGATAAACTTCTCTAGATTCAACATCTCTCTTCAATGTCCGTCATTCTTGTTATCGGCCTTACCCTATTCTTGTGCAGCGTCGCTGCGATATGGGTGACCCTGCGCGCTTCTGCAGATGCTGACCGTTGGCGGTATGCAGTTCGCAAGCGCTCCCGCTTTCAGGAAAAAAACAAGACAGCTGAGGGCAAGCCCAGCAAGCGTAGCCCCCTAGCAGACCGCAAACGCCTTGCCGAAAACGCCCGTAAACTGGAAGGAACAACCTTTCTTTTCTAGGTTTGCCGAGTCGCATAGATCATCCCCAAAACGAGGGTAACCGGTTAACCGGGAGCTTAGCTCAACATTATCCAGGAAATCGCGTGAGATTTGTTATGCAAGACTCGTATAATCTCTGCATACTGAGCTTGATAGGTTCATCCTGTTGCCCTTGACGGATAAATGGACGTTGCTAAACTTTATCAGTTTTCTGATTAACAAGAAACCTAAGAGAATCATGGGAAAAAAATATTCGGGTTCCGGTAATCAATTCCAACTTCACCCAATGATGTCCAGTCGCAGGGACTTCCTTCATGTCGGACTGCTAGGAGGGCTTGGTCTTTCCTTGCCGGAACTTCTTCGCATGGAGGCAAATGCCGCACAAAAATACTACGAGTCGAAGGAGGGACCGGCAAAATCCGTCATTCATATCTTCCTGCCCGGCGGCATGGCTCAACAGGAATCCTTTGATGCCAAGCCCTACGCTCCTACCGAATACCGCGGCCCGCTCAATTCCATTGGCACCAAGATTGTCGGAACCCGATTTGGTCCGAACTTCAAGCAGACAGCTGCCATTGCCGACAAGCTGGTCGTTCTCAATTCACTGACTCACGGCGAGGCTGCCCACGAGCGTGGCGTGCACAACATGTTTACCGGCTACAAGCCAAGTCCGGCGCTCAGCTATCCTAGCCTAGGCAGCGTGGTCAGCCATGAATTCGGCCCACGCGCCGATCTCCCCCCCTACGTTTGTATCCCGAACCAACCCAACGAGTATGCCGGAAGCGGTTACCTAAGTTCAGCCTACGGGGCTTTCAGCCTTGGTAGCGATCCCGCGAATGGCAACTTCACCGTGCGCGACCTGGCACTGCCCGGCGGCATTGATGAGTCCCGCTTCAGCAAACGCAAATCAATGCTGCAAACCGTGGACGCCCATTTCCGTAAAGCCGAGAAATCTGACGCAGTTGATGCCATGGACACCTTCTATCAGCGCGCCTACAGCCTGATCAGCTCGCAAAAAGCACGGGAAGCTTTCGACATCAACAAGGAACCTGCCAAGTTGCGCGATGAGTACGGTCGGAATTCCGCGGGACAGCGCATGTTGCTTGCCCGGCGCCTTGTTGAATCCGGAGTCCGATTTGTGTCACTAACCTACGGGGGCTGGGATCATCACGACAATGTGAAAGGCGGCTTTGAAGGACAGGCACCACCACTGGACCAGGCCTACGCCCGCCTGATCCGTGATCTCGAAGAGCGCGGTCTCCTAGACTCCACGCTAGTGATGATGACCTCGGAATTCGGACGCACCCCGAAGATCAACAAGAATGCTGGACGCGACCACTGGCCCAAGGTCTTCAGTGGTCTTCTCGCGGGTGGCGGCCTCAAGAAGGGAGTTGTTTACGGCAAGTCCGATGCACTTGCCGCCGAACCCGAAGAAGATCCTGTTTTCCCAGCCGATCTTGCCACCACTGTGTATAAACAACTGGGCATCATCGCCGACAAGGAACTGATGGCACCCGGTGATCGACCCATTGAAATCGTCGACGGCGGTAAGGTGATCACGAACATTATCGCCTAAGTGAGCAATCAGCCATCGCAGAAACGATGAAACCGTTCCGCCTGCTCCTGGCACTTACCTTTCAGGTAATATTCACTCAAGGCGCATTTGCCTCGAGTCCTTCGCTCAGCAATATCCTCCCCCGCGGCGCTCAGCGCGGCACTGAGATCGATCTGAACTTCCACGGCGACCGGCTGGATGACTCTGTGGAGGTCATGACCTATACGCCAGGATTTGCATTTGGCCCGATCGAGGTCATCAGCCCGAAGCATATCAGGACCAAGGTAACCATCTCCAATGAGGCAACGCTCGGGGAACACCTCATGCGCATCCGCACAAGCAGCGGCCTCTCGCAGGTAAAGAGCTTCTGGGTCGGACAATTTGGTAGCCTCGCTGAAAAAGAACCCAACAGTGAATTTTCCACTCCGCAACCCGTGGCAATGAACACCACGGTCGAAGGCGTCCTCGAAAATGAAGACGTTGATTATTATGTTACCGAGTTCAAGAAAGGGCAACGTATCAGCGCAGAGGTGGAAGGCATACGCCTAGCCGGGGCTTTTTATGACCCCTATGTGGCCATTCTCAACAGCGAGCGCTTTGAGTTGGCTTCATCAGATGACACTTCATTTCTCCTTCAGGATAGTTCCGTGTCGGTTATCGCCCCGGCTGATGGGAGCTACATCATCCAGATCCGTGAAAGTTCCTACACAGGAAATGGCAATTGCAGGTATAGGCTGCACATCGGCGCGTTCCCCCGCCCCATAGCGGTCTATCCTGCAGGCGGGCAAACAGGAACCAACCTTGAAGTGAAGTTTATCGGCGATCCTGCCGGAGACACCACAAGGACGATTACCCTGCCCCCCAAATCCGATGAACGTTACCGTATCCGTGCTGAAGCTGACGGACTGCTCTCTCCTGCCGCAAATCTCCTGAGAGTTTCCCCCTTCCCCAACATACTGGAAGCCGAGCCTAACAACAACCTTGCCCAGGCTACCCCGAACCCGATTGCCCTTCCTGCCGCATTCAATGGGATCATCAGTGAAAACGGCGATCAGGATTGGTTCCGGTTCACTGCAAAGAAAGGCCAGCGCTTTATCTTTCGGGCACACGCAAAGTCAATTGGATCACCTTTGGACACCATCCTCAATATCTATGGTCCCGACAAGAAACACATCACCAGTAATGACGACTCCGACAACCGCCAGGACAGCAAGATTGACTTTACCGCCGCAACCGATGGTGAATTTACACTGCGGGTTCGCGACCACCTGAAGAAAGGAGGAACCGACTACGTTTATCGCGTTGAGGCCCAGTCAATATCACCCGGCCTTTCGCTCACCATCCCCTACTTTGCCAGAGCGGACTACCAGTCCCGTCAAATGGTCTATGTTGCCCGCGGCAACCGCTTCGCCACCAGGATTAATGCCGGTAAGGCCAATTTTGGCGGGGACCTTCTACTCGAAGCCATCGGCTTGCCGGCAGGAGTAACCCTTAAGGCCGACTCAATGCACACCAGCGTCAACTCCGGCGTCCTTCTCTTTGAGGCAACAGCCGAGGCGCCGATCAACGGCGCACTGGTTAACCTCATTGGCAAGCATGTTGGCAAAGAGGGGAAAACGATCAGCGGCTCCTTTTCTCAACCGCTTGACTTCGTGCTGGGACAACCCAACAACACTGTCTATTACAAGAGCATCGCGCCGAAGTTCGCTGTTGCCGTAGTCGAGAAACTCCCCTTTGAGATTAAGGTTGAACCCCCTGCCGTTCCACTGGTTCGCAACGGCACACTCGGTCTGCGGGTGAAGGCAATTCGCAAGGAGGGATTTGATGCATCGATTACCCTGCGACTACTTTGGCATCCCCCTGGAATCAGCTCACAACCAACCATAAAGATCCCCAAGGGAAAAAATGAAATCACCTATACGCTTACTGCCAATAGCGGGGCCGCCCTGCGCACTTGGCAAATCGCCATGATGGGCGAATCGGATGCCGGCAAAGGACAAATACTGGCAAGTTCATCGCTCATTCCAATTACCGTTGCCGAGCCATACCTCGGGATGAAAATAGAAATGGCTGCCGTGGAACAGGGTAAAGACGGGCAGGTAGTCTGCAAATTAACCCAATCCACCCCCTTCGAGGGCAAAGCAAAAGTCAAGTTACTGGGACTGCCGGCAAAGGTAAACGCCCCGGAAATAGAAATTGATAAAACAACTACCGAAATCAGCTTTCCCGTGACCATTGCCACCGACAGCCCGAAGGGCCAGCACAAGAACCTCTTCTGCCACCTCACCATTCCGGCTGCAGATACGATCATCCCCCACAATGTCGGTCATGGCGGGGTTTTACGGATTGACCCTCCTCCCAAAAAACCCGCACCAAAACCAACTCCAGCCCCTGAAAAGAAAACACCCCCGGCCACCGTTGCCAAGGTACCACCGGTAAAGAAACCACTTTCCCGTCTGGAGAAGCTCCGCCTTGAGGCAAAAAATAAATGAAATTAGCCCTGTCATCACTGCTGCTCGTGGCTCTCATGCAGCCTGCACGCGGGACTGATTTCCACCAGGACATCCAGCCTCTTCTCGAGACTCGCTGCATCAGTTGCCACAACAGCACAAAGCAAAAAGGAAACCTAGACCTGAGCACCCTTCAAGCCGTCCTGCAAGGCGGTGACACGGGTCCCGCCGTTTCACCGGGGAAACCCGGGGAAAGTGACATCATCGCCAGAATCTCTCTGGCTCACGATGATGATGACATCATGCCACCAAAGGGAGCCCCCTTGGACAAGGAGCAGATCGCGGCTCTTACCACATGGGTGAGTGAAGGCGCCAAGTGGCCCGACGGGATTATTCTGGTCAAGAAATCCGCTGACGACATCAGCACAGCGGATGATGCCCAAGGACTCCTTTCAATCACGATTTACCCGCCGGAAGCCTCCCTTTCAACCAAGGCAGACCTGCAGCGCCTTGTCGCCGTGGCCAGCTATGAGGACGGAACGACCAGGGACATTACGAAAAAAGTCACCTTTAGCCCTCAGGACACTTCACTGGTAAGCGTTGCGGGACACCTCCTGCGACCCAGGGCTGACGGAAAAACGACCATCACTACAACCTTCCACGGCAAACAGGCGAGCATCCCCTTGACCGTCGCCGCATCGATAAACGATAGGCCCATCAGTTTCCGGCTTGATGTAATGCCCATCTTTATGCGATCCGGCTGCAATACCGGCTCATGCCACGGGTCTGCACGGGGGCAGGACGGTTTCATGCTTTCACTTTTCGGGTATGATCCCGCCGGCGACTATCACCGCATCACCCGGGAACTCACCAGCCGTCGTATCAACCTGGCTATCCCAGGGGAAAGCCTTTTGATTGAGAAGTCTATTGGTTCTGTCCCTCATACCGGCGGCAAGCTATTTGATAACAAAAGTGAATATTACCAAACGCTGCACGGTTGGCTGAACGCCGGAGCCCCAGATGACAATAAGGACATTGCCACTCCGCTCGCACTGAATATCTACCCGAAACAACTCGTTCTGGAAGGCAAGGATTCACGCCAGCAATTCATTGCCGTTGCTGAATATTCGGACGGAACCACGCGGGATGTCACCTCTCTTGCCGTTTTTGAATCAAACAATTCCCCCACTGCAGCCATCGACAAGGAAGGCATGGTAACCGCGGGCAACCGCGGAGAAGCATTTGTCATGGCCCGCTTTGCAACATTTACCGTAGGGGCACAAGTCATTGTCATCCCTAAAGACATTGAATATCAACGCCCGGAATTTGTCGCTTCCAATTACATCGATCCCCTGGTCGCAGGGAAACTGCACAAACTGCGCATTGTTCCATCGGATTTATGCAGTGATGAGGAATTTCTGCGCAGGGCAACAATTGACATTACCGGAACCCTTCCTGACGAAGAACAGTTCCGGATATTCATAGCCGACTCTTCCAAGGACAAGCGCGCGACATTGGTAGACAAACTGCTATCCCGCAAGGAGTTCACTGAGGTCTGGGTGATGAAATTCGCTGAGCTGCTGCAAATTCGCACAAACCCCAATAACCAAGTCAGCTACAAGGCAACACTCTTGTATTACAACTGGTTGCAGGAACGCATCGCCAACAATGTCCCCTTCAACAAGATTGTTCAGGAACTACTCTCCTCCACCGGGGGAACCTTCACTAATCCCTCAACCAACTATTACCAGATTGAACGTGACACCCTCAAGCTGTCCGAGAATGTTGCGCAGGTCTTCATGGGTATGCGCCTGCAGTGCGCACAATGCCATAACCACCCCTTTGACCGGTGGACAATGAACGACTACTACTCATTTGCGGCATTCTTCTCCCAAATCGGCCGTAAAAGAGCCCAGGACCCGCGCGAGGTAATTGTTTATAATCGCTCCAACGGTGACATGAAGCATCCGGTTGGAGGCAGGGTAATGGAGCCGGTTTTCCTTGGAGCTGAGAAGCCCGAGATAAAGTCAGGGCAAGACAGGCGTGAAATACTCGCCGAATGGATGGCCTCCCCCAAGAACCCGTTCTTTTCCCGAAACCTCGCCAACATCGTGTGGTCTCACTTCTTCGGGATTGGCATTATTAATCCCGTTGATGACGTTCGCATCAGCAACCCGGCATCAAACCCTCAGTTACTGGACGCGCTGGCGCAACGTTTCACGGACTACAATTACGACTTCAAACGACTTGTCCGCGACATATGCACATCCCGCACCTACCAATTATCCACCAGGGTCAACGAAAGTAACGAGTCGGATAACAGTAACTTCTCCCACGCCTCCATCCGCAGACTGCGGGCCGAGGTAATGCTTGATGCCATCAGCCAAGCGACGAACACCAAGAACAAGTTCAAGGGATTACCTCTCGGTGCACGAGCTGTCCAGATCGCCGATGGTAATGTCTCCAGCTATTTCCTTAGGACCTTCGGCCGGGCAGAGCGAAAGACCGTCTGCTCCTGCGAAATCAAGATGGAGCCCAACCTTGGGCAAGCCCTTCACCTCATCAATGGCGATGCAACCGGTAACAGGATTGTTAGCGGTAAAGTTGTAGCGAGCATGCTAGCCGAAGGAAAATCCCCGGAACAAATTATCCAGAATCTCTATATCCGCACATTCAGCCGTCTGCCAACCACAACGGAAAATGACCAGTTACTCGCCAAAATAGACAAGGATCCTGCAAAGATACGTCAGGACCTTGAAGATGTTTTCTGGGCATTGCTTAATGCAAAAGAATTTATCTTCAATCACTAGAAAGACAATGGGAACAGGCATCGCTCTACCCAAATCCAGAATCACCCCTAAACATGGTGATCAGCATCGCATGGCCCTATACACCTTTTTGGCGTTGGCATTAACAGCAATATACCTGCCGGCCAATGCCGCGGATAAGGTAACCTACGATGATCATGTCCGGCCGATTTTCGCAGACCGCTGCCTGAATTGCCACAACCCGGACAAGGCAAAAGGAGGGCTCGATCTCACTTCCTATTCCAGCCTGCTGCAAGGCGGATCATCAGGTGAAATCGTCAATCCAGGAGAACCTGACAGCAGCCGCCTGTTTCGGTCGGTAACTCATGCAGAGGAACCGTTTATGCCGCCAAAGGCTGATAAACTTTCAGACATGCGTATCAAGGTCATGCGCGACTGGATCTCAGGTGGATTGCTTGAGAACTCAGGAAGTAAGGCCAAGGCCGGTAAACCCGCCTTTAAAATGGAACTTGCTAAGCCATCGACCGGCAAGCCCGAGGGGCCACCCCCGATGCCTGAACACCTCGTCCTTGCCCCGGCCGTCACCTCAGCAAGACCCGCAACGCCATCAGATGTTGTCTCTAGCCCTTGGGCTCCACTCATCGCTCTCGCTGTGCCCCGCCAAGTCCTCCTCTACAACAGCAATACCCTTGACCTTGAGGGCGTCCTTCCCTTCCCGGAAGGCTCGCCGTCCAGCCTTGCGTTCAGCCGTAACGGATCCTTACTCATAGCGGGAGGAGGAAGGGGCGGGAAGTCCGGGCTGGTTGTCGGGTGGTTGATCAAGACAGGGGAGAGAATATTTGAAATCGGATCAGAATTCGACGCCGTGCTTGCCGCCGACATCACTTCGGACCACAAGTTGATCGCTCTGGGAGGACCCGGTCGCAGGATCAAAATTTACTCAACCGCAGACGGAAAAGAGGTGGCCAATATCAAAAAACACACCGACTGGGTAACCTCCATCGCGTTCAGCCCTGACGGAATCCTTTTGGCAACCGGCGACCGCAATGGCGGTCTATTTGTCTGGGAATCGGGTACCGCCAACCCCTTCTACACCCTAAAGGCACATAGCAAATCAATTACCGCGATCAGCTGGAGTGCCGACTCCAACGTGGCAGCCTCGGCATCAGAGGATGGCAGCGTACGGCTATGGGAAATGAATGGAGGCAAGCAGGTAAAAAACTGGACCGCACACAGCAGTGGCGTCACTGATATGGCGTATACTGCTGACGGGCGCATTGCCACATGTGGTCGGGATCGGCAGGCTAAGGTATGGGACGGAACCGGAACTGAAAAAAGTGCCGCCAAGAATTTTTCGGACATCCCAGTCACTGCATGCCTAAGTCACGACGGCGCTCGCTTAATCGCGGCAGACTGGGTCGGCAATGTCCGCGTGTTCAACAGTGCAGACGGAAAATTAATCGGACCCCTCCTTGCAAATCCACCGGCTATTGACACTCGCATTGCTCAAGCGCAAACAGTAGTCAAAAGTCAACAGGAAGAGCTGGAGAAGTCCAGGAAAACGCATTCCGTAAAGCTCAACGGCAAAACTGCAGCGGCGCAAACCCTCACCTCGATCAACGGCACTATTGCTGCAAGCAAGAAACAGGAGGAAAAATTCAAAGGAACACTCGCAACAACACGCTCAATGCTATCCGAGAGCAAGGAAGCTCATGCCGCCATCGTCAAACAAACACAGTCCAGCAAGGAGAACATCGGCAAAATTGAAAAAGCTCTCGCCGCCCCCCCTGCCGAGGGTGATGATCGCGAAAAAATTCAGGCAGAACTGACAATAGCTCGCGCCACCCTTGATCAACAGATAAGGGACCTTGCCGCGAGCGAGGCAACCACGCGCAATCTTGAAAACACGGTGAAAAGCGCACAGAAATCCCTTGCCGCTGCCACCGCAACATTTACCGCGGCATCAGCAAAACTAAAGCCCGCACAGGAGAATCATGCACTCAAGGCCAAAGAGGAATCAACATCCAGAGGGGACTTGCATGCACGCGAACGCGCACTGGCAATCGCTCTGGCCAATCAACAACGCTGGCAAGCTGCCAGCATTAATGTTGTCCGGCACGAAAAGATGGCCGTCCGCCCCTTGCTTGAAGAGGAAATTGGTCAGCTTGAACTTTCCCGTAAGGAATCCGAAAAATCGCATCAACTTTCTGTTTCTGCCACCGCGGAGGCAGAAAAAGGCGTAACCGAAGCTCAAAAGGCAGAAACCGCCTCCGCAAAGGCACTGGATTCCGCAAGGTCGCGCCTGCCCGACCTTGAATGGGAGCTTCGCCTCTCTGAAATTATCGCGACACAACAGCGTGAGGCCATGACCGGTATCCGGGAAGCCATGAAGGAGGCCCCGGAAACAGTAAAAGCCAAAATACAGGCAGCCATTAATGAGGCCGGTAAGTCACTTGCCACCGCGAACTCACAGTCAGGACGCATCAAGGATGTCATGCAGCACAGTGTCGCTAATGCACAAAGCGCACTCGAACAAACCCGCTCCAGCGTTGCAGGTACACAAAAGGCACTCTCCACTCGCCAGAACGAGGAGGCTGCCGCATTGGTTAATCTCAATGAGGCTATCAAGGCACATGAAGCCGTCACGAAAAAAATTGAACGCCTGAACGCGGAGATATCCGACTTACAAAAGCGCTATACTCAAGCCCTTCCGGTCACCCCCGAAGAGCAACCTAAATAAATCATCCCGCCCAGCCCAAAGAAGTATATAGTAGCGCGTGATCAAACGCCTTATCCTTGCCTTCATCATCCTGGGACTGGCCGCATGCACCTCAACCCAAACAAAGAAAATCCATGCCGGGAGTTATGGTTGGGCCTCACTCGATTCACAGCTTCCTGATGGTTCCGCGGCTACTCCTCCGCATAAGCTCCCCAGCCATGAGTATCCCTTCAGCGACACTGGGCAATACATGCCCTCATGGGCTGTAGCTGGTGAGAAACGGCATGGGCGTACTACATATACTGGCCCCAAATCCACTTCCAGCCATGGCTCCGACTCCAACAAGATCGGTTATAGACGCCATAAGATTGTCACCGGGGATACTCTCTATGGTATTGCCCGTCGCTACGGGACAAGCGTCAATGCCATAAAACGTGCAAACAATTTGCGTTCCGATCTGATCATCAGGGGACGCACCCTTAAAATTCCCTGAAATTATAGGCAACTAAGCGAGCTTAACCTGCTTTACTCGCTGGCACTTAAGGCCCGCAATTTCTCTCTCTGCTTGGCCGCCTTCTTTTCTGCTTTCGCCTTCTTTTTCTTCAGTTTCTTGCGCAGCTTGGGCCAATAATCCTCTCCCACGATATAGCCGACGCATTTGTCACTGCCACACCTGCATGGATGCTTTTGATAATCCTCCAGATCGAACCCGTAATTGAATGAAAGTTCATCGCCCTGACTGATATCTCGCAGGGCAACAAGCCAGATTCTCAAATCCTCATCAATCTGCGCCTCACAATTCGGTTCACAGGAATGGTTCACCAATCGCGCCGTATTCCAGTCAAAGTTTCCATCAAGGTCCCAGTCATCATCAAGCGTGAACAGGTAAACCTGCGCCCCTCCTGTTGACTGCGACTCATCAAACAGGGCATGCCCACGCCTGTTGGACTCCTCCTTGTCAATACGCTCACCAAGATATTCAATAATTGATGTTTCCTCGGGAATATCTTTGGTAGCAAACATGCCCTGCCCATGAACAAGGGAACCCCTTATTTCCGCCCATTCAGATTTGGTTGGCTTATGCTTTTTTCCCATCGGAGGCCTTAACTATCATCTACAGCATTGGATGCAAGCGCAAATGCACCACTGGAAAAACAGGATGCGCGCCCCCTTTGTCTCAATGCAAAACCTTTCCTAGAAAGGCCTTCCCCGGAAACGACGTTCCTCACGTGGCGCCAATTGCTCGGGAGTGAGATTAATCAGTTCACTCTTCTGTTCAGCATTCAACGACTGGCTCGACTCAATATAGTCCACTGCCGACTCCCTGTCAGAAGCCAACCACCGCCTAGAGGAACGTTGCACCTGTTCACTGCGCTGCCCATCATCGGAAATCTGGTCCGCCCACACGACGGCTGTTGCAGGGTCCTCACGCAACTGTCGGTCATTGAGCAATGAAACAATCCCCCGGTCTTTAGAACCGCCTGCGGGCTGCTCGCCCAGCCAGGTGGATGCCGCTGTCGGGTCACTCCGCATCCAGGCAGACATTACTTCGCCGGTGGCGCGCTCCCTGCCCTCACCTTCCGGAAAGTCAGACACCCATTCTGCCGCAGCCTGAGCCGAGTCGGCATCCCTTCTCGCCCACCGCTCGGCCACCTCAGGGAAAAAACGCTCCTGATCACCGCTACTAAGATTACCCACGAAGGCAACGGCAGCATCAGGGTCCTGTCCCGCCCAGTTTTCCAGAGCCTCTTCCATCGCCTCACTTTTGGTATCCCCCTCAAGTGTAGCTGCCCACTTAAGGGCTGCCTCAGGATGGGTCCTGGACCACTGGTCAGAGATGGAGCGCAAGGCTCGCTCTTGTGACTCACCCTCAAGCCCCATTGCAATCTCTGCGGCCTTCAAGGGGTTCTCGGTAGTGAAATGCTGAATGACATTATTAAGGGCATCACCCCTGACCTCCTCCGGCAAGCCTTTGGCCCATTTCAATGCGCCGTCAGGATCCTGACGCACCCACTCGGAGGCAACACTGGCGGCACTGCGCCGCATTTGCCAATCATCCACGCCAGAATCCAACACTGTGCCAACAAGGTATTCACCCGCAGCCCTCGGGTCTTTCGCTGCCCAGGTCCTGAGGATGGAGGTTGTGCCCATCATTCTCTCAAAACCTGAAGCCTCCGAGGCAAACTTGAGGGCCTTCTCTGGATCAATCTCTGCATAACGCGCCATCAATAAATTAGTCGACATGAACTGATCCATCCCTCGCCCCATCCCACGCACCTCCGCAAGGGCAATCTCCACCCCCTTGGCATCCAGTCCTTTCACCAGACTGAGCAAGGCATCCATTCTCTCCATTTGCCCCGGGGCATTAAGAATTTCCTTCAATGCCTCCTCCACCCTGCCCTCTTTCATTAACTTGATAGCACGGGACACAAGAGGCTTCCCTGACAGGTTCTCTCCCTGACTCTCAACATCCTTGCCTCCATTCTCAGTTCTTGCCCCCACTGAATTGTCCCCGCGCCCACCTAATGCAGTAAGCCCTTTACCGCGATCAGAAGATACTTCCCCTTCATTACCGCCATTGCTGGACCAAAATAAATATCCACAGGCTATACCTGTGGTAATTCCGCCCAGCAAAACACCACCGAGCACATTTATAGAATACCTTTTCATATCTCGTTAAGGATACGGTCATAAAATACTGAGGTAAAGGGCATCATTTACCTTAAGAAACCCACCAACCTAACTACCGCATTGAACAACCCCGCCAGCCGCCCGATCCAGCACTTCCCGTATCTTGCTGGCAAGATCCTTGATGTTATAGGGTTTTTGGATCGCAGCCTCAGGACGAAATCCGGTCTCTTCCTCAAATCCTTGAAGATCAACAAGGTAACCGCTACAAACAACAACCGGAACATCTCCATACCTTTTACGCAATTCAACCAGCGTCTCCTTGCCAGAGAGCCTTGGCATGGTCAAGTCAAGCAAGACGAGGCTAATGGCATCCTTATTCTCCTCATACACATCAAGAGCATCCATCCCGTCCTCAGCACTCAGAATTTCGTAGCCATGATGTTTTAATACCCCCTCTGCCACCCTACGAACGCCCACCTCGTCATCAACCAGCAACAATGTCTCATTCCCTTTTCCCGGCACCTCATGAGTAACGGGTTCCGGAGAAGCAGGCCTGCACAGCACATCCTTCCGAGGCAGGAAAATCTGGAACTTGGTCCCCTTACCTACTTCGGAATCACAGCTAATCCACCCACCGTGTTGCTTTACAATCCCATAGGAAGTTGCCAATCCCAGTCCTGTTCCCTTACCCTGCTCTTTGGTCGTGAAAAAAGGCTCAAAAATCTTGCTGAGGATATCCGGCGGCATTCCTGACCCCTCATCCTCGACACTGATCGCCACGTAATCACCCGGCACATCATGGGCATACTCTGGCCCTTCACTCTCCCGCTGACGCACATTTCGCGAAGATAACCTCAGACATCCACCCGCTCCCCCCATTGCATCTATTGCGTTTACGCACATGTTCATCACCACCTGTTCCACCTGGGTGCCATCAGCTTCAACGCTCCATAACCCCTCCTCGCAGTCGAGCTCCATAGTGACCTTGGGGTTAATGGTCGTGCTCAACAGGGAACGCACATCCTCGATGACATCGTTGGCATTACAATAATCCAGATTCAAGTGGGATTGGCGGGAAAACCCCAAGAGCTGCTTCACAAGTTCAGCCGCACGCTGACCGGCACGTTTTGCTGAAGCAATCAATTGAGAAGGGTCCTCCCCTTTGCGTTCCCCATCATTCATCTCCACAAGACTGAGATTTCCTATTATTCCTGTTAGAAGGTTGTTGAAATCATGGGCAACACCACCGGCCAGACGACCCACTGCCTCCATTTTCTGGGCCTGCTCGAGCCCCTTCTGGAGATGACGTTGCTCGGTCACGTCATGAAAGCTCCAAAGCCTTGCTATTTGGTGTCCCCTTGGATTTTTCACTGGTGCAGAGTAAACAACCAGTATCCGCTCCTGCGGATTGGCAAGCTCCCACTCCACCTCCAGTGAGATAGAGGAATCAAGGGCAACCTTCCCAAGGGCATCCCTGAATGATCCATCATCAGAAAAACAGGCCGTCACACATTTCCTGAAATCTGAGAACCGCATTTCTCCTAGAGATTCCCGGACATCAAAATATTCCACCACCCTCTGGTTGGCTGCAATCACACTATCATCGCTGCCCACGACCAGTATCCCGTCCTTGGCCGCATCATAGGATGCTCGCAATTGCGCATAAGTATCCTCAAGCTCACGCTGGGAAACTCGAAGGCTCTCCGTTCTTGAATCAACGATAGATTCCAGTTTATAGCGATGATCTTCAACCTCATCAACCATCGAATTAAAAGAAGCCGCCAACTGCTTGAGCTCAGTTGCCCCTTGCTCGGGAACACGAGTCTGCAAACTCCCCTCCGACACCCTCCTTGCCGCTAGGGAAGCCGCAATCACAGGAGCGGCGAATCTTCGCGCCACCCAAACCCCGAGAAGCCCAGTGCCAAGTAAAACACAAATCAATATGCGCTGCTGCACCCCGACCGCCTGCTTGACCGCAGCCAATACCTCAAACCTCGGGCGCAAGCAGGCGACCACCCATGCCTCCCCCACTTTCGTGTCCGCCACCGGGACAACAATACTGTGAAAGTAAAATTCTTCGCCCTCAATATCAACCAGTCCACTCTCACGATCCCAGAAAGGCGTGTCGCTATCCTTCATGAACGGACGTAAAATCTTAGTCTTGTCCTGTCCGGCAATTAATGTCCCACGGGAATCGATCAGGAAAGCCTGCCCCTGTTCACCAATCTCTATACCGTCTATAAGTTCCCACATCGAGCCAAACCCAAGCCGTGCCCGCAGCACAAATCCCTCGCTCTCTCCGGCGATGCTCAATGGAATGTAAACCTTCAAGTGAAGACCTTCCTTGCCAATCACCCGGTGTGGTCTTGAAGTGACAACGCTGCCACTCTCCAGGGCATTTTTAAACCACAATGTCTTCTCGACAGGCTCCGGGTGGTTTTCATCAGTGGTGGAACGCACCATTAAGCCGCCTGAGTCATAAAGCGTTATGTCATTAAACATCCTGTAGGCCCGCACGAGACGCCGCATTTCCGCAACACGCTCATCCATGGGGGTGTCAGCACCACTCACCAGTTGATTCCCCTTGAGGGCCACGAGATCATTGGCTGCTGATTCCATGACTCTCTTGATTTGACGAGCCACCTCACGGTTCACTGAACCTATTTTTTCCCTCTCGGAATCCTCAAGAGCGGCACGAGTGAGGCTATTTGTCGATAACATCACGGCCACCATAGGCAGCATGCCAACAGCCAGAAGCACGATCAGTAATCTGACACGTATGGAATTCATCTTGAGTTGTTCCCGCTTCCCTGAGAAGCGGGAAACAGGCAGTTAGCACTGCCGATGATTTATTCTATGCCAAGTTTTACAGCAACAGTCTTCGCGTCCTTGTTTCTAAGGCGCAAAGCCTCCTGAACCCGACCCCATGCTGCGTTCAGGAGAACCTCCCGGTGAGTATCCGACTTGTAGTAGAATTGGCACCTGGCCCTGACCTCCGCAGAGGGATTGACTGACTCATCAGCAAGCAATTCCTCGCTGATAAATTTTTCAGCCTCACGATTGGTGCTTCCATACCAAGTGAAATTTGCATTCATTGCAGCCGGCTCGGGACGCAACATGTAATCAATAAGCGCATGTGCTGCCGCAACGTTACGCGCATCACTCGGAATGGAAAAGTTATCCATCCATAGTGGCGCCCCCTCCTTGGGAATGAAGAAACTCACGTTCTCGTTATCCTCTGCAACCATGGCCGCATCCCCGCTGTAACATGATGCAATCCAGATCTCTCCGGATTCAAGCCCATCCCTCACCGTGGCATCACTGCCAAACTTCATCCCAACATTTTTAATGGCCGCCAGCAGGGCATCAGAAGCAACATCCAATTCTTTTGGATCTGAACTGTTAATAGGAAGCTGGTTGGCAATTAATCCAATTCCCAGACCCTCAGTACGGTCCCCAAACACCATCGCCTTTCCGGCATATTCTTCATTCCACAACGCCTTCCAACTTTCCCCCGGATCTTCTATTTTGTCTGATCGGAAAGCAATCAAGGTTGTTCCCCACAGATAAGGCAATGAAACTTCATTACCGGGATCAAATGCCTTACCCATGTATTCCCGGGCAATATTCTTGGAGTGAGGTAATGCCGCTTTATCCAGTGGCTGGAGTAAATGCAACTCAGCCAGCCGATTAATCGACAGGTCATCGGTGACAACAAGATCAAAAGCCCCAGGCTCTGAAGCCAATCTCGCCTCGAGCTCATCTGGATCCTCAAAAGTAATATATTCAACCTCAATTCCCGTCTCCTTGGCGAAGGATTTAAATACTTCAGGATCAAAGTATTCCGACCAACTGATCAACCTCACCTTGTTCCCCACCCCCTGTGCTTCAATGGTTTCAGAAACCTCTTTCTTTGCACAACCGACAATAGCCAAGGCCATTGCAAGAATGGCGTAAATCCAAGTATTCGCTTTCATTTTGTGATGGATAAGATATTTACCATAAATTAGATGATTATAATAGTATATCAACTATAATTTTAATATTATTACATAATCCTTATATTTTTTATAAATTAATATCTCTGCTGCCGATTCCTCGGAATGTTACTTGCAGGAGTAGTGGAAACTAGGGCAGGTTCCCCTGTTTTTAATGGGTTCCTTGAAGGATGATCTCCCCCACCTTCCGAAGGTGAATCAGGCTCCGTCCGGAATAGCCGCAATGCTTCGGGCCGCCACCCCTGTCATTCTGCTAAACCTCACCTTTGTTGCCATCCAGGCCACTGATGCCTGGATGATCGGGAAATTAGGCAACCGACAATTAGCGGCAATCACTCCGCCATCAATGGCCATATTTGTGATCATCAGTTTCGGTTACGCATTCCTTGGAGTGCTGACAGCCATCGTTGGACAAACCTTTGGAGCGGGAAAACATCGCGATTGTGGCCATTACGGCTGGCTCGGCATTTACTCAGCCATCGGTATCGGCATCCTCAGCATGATGCTCTGGCCGTGCGGATCTGTCTTTGAGCTTCTTGCCGGAAGCGATCACGGATCGCTTGGCAACCTCCAGTCCCGATATTTCAGGGTCAGCCTACTCTCAGTTGCACCTGTACTTGTCACCAATGCTATTGCGAGCTTCTATTTTGGCGTCCGCAAGCCTCTCACAATCCTCATGGCAAGCCTGATTGGCCTGACCCTGAACGCGATCATCAGCTACGGCCTAATATTTGGAACCTATTATTTCCCCGAATGGAACTTTGATGGCGCCGCATGGGGCACCGTATTCGCAACCACTATTGAGTGCTTAATCCTTCTTGGGCTCTTTACTCTATCCCCTGCCAACAGGAAGCTGGGCACCACACCGCTGCCAAGGTCATTTACCGGCATCGCCAAGTTATGGAAAGTCGGGTTTCCCTCAGGTGTACAGGGGGCTGTTGATGTTCTTTCATGGGGAGTCTTGATCAGTTCGCTGATCGCCTGCTATGGAGAGGAAGCCCTGGCCGCAGGAACCATCCTGATGCGCTGCATGCAATGCACCTTCCTGCCAGCTGAGGGGGTGGCAACACTGACTGTAGCGCTGGTAGCGCAAGCCATAGGCCTTGGTAAACCAGAGAATGCGCGCAAACACGCGCGAAACGCTTTCCGGATCAACACCGTGTTCATGGTCAGTGCGGGGGTCCTGTTCTATATTTTCCGTTATCCACTAATCGGCATTTTCACCAATGACCCTGACGTCACCGAATTTGCAGCCAGCGCAATCATTTTCATTACACTTGCGCAATGGTTTGATGCCATGAACGTCACTTATTTACATGCCCTTCAGGGGGCTGGAGATACCAAATGGAGCTCAACGGCCAACATTACTCTCAGCATTATTGTTCTGGGTTGTGGAGGGGTTCTAACCGTTACCCTCTTCAAGGAAAGTGGACCGGCTTTAATCTGGCTATTGGCCTTCCTTTACATCGCCATGCAGGGCATCTTATTTCGCCGAAGATGGCAATCCGGAGCCTGGCGTAAAATCAACCTTACCCGAGCGTAACAGGAGGCCTATAGCAGACGATGCTTGTAGGATGCCCGGTTCAAGTGCATCACCATGCACGATAAGGCCGCTCCACTTTTCTGATATTCACTGAGGTTAAATAAAGCCACCTCAAATCCATTCTCTGTTGCCACGTCCTCAAGTTTGCGCGTCTTCTGCAATTCAAGTTTATAAGCATCACTACCTCTTTCCAGCTCATGGATATTTGACCCATTAAGAATAATGTTGCCCAGCCGCACCGAATTACACAATCCCGGAAGTGCCTCCTGCCGGGTAATGTCAATCACCTCAGTGTGACGCTCAATCTCGGAAATCTCCTTTCGATCAAACATTTCAGTGCACACAATCGTCTTCTCGTCAGTCAGCGGGAAGACCGTGCAATCAAGGTGGTAAAGGTATGGGTCGTGCTCGCGAACCTTGATAACCTTCATGTCAAACTGCTCCTCAAGCTGCGCGTAGGTTTCACGGTCAGAACGCAACCCATATCCACCCACGTAGACATTATCATGTAAGTGCTTAAGCTCTGCCTCCCCCTCAAATTTAGTGGTTGGGACAATCGTCTTATATCCCATGGACTGGAAAAATTTCACCCCTACTTCCGTTTCACCGATCCTCGGCTCCGATTTGTAATTGGAGATCACCACCGTATCCCGCGCCGGCAAGTGTTCCAGAATTAGTCCGATATTGGCTGTAAACACAAGGTCTTGAAGACCGCAATCACGTGGCACGGGCAGCAGTTGAACAAATGCCCTTGATGACAGGAACTGATACAGGGCCTGGAACTGACGAAACGCCTTGTTCCTCTCAACCCCACGCCCCTGTTCAGGAATATCCATCATCCATATATTGTTCGGTTGTCCTGTATCGAATGAAAATGGCGGACACATGAGGTAAGCCGGCACCTCAAGATGACTATAGTTCCACGATTCCCCGGAGGAAGCCTGGACAGGTTTAGGATTGCGAACAACCGCTTTAGCAACATGTTCTCGGGTTTGGATACGACTATCAGTACTCATTGTTCTCGGGATTGCTTAATTCTCAATAGCGGGTCCACTCCTGCCTCCACGTGAACCCCCTCCTCCCAGATAAAGTCAAAATCAAAGTCCCCTCCCAGCGGCACTATCAGGTCTACTTGAGACCCATAACGAATCTGAGAGAACCTTTCATTCTGCTGGTAGGGCCTGTGCTTGCTAAGATCAAACGGGGTTATTGAATCAACGTCATAATCCGCAATCTGAAGGATGTAATAATTAAGCTTCAACTCCCAGGATTCCACTTTATTCAGGACTCTCTGGTTGCCACGAAGATAATCCGCGGAATCATGGTCAATAGTAAGGTCATCCACCAGCGCATTCTCCATTGCCAGCATGGGACGATTAAAGCTGTCTATCGATTCCAGCTCACGATAGCTGAGCACGCCAGGATAAGGAACCCGGTTTACGTGCACATCGTAAAACGTCATGAAGATCCCGATCACCAGACTCTCCTCTGCCTTGTAGTCAGGCTCGCGCATTGCCTCGCGCAAGGTGTAGTTCTTCCCCTTGATCTCGATTACCGGATCTGACTGTTTCACTTTCTTCTGATAGATAATGACACCATCGGCAGGAGCAAAAAAATAATCACTATCCGAGCAAATCGGACGCATTGGATCGCGGAAAAAGTAGCGTTCTGAAAGCCAGCGCACAGACCGGTCTTTCACCTCGCCAACTTCCTCATTCACCCACTCTGCTAATTTTTTGGCCACAACAGCTATCTTTAGTTCAAGAATATCTAGAATACTAAAATATTAAGCTTTTATCAACTCATTTTTTATAAAATTCTCAGATTTAAGCTTCATGAGGCCAATTTAAGGGTGAATTAAGCGGATTTATTAGAAATAATAACGAAATAACAAGAAAACCGTGTCCCGAAAATTATTTCAATAAGCCTAACAACCCGTAAAACCAAGAGTCCTTCAGCCCTCAAGGTAATAAGAGCCAAGATCCCATTGCTCCCCGCCCTTCGGTAGCCGCCTAAGCGGCGTATTCCTCCCCTTCCGGTCACCCGGCTCTAGCTATGCCCATTGTAGGGGATCGAGCTCAAAGAAAAGCCTAAGCCTTTCGTAAAGGTCCGGATAACGAAGAGACAGTTTCTTGGGTCGCTCAAAAAATGTCTCAGAAGCAACTGCAAAGAATTCAGCAGGATTAGTCGCTCCATATTCATCAATCACAAGCTTCTTGCCACGCTGCAGGTATTCTCCATGCAAGGCATAAGCATCACGAAAAACTCCACTCCACTTGCGCTGCTCCTCCCGTGAAAAAAGCGCCGGAGCTCCATCTGCTGCGCCATCACTCTGATCCAGTTGATGAGCAAACTCATGAATCACCAGATTTCTTCCATCATTCTGACATGCTGGCCCACTCATGACGTGGGCCCAGGAAAGGACAACAGAGCCCGAGCTCCAGGATTCTCCAAGCCTCCGGCTTTTTTTCCGGCCGAACCCACTCCTCTCCATTGAATCCACCACATCATAAGCATTGGGGTAAAGCATTATTGATTGCAGCGAGTCAAACACACCAAACTTGCCGTTGAGTAACAGTATACAGGCTTGCCCAGCAACCGTTACCAACATCTCATCCGACAATTGTCCAAGCCCGCCACATGCCTCAAAGTGCTTTTCCTCGACAAATGCATTCACATAGCCACCCAGTCGGCGACGCACCTCTTCGGGCATTTTTCGATAAAGAGGGAAATTCTCCTCAAGGATACCCTCCCATTCCGGATCCATTTCAGCGTTAAGTAACTCATGCCTTCTCTGCCTGAATCGACGACGACCACGCACCGACATTAAAATCCCGGTCATCGCGAGGAGCAACCCTGCGACCACGCATGTGATAAAAATCTCACTCACAATCATCTGACTCTCCATATCAAGGATATCACCTCGTGTTATGATCATAAACCAAACGGGTTCATAAACAATAATACAATACGCCTGAGCTCCCATATCAATATGCGCACTTGCCCACTACAAATGAGTGACAAATAATGTTATCACAGATGCATAGTGATATTCCGGCCTACAACAGGCCTTCGATCGACTAACCATGCCAGAAAAATCGAGTTCTGAAATCTTCCCCTTATGCGACACCGGTAAGGGGTTCAAAATCGGCAATGCCATTGCCTGCGCCCTGGCCTCAAAAGCCACATACCTTGCTCCGGAATTAATCCCTAAGATTGTAATCGACGAGTGGGGGTTCACCGATTATCGCAGGATCAACGGAAATCATATCCAGGGATTTGTTGCAACAAGCAAGAGAATAACTCTTGTCGCCTTCCGTGGCAGTGAAGCCCATGTCAGCAACTGGCAGGACAATCTGGATGCCGGTTTCGTGCCAGGTCCATTCAATGAAGGCGACCGACTGCACCGGGGCTTTGCACAGGGAACCCTCCAACTCCTCCATGAAATTCAGACTCGCATCAAGGCTCTCGGGGATCCAGACGCACCGCTTTTCTTGACCGGTCACAGTCTTGGTGCAGCACTGGCAACGTTGACAGCCGCCTCATTTTACAATGAATCCCGCCCCGTTCATTCTGTTTACGGCTTTGGTTCACCCAGAGTTGGATGCCGCCATTTTAGGAAATCATACCAATCCCGTGACGCAGGGCGAACATTCCGCGTGGTAAATCAACATGATCTCATTGCCCGCACCCCCCCCCGCTTCCTGCGCTATCGCCATGTCGGGTTGTTGCGTTACCTTGATGACAATGCCGCTATCCACGCAGACCCGAATACCTGGCAGCGCCTGCTTCTTTACGTCAATCCGAAAGGTCGCAATCCCAGAGAGTATATTAATGCAATTCTTGAACGCTTTCCCGGAGCCATTGATGACCACAGGATTGAAAACTATCTGGAGAAATTACAATCCCTCTCCGATCGCAACGATAAACCTCTTTAGGCTGGCTCATCTCTGAGGAACAGCGGGGATTGAGCAGTGGATCCCGATTTCTCATACCGATAGCCTGCGAGATTGAACTTCTGTAACTCACTAGGATCCCTTAATTGATGACGAATGATATAATCCGCCATCAGACCTCGCGCCTTCTTTGCATAAAAGCTGATAATCTTATATTTACCGTTCTTGAAATCCTTAAAAACCGGGGAAATCACTTCAACCTCAAGTTCCTCAGGACTTACTGCTCTGAAATATTCGTTTGATGCCAGATTAACAAGGGACTTGCTTCGCGTTGATGAGGTTAATTCATTCAGGGCATCAGTAATCCTGCTTCCCCAGAAAGCATAAAGATTGTCCCCTCTCTTGGTTGCTAGCCGGGTGCCCATCTCAAGACGGTATGGCTGAATCAGATCAAGGGGGCGCAGCACGCCGTAGAGCCCGCTGAGAATTCTCAATGCCTTCTGCGCAAAGCTAAAATCAGCAGCTTTCCAGCTAGCGAAATCAAACCCGGTATAAACATCCCCCTTGAAGGCAAGAAGTGCCTGTTTGGAATTATCGACCGTAAATGGTGTCGACCATTCCCTGTAACGCCGTGCATTAAGTTCCACCAGCTTGTCACTGATGCCCATCAGGCTCTTGAGTTGCGTTTTGCGCAATTTGACTAGCATGGTCATTAGCGCCTCGGACTCTTCCAGGAAATCAGGCACGCTGTGTTTACCCGTCAGACACTGATTTCCAAAGTCTAAGGTCTTCGCCGGTGATATAACAATTGTCATAAGCTCATTAAATACGTCCAATTCATCTTGGCTCGCAACATCACGATGATTGCAGAGGGCAAGAAATCCCACCCCATTACTGGCATTTTGCCTAATTTGACAGGAGAGTCTATGGTATTGAGTTAATCCCCAAAAAACTAGATTTTATTATTATGGCACAGGCAATAATGGATCCTGAGGAGGTTCGACGCTTCGCAGAAGAATTGAAACGCTTCAACGAGGAGCTGGCAACCCGCACAGCATCTCTCCATGCCCGGTTCTCGGCTCTCAGCAATACCTGGCAAGATCAGGAACAAGTCAAATTTGCCGAGGAATTTGACGGCATGATGAAGGCAATGCGCAAATTCGTAGAAATATCCACCGCCCACGGACCATTCCTCCTGCGCAAAGCCCGACGAATCGAGGAATATCTCGATCAGCGTTAACCTCCCATGGCAGACCAAGCCAAAGTCGCGTCAATCGAAGCGATCGACTCCCTTCGTGTCGGTATAACCATATTCATGGAGCGCGCGAGCAACGCACTCGACGAAGCTGGTGATGCCGTTCGGCGCACACGCACTTGGCTTAATGACGAACAGCGCAGCTACTGGTTGGCAGAAAAACGGCGACGGGAAAAGAAACTAGATCAGGCTGAACAGGAACTTTACAGTTCACGGCTTTCAACACTACAGACCACGAGCACTGAAGCACAGATGCACGTGCGCCGTGCACGACATGCACTTGAAGAATCTGAACAGAAACTGAGAGTGCTTAAGAAATGGGCTCGCGATTACGACAGCGTTGTTGAACCTCTGGCCAGGCGCCTAGACACTTTGCGTGATTTAGTAATGAGCAAATACCCAAAGGCATCCTTGCAACTCACGCAGATGATTAACACACTGGAAAGCTATGCTGAGCTTAGTTCATCGCAAAACCCTCCACCGCAAGTGAAAGAAGAACCCGGGAATCCCAGCACCTGATCATGTCTGTCAAATCAAGCAGAGGCTCTCTGATGAAAGCCGTTCGTGACCTTAACATCACCTGGCAGCAAACCAGGAACTTCTGGATGGACTCCAAGGCAAGCGAATTCCAGGACAAATACATCACGCCTCTGCCCGATGCAGTAAACTCGGCATCCAGTATCATTGAGGATTTAGATAAAATCCTGACCAAGATCCGTCGCGACTGTGAGTAAAAATCTTCCAGCAATCCACTCCTCCCTCGATACCGTCAAACTCCTCCGGAAGGCAGTGAGTGACGCCATTGCCCAAGAAGAGGAAGTTGAGCGACTTCATCGCCTTGAACGTGCCCGGTCGAAACGCGAACACGATGAGAGAATTGCGAGCCTTGATGCCGAGCATGACACAATGCTAGCAGAGGCTCAATCCACTCTTCATCATGCTTCCAAAAGCGCGGAAGCAAAGCACCAAAGGCGCAGCCAATGGATTCAAACTGCAGCGAACAATGCACGCACGCAAGTAACGGAAGCCGTAGCAGGTCAGAAAGGCAGCCGAATCTCCAAGGTTCAAGCTCAAACTCTTAAGGCCAAACGCCAACACGAAACTGACCTCTCCGATGCACGAAAGGCCATTGCCGCACTGGAAGGCAACCTGCTTGCCCACAAGCAGGTTTACCAGAAACTCCAAGCGCTGGCTCTGGCTAGCTTTAGAGGCTTCCCGCTTCTCTACCTGAAAATAAAAAAAGCGGGTAAGCAACAAGAGCCAGACGATTCGTCAGGAGGACTGACTCAGGAAGAGTTCGAAACCTCGGTAGAATCCTCAATACCCCTCAAATTTGAGGATCTTCTCCTCTCATTGAAGAAAAAAATTGCAGACTACGGTGACAAGCCACTACCCAGAATCTTTCGTTACCTTCCACTGCAGTTCCTTGTTCCAATCGGCATCGCCATCACTCTCTCCTGCGGCTATCTTGCGGGGTGGGAAAGCCTCACCACTAAATTGGCTGGAGCTATCTCAGCTGGAGCAATGTTCATTCTCCTAATCCTGCAGCGTGTAGCTGCAGCTACCGCAAGCAAGGCAGCAACATCGATATCGCAAAATCTGCGTCAGGCGGGCGCGGCATACCTGCAATATGCAGAAAAATCACAGCCTTGGATAGGTAGTCGTTGCCAGAAACTTGAAAAAGACCTCGATGACGAACTCAGCCTACTCAACAAAACCCTCGGATCTGATATCGAGAGTGCAGAACAACTGGAGCAGGACAGACCTACGAAACTGGCTCACCAGCAAGAACGACTGAATAACAAAAACTCGGATGCCTTTGAGTCAGCCATGGCAGGAATACGGCAGGCCAACGAAATGGCCGTAGATAAAATCAAAGGCACCATCAATGAACAGAAAAAACAGGCTGAAGAAGAGCAGCAATCCCGATTAGATGCAGCAGAATCGGCCTATCAGGAGGCCTGGAAGACCCTGGAGGACAAATGGAACCAGGAGGTCCCCCCTGTTTACAAGGCAATCTCCGATGATAATGACACAACCAGCAACGTCTTCCCTGACTGGAGCACTGACATTATTGCCAACTGGCAACCTCCTGCCAATTTTTTCCACGCCGCAAACTTTGGTCATTTGGAAGTAGACCTGGAAACGCTGGCTGGAGGACTGCCTGGTGACAACAGGATCAGCCTTCCTGGCGATGCTTCCATTCAAGTTCCACTGGCCCTGCGATTCCCTGAGGCAGGCTCCATTATTTTCGAAACCGAATCATCCAGTGACCCGAAAATCATCGGGGCAATGAACAATATCCTCCTGCGCCTGCTTTCTGTCGCCCCTCCAGGAAAACTTAACTTCAGCATCTTTGACCCCGTAGGACTTGGGCAAAACTTTGCAGGTATCACTCACCTTGCTGATTACGAAGACAGTATTATCAATGAACGCATCTGGACTCAGCGCGAACAGATTGAGACCCGCATCTCGGAACTCAATGAGCATATGGAAAAAGTCATCCAGATGTATCTTCGCAATGAATATGAAACCATCACCGATTACAACGAACAGGCAGGGAACATTGCTGAGAAATACCACTTCCTGATTATCGCCGACTTCCCGGGGAACTTTTCAGAAGCAGCAACCCGGGGGCTTCTGAGCATTGCGGCAAGCGGTGCACGGTGCGGTATCTACACTCTCATTCATTGGGATAAACGACAACCTACCCCTGAAGCATTTGTTGCAGATGACATCCGAAAGACAAGCACCTCAATAACCCAGGGCAAGGACGGCACTCTGCAGTTTGTTGATCAAATTACTCCGGGAAGCTCCCTTCACTTCAATCCCCCACCACCTGACGCACTTGCCACGGAATTTGTTCATCAAATAGGCAGTGCCAGCAGCGACTCAAACAGGGTTGAAGTTCCATTTTCTCAAATCATGCCTGCTGAGGGGGATTTCTGGCAAGGCGATACTACCAACGAATTGCGCATTCCTATCGGGCGCACAGGAGCCACCAAGTTGCAAAATCTGGCTATCGGTAAAGGCACCCGACAGCATGCTCTCTTCGCGGGTAAAACAGGTTCAGGAAAATCGACGCTCTTCCACGTGATGATTACTAACCTCGCCCTTTCCTGCAGTCCTGATCAGGTCGAGTTCTACCTGATCGACTTCAAGAAAGGAGTTGAGTTCAAATGCTATGGCAGCAAGAAACTCCCTCATGCCCGAGTAGTGGCCATTGAGAGTGACAGGGAATTCGGCCTCAGTGTCCTGCAGCGTCTTGATGAAGAACTCAAGCGCCGCGGAGAACTGTTCCGCGAAGCCGGCGTCCAGGATCTTGCCGCCTATAGAAACTCGGGGAATAGAATTATGCCCCGCACCCTGCTCATCATCGATGAGTTCCAGGAATTTTTTGTTGAGGATGACCGTATTGCTCAAAATGCATCGGTCCTCCTCGATCGCATCGTCCGCCAGGGACGGGCATTCGGAATCCATGTCCTGCTTGGCTCGCAAACCCTAGGCGGAGCTTATTCGCTTGCCCGCGCAACACTCGGGCAAATGGTGATCCGGGTTGCCCTGCAATGCAACGAGGCGGACGCCTACCTGATCATGGATGAAAGCAACCCGGCGCCCAGACTGCTAACCCGCCCCGGAGAAGGCATTTACAATGATTCAGCCGGAGCCATCGGGGGTAACAGCCCATTTCAAACCGTATGGCTTCCAGAAGATGAACGAGACTCCCTCCTTGATAGGATATCAGAGCTCTCCGCAAAACATCACATCAAGGCACCAGCCCCCATTGTCTTTGAAGGAAATGCCCCGGCAGATATCAGGGAAAATTCCCTGATGGAAGAGGAACTTTCCAGCCCACCAGAGAAATCCCCGACTTCACCCAAGGTCTGGCTTGGCGCGCCCAATGCCATAAAGGGCCCCACAGAGGCCGTTTTCCACAGGCAAAGCGGTAACCATATGCTCATCGTAGGCCAGCGTGATGATGCCACTGCGGCAATCATGGCATCGTCTATTCTTGCCCTTTGCGGGCAGGTTCATAGAGAACAGTTGCAACTTGTGGTCATTGACGGCAACCCGCCTGGATCACCAGAACGCGAACTGCTTGACGGAATGTATGAGGGGCTTCCCCACGAAGTCCGCTCGAACAAAGACCACGACATCATCACACTGATCGGAGAAGTCGCATCCGAGATGAAGCGCCGGGAAGAAGAACAATCAACCGGAGAACTTCCTCCAATATTTGTTTTCATCAATGGACTGCAACGCTTCAAGAAGCTCCGCTATGATGATGACCTCGCCTACTCATTTGATGCCTCATCACAAGACAGCAACCCCGCACTTCAACTCAACGATATCATCTGTGAGGGGTCCGCGCTTGGAATCCATCTGATTGCCTCCATCGATTCTTACAATAACATTGGACGCACCCTGAGCCGTAAGGCTCTCAGTGAGTTCGAAATGCGCATTCTCTTCCAAATGAGCTCAAATGATTCAGCTGCTCTTGTAGACTCATCCAAAGGTGCCTCTCTGGGAATGCATCGCGCACTGTTCTATAACGAACATGAAGGGTATCTGGAAACCTTCCGCCCTTATGCCCTGCCGGGAGAGAAATGGCTCTCGGAGGCCTGCAAACACCTCCGGTAATTGACCACAGACGCTCCGCCTGATCTAAAAAATGCATCCCGTAAGCGCCCATGCTTTGACAATGCTTGGCCTGCAGATACAATCCGCGCCGTTATGACTGAAGAATCAGAGGATAAACATGAGTTTCAAGCCGAAGTGCAGCAGCTGCTGGATATCGTCATTAACTCGCTCTATACAGACAAAGAAATATTCGTTCGCGAACTGGTTTCAAACGCAGTAGATGCCCTTGAGAAGCTTAGACATCTCAAGCTCACTGAGAAAACTGTTGCCGACCCCGATCTTGACCTTGAGATCAACATCACCACTGATGAAACTGCCAACACCATCACTATCGCTGACTATGGAACCGGCATGACCAGAGAGGAGCTTATTGGCAACCTCGGAACCATTGCCCACTCTGGCTCCAAGGATTTCCTAAACGCACTCTCCAAAAGCGACCAGAAAGAAACCAACATCATTGGCCAGTTCGGCGTCGGTTTCTACAGTGCCTTCATGGTCAGCGATGATGTCACTGTTTATACTCGCTCCTGGAACGAGGATTCTGAACACCTGTGCTGGAAGAGTGACGGAAAAACCGGTTATCAAATCGACACCAGTTCCGGAGAACGGCGAGGCACAAAAATTGTTATCCAGCTTAAGGATGAACATGAGGAATTCGCCAAGACCGCCAGAATTAAGGGAATTCTTGAAAACTATTCGAATTTTGTACCCTTCGCCATCCTCCTTGACGGGGAAAGGGTAAACACGGTGGAGGCGATCTGGATGAAGCCGAAATCGGACGTCTCCGACGAAGCGTATTCGGAATTCTACAAGTTCACGGCCAAGGCATTTGATGAACCAAGGTATCGTATGCACTTCAGTGCTGATGCTCCGTTAATGATTAATTCACTGCTATTTGTCCCCGGGGAAAACCCGGAACGTCCGGGCTTCGGACAAGTTGAACCTGGAGTCTCACTCTATTGCAACAAAGTGTTGATTGACTCAACTCCCAAATCCCTTCTTCCTGACTGGCTCAGGTTCCTCAAGGGCGTCATCGACAGTGAAGACCTCCCCCTCAATATCTCACGTGAAAGCATGCAGGATAGCGCTCTCGTACAAAAGCTTAACCGCTTGATTACAAAGCGCTTCATCAAGTTCCTGGATCGTGAGGCGAAATCAGATGCAGAACAGTTTGGCTCCTTTTATGAAAACTTCAGAAGTTTTCTGAAGGAGGGTGTGATCACCGATCTCGAAAACCGTGACGAATTACTTAAACTGCTCCGCTTTGAGTCCTCAGTGGAAGAACCGGGTGCATTCGCCACCCTTGATGACTACGTAACACGAATGAAGGAGGACCAGGATAAAATCTTCTACCAGGTTGCCCCTGATCGCCAAACTATTGAGAGCGCCCCTTACGTTGAAGCTTTCAAGGCTAGAGGCATAGAGGTCCTTTTTCTGTATGACCCCATTGATGAATATCTTGTGGGCGCCCTTCCCTCTTACGCAGAGAAGCAACTGGTATCCATCGCTCAATCAGGCATAGAGCTTGCGGACATCAACGATGAAGCTCAAGACGTAGATGCCGACCAGGCATCCGCCCTGTGTGAATGGATAAAAGATGCCCTTGGTGACCGTGTTGCAGAAGTCAATGTGAGTAAGCGACTGGTGGACAGCCCTGCGGCAGCGCTTACCCCAGGAGGATCAATGAGTCCGCAAATGAAGCAGATGATGCGACAAGTTGATCCGGAGTTCTCCTCCGGAAAAGAGGTTCACCTGGAGATAAACCCGCGCCACAAACTCCTCAAGAACCTTGACAGTGCACGCACAAGCCAACCCGAATTCGCTAAGCTCGTTGCTGAGCAGATCGCAGACAATGCATTGCTTGCTGCCGGTCTGCTTGAGGAAGGAAGAGACATGGTCAGTCGGGTATACGAAATCATGCAACAATCCCTGGAAAAATAATCAGGGCGCTGATTGGAACAAAGCCCTTCCTGTAATCTCCCACTCTTCCAGAAATCGTTGATTAAAGACCCACGGGAGTCACCGGGGAAGAGGGTGTTCCTGTTCCTCCGCCGTTATCAGTGAGTCCCTCTAGCCTTTGGTGGTCAGCCTTTGTTTCCTTTTTAAGGCGCAAAAGGTCATCATGTTCGTGCTGCAATGTTGCCTCCAGAGCTGCAACGCGCAGAGTTAATACCTCAAGTTCACTTTGAAGCCCTGCCAGAGATGGCTCCCCTCCTTCAGAATCATCGTTTGCTGCCATATTGATTTTTAAGGTGCCAGCCTGTAGCCGGCGACACAATAAACTTGGATCAAAAATCCACTAGATACTGATTGCCAATACAACTACAAGCTTCTTGTTTAACCTTAACCCACAATGAGTTGGCAATGCAATCCTTAACTCATTGGAAAAGTGAAAATCAAAACTTCTATCTTGAGAGCAAAAGCTCTCGATTCCACTGAAACTGATCAACTATGAGCTGAAAAAATTCCCTTTGTTACTTCCTTCTCAAGACATGAGAGAAGAGCTATATGCAAAATATAACAACCATCCAAGCTAATGATACAACAGGGAAGCGTGCACTTCGCAACTATCATCAATCACAAACAGTCACTTGAACCCCTCGGGTAATGAGGCATACATTGACCTGCATAACTAACAACATCGAGGGGTGGATATCACCGGAATACAGTATTTCGTTCGCAGCGTTAAGCATTGATTGAGCAACCACCTTGGACTCCCGGTTGCATTCAACCCGTTTTTATCTGCATCTTCCCATTTCCAGGAATTGAAAAATTACCGGAACCTCACTATCCAAGATTGATACGGACACGGCCTGTAATATTATTTATCATTCAACTTCTCTTGCTCACAAGGCTAATAGCCTTTCCTCAAATGCCCTCCATTAAAAGAATTCTCATCATCTTAAGCGCCACCCTGTGCCTCCCTGGATGTTTCGGATTCCATTATCAGTGGCATCATTCCAAGGGCAGTGAGCAACAGGCAGAAATCAAATCCATTGAGGGGCTATGGACCGGTTCATGGCAAAGCTCCAACAGTAAGCATTCCGGCAAGTTGCGCTGCGTGATATGCAAATCCTCTCCCGATTCCTACACCTTTTATTACAGGGCTACCTGGGCACGCATTATCACCGGAAACTTCAAGATCAAGTGCATCGTCAACCGTGATAATGAAGAATGGCGATTTTCCGGTGAAAAGGACCTGGGGTTTCTTGGTGGAAAGTTCTCACACAGCGGCATTGGATCGCTCTCAGCAATTCAGGCGACATACCTCTCGGAAAAGGGTGACAAGGGTACCTTTAAGCTCAAGAGACCGTAAACCCGGACAAACTGGAACGCGAACATCCTTGATGCCTCGCCTTTATCAGCTAATCATTGCATTACACCAAAATGCGCGAGCTTGGTTATCTCATCCATCGTCGTGTTGCCTGCCACGACCTGTAACATTCCTTCCTGATACAGAGAAAGGACACCCGCTTTGGCTGCCTCCTTGCGCATCTCCGACATCGGAGTAGAGCTTGATATCATCTCCGCCAAAATTGGCCCAACCGGGCACATCTCCATCAAGGCAACCCTACCCAGATAACCATTGCCATTGCACTCATCACAGCCGTGGGCATCAAATATTGGCTCCTCCATTGGAGCAGTGATAATGCCGTTATGATAGAAATATTCCTGAAGTTTCCGGGGCGCTGGAACAGGACGTTTACAATAATTACATAGTCGCTTCACCAAGCGTTGAGCCTGACTCAAGGCCAGCGCATCTGCCAACAGGTAAGGCTCCACCCCCATCGAGACCAAACGCGAAACAGCCCGCAGTGAATCATTGGCATGCAGCGTAGTTAAAACAAGGTGACCGGTAAGGGCAGAGTTAATGGCAGCGGTGGCCGTTTCCTCATCCCGGGATTCGCCAACAAGGATCACGTCCGGATCTGCACGCAAAAGAGCACGCAATCCCGTGGCAAAATTAATGCCGTGAAACTCGTCAGTTTGCGTCTGGTTAATGCCCTCAATTTCGTATTCAATGGGATCC
Source organism: Verrucomicrobiaceae bacterium (assembly GCA_024229495.1). Lineage (GTDB taxonomy): Bacteria > Verrucomicrobiota > Verrucomicrobiia > Verrucomicrobiales > DEV007 > CACIUL01. The sequence continues at coordinate 3,176 of JAAESJ010000522.1, read as the reverse complement.
TCAATAGTATGGATATTTAAATCCACCTCATTGATCGAGTTGATAAACGCGTAGAGAGTCGTCGTTTTTCCAGATCCGGTAGGACCGGTAACCAGCACTAGACCCTGATCGCGCTTCATTGATGAGTTCACAATGCCCAACTGCCGCTCAGAAAGATTCAGCTCACTGAGCTCCTTGATACCATCCTGCTTATCCAGGAAGCGCATCGTCAGCTTCTGGTTCTCCTTACGACAGGGAACCGCAGACACCCTGACATCAATGCGCTTCTGCCCGATCTTTAAACCAAACCGGGCATCCTGAAGGTCCTGATGCTGATGTCCCATGTTGGAGTAATTCTTGAACAGCGCTATAAATCTCGGCAGCTGTTCCTCAGAACATGAATGGATGACTTTCAACCCCCCATCAATACGGGCGCGAAAGCGCGCAGTGTTGAAATATTTCTCAACATGCAAGTCACTCCCGCGACTGGTAATCGCACGGTATAGAATCCATTTCAGGACATCTTCGGCTGCCGTGCTCGGGTTGGCGGGGTTCACGGCGGCCATGTCAGCAGGATCAATTTCAATGAGGCTCTGATCTTCCGAATAATAAAGCTCTCCAACCTCAACCGCCGCCTGGTTGCTTACTCCTTTACCACGATTACGGGCAATTGCCGCACGGATAGCATCACCATCGGCAAGGACTGGAACAATCTCAATGGACTCATGCCCTCCAGACAACCACTCATCTTCAAAAGCATGGACAGAAGGTGATTCCGAAAGCAAATACAATACCCCATCCCCCTCAAACATCGGAAATACCTCATGCTTCTCAAGTAACTGGTCTGGAAATTTTGTCTGCGAGGGTGCCTCGTCAGGGTTAAAGCAGGCCTGCCGTGTCAGCATGTAGACAAAAGCAATGCCGTAGTGCCTCGGCAACCCCTTATAGTCACTGGGACGCTGAATATCAATCGTCTGGTTCTCTGATACCAGCACCTCCCATTTCTCCTTTTCCGATTCACTCAGAGGGTAATTACACACAAACCAATCCAGGATGGAATGCGGCGTAGAGTTGGGAAGTGGTTCTGCCAACCCTTCCAATGCTCCGCTTGAGGACAGCGGCTTGTAGTTCATGCGTGCCCGTAAGTCGGAGCTGATGTCAAGGTAGACATCCTTCTCAATAACGACGCGGACGCAAAGAAAATCCGGAATCCCCCAAGTGTCTCTTGAAGATGGATTGTAGTGGCCGAGGATCAACAGTGGTCCCAGGGTGGCAACGGGCATCCAAGGTTCATCGCCCCTCGGCTGCCCTCCCAGTTTTCTCAGCATTCCCTCAGCATCCACCGGGCATGCCGAACGAGGCAACTTGACGGGAAGTAACCCGCTGCGACGGGCAAGCTGCTCAATAGGGAGAGGCTCAGCTGATGGTGAAGATGTCTGAGAAGCCGTCACTTCACCGGGCTCCGCCTCCACCGGCATCCTAGAGAGATCCCGCGCAGGAATAATTCCTTCCGGTTGGCTTTTTCCTGTTGCTCCTTTGTTGTCTGGATCAAGCATTTGAACGGGCAGCGTGCCACCCTAAGCTCCCACCGGGACAAAATCATCAGGAAATGTGTAATTTAAACCATAGTCAGATGCATCAAACTGCACCTTTATGCCGCTACCAGAAGCGCCAGGCTCAATAACATTGAACACCTTGCCATTCCACCGCAGGCGATACTCCTTAATGTCGGAACTTGGTACAGGCTGCCAATTCCCGGGAATAAAGGGAGCGCCCGGAACCAGGTTGACCGGGTCCCTCCACTGGAGAGAGCGCAAAATAGCAATCTCGTCATCTGTTCCTTCATGGTCGGCGGAAAGATTGAATTCGTAATTGATCTGGGAATGCTTCTTCAAGCCGTTATTGATAACAGTCATTACATCTTCCGCCACCACAGAGCGTGATGCATCAAGGGTCCCCCCAAAATACTTAATCGCTATCGATGTTATAACAACCAGAACGGTAACCGTCACGATGACCTCGACAAGACTGAAACCGCAATTCTTACGGTATGGATTTGGCTCAGCAAACATGTCTAATGTGTTTTTTGCACCAACAAGAAATACTAGCGCTAATCACCACCCTTTACAGGGCGTGTGCGCAAGTGTATTCCCCCTAGTAAAAAATGATTCCTCCCGGACCATTCAAGGGCATTTTGGATAACGTTTCTATGCTGACGGGCAAACTGAGTGAATACCCGCTTGGCATATAATCACTGACCTCGGCCGGTGCAAACGCAAGGTATGAGGCCAATAATGAATATCGCATCTGGTCACTGACTTGCGCATCCCATGTGCTCGTCGCGTTCGTCCTGCCATAAGACTGAATATAGCTGACCATGGCGAGGTTCATTGCCTCAGCACGGGAAATTGCCAGATTAGTCTCACTATCCTGCTTTACCGCGATAATATTCGGCAAGGCCAGAAAGGTAATCACTCCAATGATTGCAACTGCTGCCAACACTTCCACAAGGGAAAATGCACGTTGTGTGTGTTTCATCTTTGTTCTCTAATCAAATATCTTGCTACCGTTAAAAAAGGAGGGGGATCTCTGTGGCAAAAGTTCTAGGGATAAAGTTCAACCTTGGGATATGGACTGCGCTTCCCCGCACCTGGGGGGCTCCAGACTGAAAGCTCAATATACTGCCCCGTCTTGGCCATAGCTCCGCTCTGTATCCTATTGAAATCCGCAACCGGTGAAGAATCACTCAGGTGGCGATAGGTATCATCATCAAGGTAATCCTTAATGAGTTCCAACCGGCCAATGACACCCCTGTTACTACGCGAGGCACGGGGACTAGTTGGACTGTCAGTCCAGTAATCGCCCGCATAATTATATTTATTGCGGACATAGCCGACAGTACGTTCATATCGCCGTAAAGGATTATTGGGATCCGGAGACTCAAAGCCACCAACCTGCCCGGAAATCCAATTGTTGATTGCAGACTGCAGGGTGGCTTGCTGCTGCCGCGCCATTACATTGCGCGAATCCTGCGCCGCATTGGAAAATGAATTAATGACCAAGGCTGCCATGATCGAGATTATAGCCAGGACAAGGAGCAACTCGACCAGGGAGAATGCCTTATCGGAAGCGGAGCCTCGCAATCGGTCAGTCATATCACCGTGGTTCTTGGAATTTTCTGTAGGGGGGGTGTTAAG
>JAAESJ010000521.1 GCA_024229495.1 Verrucomicrobiaceae bacterium | reverse complement strand
TACGACCTGGCAGGCAGCGTCTGCAAGGACGCCAAGGCCCTGTCCAAAGCCGGGGGGGGAGGCAAGCATCCCAACGTAATGTTCGGCATGACCGCCAGCGTTGATCGACTGATCGAGCCCATTGTGCAGGAAGACAAGCAGGTGCTTAAGGAGCTTCTTACCACGGATCGCTTCATCCTCGATCCCGGCAGTGACCTTCGCTACTTCAGCACGCGGGAAAAGCTGCGCAAGCCGCCACCCCAAAAGAAAGGGGAAAAGAATAAAGCGCCTTCTCCGGAGGAACTTGGTGAAATCGTTCTTTCCAAAGGTCAGGCAATCAGGGTCCGTATCCCGGCAGTCAAATTCACCAACGGCAAAGTTGCACGCACGCTGGTTAGGGTGCCGAAGGACGAGCGAATGGGCGTCCTGACCCATCCCTCCTGGCTGGTTTCCCACTCCGACGCCATGGATAACCATGCCATTCTTCGCGGTAAGTGGATCAGGGAGCGTCTGCTGGGCGGGGGCATACCGGATATTCCAATCACCGTTGACGCCCAACTGCCTGACGAACCAACGAACACCCTGCGCGAACGCATGCGGGTCACCCGGGCACAAGAATGCTGGCGTTGCCACCGCAAGATGGATCCCCTGGGGCTGCCTTTTGAAATGTACAACCACCTTGGTCTGCGGCGCACCACCGAGCAGGGTAAGCCTGTGGATGCCTCGGGTGAAATCATTGACAGCGGAGACCCTTCCTTGGACGGCCCGGTGAAAAACGCCCTGGAAATGATAGACAAGCTGACCGCCAGCGAGCGCGTTGAGCAGGTCTTTGTTCGCCATGTCTTCCGCTTCTGGATGGGCCGCAACGAGACTCTCGAGGACGCACCCGCACTACAGGCCGCCCATCGCGCCTACAAGAACAATGACGGTAGTATGAAGGCC
>JAAESJ010000520.1 GCA_024229495.1 Verrucomicrobiaceae bacterium | reverse complement strand
GAAGTCGCAATGACTGGGAACAGGCCAAAAGATTAATTAAAAATTGCCCCGTACTCATCAAGTGGGAATGCACAAAAAAGGAAGCGAGATCCCTCAAGAAGGAACTCGAAAATGCGGGCGCGTCCGTGGACATTCATCCTTATAAAGAATGGCATGACCTCTATGAGAGGCACGACAAAGAACGGCCTGACTATAAGCAGATTACGTATAGGCAAATTGTGCTTCGGGAGGAAATTAAGCCCATCGCGCTGAACTTACAACGTATGAACGAGGCCCCCAAATCCCATTTATACAACGTAAAATTCACTTATATCATCGCACTGTCCCTTTATGCATTGGGCGTGTTCCTGATCATGGGCCCCTTAATATGGGGCATTTTATTTGTCGGAGCAGGTTACGGCGTACATAAATTAGCGAAGACCGTCTGGTAAATTATTTACCTGGTCTTGATTTGATTTCCTTGCTCCAGGATTCCCACAAGTTTGCCAACTCCATCGTCTTCTGAGGATCATCCTTGGCCAGGTCATTCATCTCGGACGGGTCCGCTTTCAGATCATAAAGCTCCCATGGGGATTTTCCCTGCCGGACCGCCTTGAGGTCCCCTTGCCGAACCGCATTGGCCCTTCCAAAGTGCCAGTATATTTCCTTGTGCGACTCTCTTTTCTTTCCTTTGAAAATAGACAAGAGTGATTTACCGACCGGGGACTTGGTCTTATTGCCGTTTATCTGTTTAGGATACTTGGCTCCGGTAACGTCTCTGAAAGTGGCTGATATATCAATGATGTGGCCGACCTGATCCGTCATGCCCGGCTCAATGACTCCTGGCCAATGAGCAATGAACGGAGTCCTCGTGCCGCCCTCATAATCGGTCGACTTGAATCTCCTGTAGGGAGTGTTACTGGCATTTGCCCAGCCGACCGAGACTGTCCGATAACTTTCAACAGGGCCCGGAGGAATGTTCGGGGTCGTGTTCGGCTGTTCTGGACAGGCCCCATTATCGGTAAGAAAAAGAATCAGGGTATTGTCCCATTTGCCTAACTCCTTAACCTTGGCAAAGAGGCGCCCCAGGTTCTGATCAACGCGATCAATCATTGCCGCATACACGGCCATCTTCAGGTCCTCCTCGTCCTTTTGCTTTTCTGATAGATCCTCCCAGGCCTTGGAGGCGCGCGGGCTCAACTTATGGTTCGGACCAATGATCCCCATTTTATTCATGCGGGCAAATCGCTGTTTCCTGATCTCATCCCAGCCGATCTTGTATTTACCGCGGTACTTTGCAATGTCCTCGGGCCAGGCATGGAGCGGATAATGGGGAGCCGTGTAAGGGAGATAAAGAACGAAGGGCTTGGCCTCGCCCCGATACTCATCGAGACGATCCATCGCG
>JAAESJ010000519.1 GCA_024229495.1 Verrucomicrobiaceae bacterium | reverse complement strand
GCCGCATGCCCAATCTCGGCAATCCTCCCCTCTGCCAGGAAAGCAACCTCATCGGCAACCTGACGGGCAAAGCCCATCTCGTGTGTTGAAAGCACGATATCCTGCCCGCCATCCTTTAGCTCGACAATCAAGTCAAGCACCTCGGCCGTCATCTCGGGATCAAGAGCTGAGGTCGGCTCGTCAAGGAACAACAGGCCTGGTCCATGAGCAATTGCACGAGCAATGGCTACGCGTTGTTGCTGTCCTCCCGACAACTGAGCCGGAAACTTAGAGGAATGCTCAACAAGGCCGAAACGCTCGAGGGCATCAATAGCCCGTTGATTGGCTTCACCCGGCGACAACCCGTGGACCTTCTCAAGGGGAAGCACAATGTTGTCAATGGCCCTCTTGTGCGGGAACAAATTGAAACTCTGGAAAAGAAACCCATTGCTGCGCCGATGGGCAAGCAGTGAATCCTCACTGCTGAAATCCATCTCAGTGCCACTAACAGAAACCACCCCCTCGTCAGGAACCTCAAGTCCGCCAAGCACCCTCAGCAATGTGGATTTCCCCCCTCCCGAGGGCCCAATGAGGGCAAGCACTGAAACATCCTCCTTAATATCAAAGTCGATACCATCGAGAGCCTTTGTTTCTTCAAAGCGCTTATGTAATCCTGAGGCACTAACTCTCATAGGAAAACCTCCTTTCAAGACACGCGGCAAGATAGGCAAGGGGGATGGTGATCAACAGGTAACCAATAGCCAGGGGAATATAGCCCTCAAGCCCGGCGTATGTCGCAGATTGCGCGCTTTTACTGCTCTTGGTAAACTCCTCAACGGCAATCTCGGAAAGCAGTGAGGAATCCTTGACCAGAATAATGAACAACCCGGCCACGGCCGGCAGAACCCGTCGAATAGCCTGCGGGAGAATCACATACCGGAACACCTGGAGCCTCGAGAACCCCACCGCCCTTGCAGAGTCAAACTGTGTCCGGCCAACGCTCTCAATTCCGCCGCGCAGGATCTCCCCAAGATAAGCACCGGCAAACAGAGCCAAGAAGATGACACCGATCAGAACCTTGTCATTGGCATTGAACGCCCGTGCAATCACGTAATAACCCACCAGCAGCACAACCAGCAAGGGGCTGCCGCGAACGACCTCGGTATACGCCCTGCAAAAAAATCGCAATGGGCTGTACCTCGACCGTGAACCGGCCACCAGCGCAATACCAACCCCGCTGCACAGCACAAGGGCCGCAATGGATATCCATATCGTCCTGAACCAACCTCCAAAAATCTGCCAGCGCCGCGACCAGATCCCCTCCCAGTTCCAGGTGTAGGTCTGATTGAGTGAAGCAAAGACAAAATAGCAGAATCCACTCACAAGAAGCCAAAGAATGGTATAGCCCAGTAACTCCCCAGCTCCACTCGCCGATACCTTGGTGTCCCTCGTCAGACGCCAAAAAGTAATGCCAGCAATCACAATCAGCAAGGCAACCAGGAGAATGAAAAGCCAATCAACCTGCAATTCCCGGGTCTTACTGGAATCCCCCTGCCCCTCTGTCCCCTTGATAATGGGCGCTGAATCAAAAATAAAGGGGATTCCCAGTTCCCGGACAAGTTGCCGCTCTTCCTTCAGGTAACGCCCTGCAAGCGCCTCAAATTTTCCCGCCGCACGAAATTGCCTCAGGAAATCATTCACGGAGTCCCGCAAATCATCATTCCCACCGGCCTTGGCCTTGCGCAGGCCGACGGCCCACTGCTCGGGCCTGAGGGGGCTCAAGAGTGCCCTTGTTGTCTTGGTGTGATTCTTGTGATGCTGAAAGATGGAAAGTTGATCATAGATCCAGGCATCCGCCTTGCCCTGTGATACCTCAAGGGCACATACAGGATCCTCCGGCATGGTAATCACCTTCGCATTCGGAAGATGCTCACGGGCAAAGTTTTCCCCGGTAGTCCCAAGGCGGGCAACGATTGTCCTTCCCGGCTTCTTCAGGTCATCCAGGCCTTTAATGTCGGAATCCTTCCCGACAAGCATCGCCAATCCCGTCGTGACGTAGGGATCGGAGAAATTAATGGATTTTCTTCGCTCATCATTGGCCGTCATCGAGGAGATGACGCAGTCGATGCTGCCTGACTTCAACGCTGTGATCAGTGCATCAAACTTGATGTTCTCAATTTGCAGGGGACGGCCAAGATAATCGGCAAGTGCCTCGGCCATGCGCACACTGACACCGTCAGGGTTACCTTCCTCATCCACAAACTCAAACGGCGGGTAGGTAAGCTCCATCCCCACAATCAGCGGTTCACTATCCTGCACAGCGTCGCAGCCAGCCAGGCAAATCAAGCAAATACTAAGCAGCGCCTTCATCGTCACCCTTTGTCTGTTTTACACCAACCCTCTCAATCCCGACCACCGAACCAATCCCGGCAACCGCCAGCAAAAGTGCGAACCAGGACTGCTTGTCACCGGGATCCGGGAGGCTCCAGTTCTCATACCCGGCGCTCACAAGTTGTTCATCATCCCCAAGTGATTGAATCACCGCCTGCAATTCACCGGGACGGGAAAAAACCATGCGCTCCTCATTCCTGACAATATAGGCTCCACTCTCATCTCGCTTGTAGATCTCCTGCTTCCACGGCCATATCAATACCAGCGATCCAATGATAAACCCGGTAATCAGCCCCACAGCCAAGTCGTGGTAACGGCTGAAAATCCATGAAAGCAAGTGCGATAAAGCAATCAGGCCAATGACACATCCCGCACCAAAAGGAAGCAGAACACCAAGGTCAAGGTTACCGACAGCACCCAGTACCAGCATGTAGTTTCCCATGATGAGCAACACAAAGGAGCCGGAAACCCCGGGAATAATCATGCTTGAAATAGCTGCCACCCCACAAATGAACAAGTAAAGCGGATGGGTATTCCCTGGAGAATGCGGCAACCACAGCACGCCTATTGCCATTGTGATGCCCACAACCACGGAAACCAATACCCCAGGGCTCCAGGTAGTGATCATTTTCCCTACTCCCCAGATCGAGGCCACGATAAGTCCAAAGAAAAATGCCCATATCAGGACCGGGTAATTTGCAAAGAGGTATTCGAGAAGTCTGGCCAGGCTGACAACGCTCAACATTGCGCCGGCACCAATGGCAAACAAAAAACGCAAGTCGGTATACTCGGCAAACTTCTTGAACTTCAAACTCAGTGCCAAACGAACTGCTGTCATGTCGCAGGACTTGATGGCGTTGATTAGGCGCTCATAAATGCCGGTAATGAAGGCGATTGTTCCTCCGGAAACCCCGGGAATCACATTGGCCGCGCCCATAGCCGCCCCCTTCAGGGTGGTAAAGATATCATCCGATCCCGCTGACACTGGGTAAGATATCGCCTCGAGTAAAGCGCACGGCAACCGGGAATTATCTTCCCCATTGCTCTGCCTCTGACTATAACAAGGCATACCATCACACAAATTTCAGGCTCTTCGGCTCCGCACCAACTATAATCAAGGCATGGGTAATATACTTGTCCTCTACCACAGCAATACAGGCAACACGGCAAAGATGGCCGAATTCGTCACCGAGGGAGCCGCTTCGGTAAGCAACATGGAAATCCGAAAACTGACGATCGATGAAGCCAGCGCCGAGGATCTTCAGTGGTGTGATGGAATCGCACTCGGCTCCCCCACCAACATGGGGTCGATGGCATGGAAAGTGAAGAAATGGTGGGACACTGTGGCCATTAATAAATGGCTGGAAGTCGACGGCAAGTTCGCCTGCGCCTTCTCCTCTTCCGCCGGCTGGGGCGGAGGCAATGAGACGGCATGCAATGCCATGGCCACCGTGCTGCTAAACTTTGGCTTCCTCTACTTCGGCGTTACTGATTATGTCGGCAAGGGACTGACCCCGCATTACGGTGCCGTGATTGCGGGAGAACCGCGTGAGGAGAAGGAACAGGAAGCCTGTCGGCGACTGGGCCGGAGACTTTCAGAGTGGGTGGGCTTCTACGGCGACGGACGCGAAGAGTTGCACCCCAACAATGCCAACTACACAAGGGATCCGAAAGAATTTAGTTAGCAGGTGATGCTGCTGAAGTGCTCAATCTCCTGCGCCCGGTCATCTCCCCAGGCACGCCCCGCCCGATTACCAATTGAGGATCACCTTCCCCGACTCACCACCCTGCATTGCATCAAAGCCCTGCTGAAAATCATCAAAGGCAAAGCGGTGCGTGATCACCGGTGAGATATTCAGCCCGCTCTGCAGCATCGAGGTCATCTGATACCAGGTTTCATACATTTCCCGTCCATAGATCCCCTTAATGGTCAGCCCATTGAAGATGACCGTATTCCAGTCAATGGCGATGTCTTTTCCCGGGATGCCCAGCAGGGCAATCTTGCCCCCATGGCACATGTTTGCCAGCAGGTCCCTGAAGGCATCAGGATTACCCGACATCTCGAGCCCGACATCAAAGCCCTCCTGCATGCCAAGCTCACGCTGCACTTCAACAAGCTTCTCCCGCTCAACGTTCACCGTCCGGGTGGCACCCATGCCGGCGGCAAGTTCAAGGCGGAAATCATTGCGGTCAGTAATCACCACGTTGCGTGCTCCTGCGTGCCTGCATATCGCCGCTGCCATGATACCAATCGGGCCGGCACCGGTGATCAGCACATCCTCACCCAGGGTCTCAAAGGAAAGGGCCGTGTGCGCAGCATTGCCAAAGGGATCAAAGAGAGCCATGACATCGCGATCCAGTGACTGGTCATGGTACCACACGTTGGTTTGCGGCAGGGCAATGAACTCCGCAAAGGCACCGGTTCGATTAACACCAACCCCACGCGTCTCGGCACAAAGATGACGCCGCCCAGCCATGCAATTGCGACAGTGACCACATACCAGGTGCCCTTCTCCGCTGACGACATCCCCCTCCTTGAAATCCTTTACATTGGAACCGACACTCACAATCTCTCCGACAAACTCATGCCCAATAACCAGAGGCACAGGCACTGCCCCCTGGGCCCAGGCATCCCACTGGTAGATGTGCAGGTCGGTGCCACAAATCCCGGCACGATCGACCTTGATCAGAACATCATTGATGCGCACCTTTGGCTCAGGGACATCCTGCATCCACAACCCTGGCTCAGCCTTTGACTTTACGAGGGCTTTCATGACTTAATGCTCAATCAACCTAGAGCTCGACGGTCTTCCCGGTCTTGAACGCCTCATCGGCGGCGAGGACAATCCGGAGGCTGTTGACGGCATCCGCCATGTGATCACTTAAGTCAACGTCATTGACGATCGCATCGAAGAACACCTCCTGTTCACGGTAACACAACCCGTCATGATCAGGCTCATCGGCACAATCAATAATCTCGTCAGCCTTGGTGAATTTACCCTCGGCATCCAGTTCCGAGTGATGCAGTTTCAGAGCCTCGGCCTTTGAGTGGGAATCCACGTCATCAGTCTCTTCCCCGTCCGCCATTCCGGCAATACTGACACACCCCTTCGGGCCAACCACATCCTTCACAAAGAAGGCCACCTCACTCATCATCGGCCCCCATCCGGCCTCATACCAGCCAACGGATCCATCATCAAAGCTGACCTGGAGTTGACCGTAATTGTACATGCCCTCGTTGAGCTCCTCGCTTAATCGTGCCCCAATGGCACTGACCCGGGTCGGCGTGGCACGCGTCATCTGGCACATCACGTCCACGTAATGCACCCCGCAATCAACGATTGGGGACATCGAGTTCATCAGGCACTTGTGAGTTTCCCAAGTCTCGCCGGAGGACTGCTGGTTCAGGTTCATGCGCATCACCAGCGGTTTTCCCAGAGTGTGGGCCACTTCAATAAACTTCATCCATGAAGGATGCACCCGCAGGATATAGCCGATCACCAGCTTGCGGTTTGCAGCCAAGGCAGCATCGACGATCTCCTGCGCCTCTTCGACCGTTTCCGCAATGGGTTTCTCAAGGAAAACATGGCAACCGGCGGCAAAGGCCTTCTTGGTATAGTCGGCATGGGTATCGGGATAGGTGTTGATTGAAACCGCGTCAGGGTTGCTCTGGGCAAGGGCTTCCTCATAACTGGAAAACTGGGGATAATCAGCACCAAGTTCCTTGAGGAGTTCACTGCGTGATTTCTCTCCACGGGAAACCACCCCGACAATCTCAAATCCCTCCATGGCATGGTAAGCCTTGGCATGGGACTTACCCATGTTTCCGCAACCGACGACGAGAATTTTTATTGGATCTGACATCAAACTTAAATCTGCAAAAGGATGAAACTCAGGCTGTCTTCTCTGAATTTGACTCCTTGAAAAGAAAAACAAATGCCACCAGAACAACTGCCGCCATTATCGCAGGAAAATACCAGACCGCCGACCAATCGACCACCGCATCTTGTCCTTTTACATCGGTCGTCTGCTTGCCGTTCCACCAACCATTTACAATGCCTCCGATAAACATGCCAACCCCAAGCGTCACAAAGGCGATAAACCCCTGGGCACTGGATCGAATATCCTCAGGTGCGCGCTGGTCAACATAGAGTTGCCCCGTGAAAAAGAAGAAATCATAGCAGATCCCATGGGCCAAAACTCCGAGGAAAAGCAGGGTATGGGCATCAGGACCTGCGTTGGCAAAGAACACATAGCGTAACACCCAGAAAAGCATTCCTATCATCAGCATTTTCTTTACGCCAATCTTCCTGAAAAAGAAGGGGACCAACAGGAGGAAAAAGATCTCGGAAACCTGCCCAAGGGTCATCACTCCTTCAGAATTATTCACACCCATCGCCTTGAGATATCCATTAGCCGTCTGGTAATAGAAAGAAAGAGGAATACAAATCAGCAACGAACATACAATGAATACTGCGAATGCGCGATCACGCATGAGACTGATGGCCTTCAATCCAATCACATCCCCTAATGTCGTCTTTTGCCCTTTTAGCTTTGGTGGAGTATTCGGCAGGGTAAAGCAAAACAATCCCAGGAGAACTGAGGCTACAGCCCCGATGAGAAGAGGCGTGTTGGTCAGGCCCATACCGATAGCATTAGCCGGCGCCTCGGGTCCTCCGAGAAACTGAGGCGCTTGAAAAGCTATCGCGTGTTCTTCACCAACCAAAAAACTGCTGCCAACCACAACCCCGGACACAATCCAACCAATTGTCCCCAGCGTCCTTATAGGAGGGGCATCCTTCTGCGGATCTGAGACGGACTGGAACAGAACCGAGTTAACCAGTGCAAGCGTTGGCATATAGCACAGGAGGTGTGCGAGGATAAGCGGAAAGAATAATCCCCATACTGCAGCTTGATATTCTTCACTGCCAACAATCAGCTCTGCTCCAACATAGTCAGTAGCATTCGCGGCAAGGAACAAAAACACACCTCCCAAAATATGCAGAACAGCTAGGACAATCTGGGAAGAAAAGAATTTGTCGGCAACCATGCCAATGAAAATCGGGGATACCATCGCGGCAATACCGGTAGCACTATACGCAAACCCAATCTTTTCCGGTGCGATGCCCAATCCACTCAGATAGGGCCACATTGGCACATACCAGACCCCCCAGATAAAAAACTGCAGGAACATCATCACGCACAGGCGTGTTTTCAGGGCGGGAATGGGAGCGGAATCGGACATTTTTCGGGACAGGTTGTTTAGGTGAACTTCTGGAAATGAGTAAGAAATCGCTAGCCCTTACACTGGATGGTTCAGGCTAATACGGCAATTGCCTGTTTATTTCTTTTTGTTGCGCAGGAAACTAGGGACATCCAGGTCCTCTCCGTCGACGACTGTCGGCTCCGCCTTTTCAAAACGCCCTCGTCCGCCGGATTGCTTCTCAGGGAGCAACTCCTCCTGGACATCGGGTTCCGGGCCCTCCTCCTGATCCGTGTCTTCCTCGGCTATCAGGACATCTTCAGGCTCATCAGGAATAAGTGGTTCTGGTTCTGGTTCTGGTTCTGGCTCTGGCTCTGGTTCTGGTTCTGGTTCTGGTTCTGGCTCTGGTTCTGGTTCTGGCTCTGG
>JAAESJ010000518.1 GCA_024229495.1 Verrucomicrobiaceae bacterium | reverse complement strand
CTGACCCCAATCCCGCACCAGGAGGTGGGTCATGCGCTCCCGGATCCCTCCGCGCACAACGCACGCCTGCGCACCGCCGCACAATTTATCCTCAAGAGTGCCGGTGAACGCAAACACCTCGGGGTCGACATCTTCGGTGAAGACCCGGAAAACTCCGGGGAGCTCGAATACCGTGATGCCCTGCACCTGAGTGCCCCTGGTTACCGGGTCCTGGCAGGGCGCATTGCAAAGGGCCTGGACCTGGCCAGTGAGTCGCTGCTCAAGGTGCGTGAAGCCAACGACCGGCTCTCGGTAACCTCGGAAACCATCAAGACCGGTGAGCGCACCAGAACCAAGAACGGCGTGCGCCTCGACCTGATCCTCGACCGGCTGCCCTCAGCCGCCTCACCCCTGCTGGTCACCTCCAGCGCCGCTGACACCGAGCTCTCGCATGATGATTCACCTATCCGGATGCTGGAACCTGACGCAAAGAAATCCCTGGTATCCGCCGGGCCCGACCACCAACAGGCGGAGCGGCTGCGCCAGTTGATCATCGCGAAGAATTCCCTCTACCGCCATAAGCTGCGCCCCATCAACAAGACCTATATCTTCCTCTTCCGGCGCCATGAGATGGGCCACCTGGCGCGCGAGATGGAGGACTTCGATGAACTCGTCGAGGGCAAGGAGGAACTCATCGCCAAGCTGCGCGTCCCGGCCGCCAACCGCTACGGGCTCAAGATTAAGCCGGAATGGCGGGCCCCGCGCGCCTATCCCGACCATGAGGTGCCAAAGAATATCCCGGCACCCGACACCGCAAGCGAGCTTGCCGACCTGACTGTCGCTGACGGCTTCCAGGTGAACCTGTTCGCCGCCAACCCGATGATCGCCAACCCCATCAACCTCAACTGGGACACACGCGGCCGCGCATGGGTATCGACATCGACAACCTACCCGCACATCAAGCCCGGCCACGTCCCCAATGACCGCATCGTGATCCTCGAGGACACCGACCAGGACGGTGTCGCCGACAAGCACACCGTGTTTGCCGAAGGCCTCACCGTGCCGCACTCGGTGATGCCCGTAGAGGGCGGCGCCTTCGTCTGCAGCACGACGGAGTTTCTCTTCCTTGAGGACAAGGACGGGGATGACCGGTCGGAATCGCGCCGGGTTATCTACTCAGGCTTCGGCAACGCCGACGTGCACCACATGATCCACGGTCTGCGCTGGGCCCCATGGGGAGACCTGTATTTCACCCAGTCCATCTACATCAACACCTTCGTGGAAACCGCGCACGGACCACGGCGGATGAATGGCAGTGGCATCTGGCGCTTCCGTCCCGACAATGAGCAACTCGACGCCTATGCCGTCGGCATGGTCAACCCCTGGGGCTTTGCCTTCGACTACTGGGGACAGTCCTTCGGCACGGACGGTGCCGGCGGCTCCGGCCCGCATTATGTTTTCCCCGGTTCCGCGTTCCGCTCCGCGGTCGGCGTGCACCGCGTCTTCAACGGCCTGATTCCCGGCAAGCCCAAGAACACCGCTGCCGAGTTTATCTCCGGCGGGCACATGCCACAACGCTGGCAGGGAAGCCTGGTGGCCAATGATTTCCGCGCCAACCGCACCGTGCGCTACGAACTGGAGGAGAACGGCAGCGGCTACACCGCCAAGGAGGTCGAGACCGTACTGCATTCCAAGCACCGCTCATTCCGCCCGGTGGACCTGAAAATGGGACCTGAAGGTGCCCTCTATGTCGTCGACTGGTATAACCCGATCATCGACCACGGCGAGGTCGACTTCCATCACCCCTCACGGGACAAGGCCCACGGGCGCATCTGGCGCGTCACCGCAAAGGCAAGACCGCTTCTCAAGCGGGACAAGATTGCCGGTGCCCGGGCCGAGGACCTGCTGGACTTCCTCCAGTCCCCCGCGGAATACACGCGCGAGCAGGCACGCAGGGAGCTGGCCAGCCACTCCCCGGAGAAGCTGGTGCCGCTTCTCAAGGAGTGGCTCAACAAGCTTGATAAAGAGGATCCCGGCTATGAGCACCACCGCCTCGAGGCACTCTGGCTGATCGTCTCCCTTCGCGCAGCCGAGCCGGCACTCGCCGGGGAGCTGCTGCGCTCCTCCCTGCCCCAGGTGCGGGCAGCCGCGGTCCGTGCCGTCGCCAACTGGAGCCCGCGTGCCGGGCCAATCGACAAGATCAGCCTGTTTGCACAGGCAATCGAGGATCCCCACCCGCGCGTCAGGCTGGAGGCCATCAACGCCCTGCGGGAACTTGGCACCAACGAGGCAGCCAGCGTTGCCCTGCGCGCCCTGACCGGCAAGACCGACAACAATATTTCCTACTCGCTGGAATTGACAGTACGCGCCCTGCGTGACAAATGGCTACCGGCGATGCAGTCCGGTAAGCCCGTCTTTGATGGCGACCCCTCACGACTGGCATACGCCCTGAAGGAGGTTGGAGACGCCCGCGCCATTGCCGCCCTGGTCAAGGTCATCAAGGAAGGTGGCATCGCCGAGGCGGATATGCCGCAAGCCGTCACCAATGTGGCCGCCCTCGGGGCAAGTGCCGAGATCGACGCGATGCTGGAAATGGCACAAAAAAGCCCGGGGCTGCTTGCCGCCATCGCAAGCGGTGCCACTACCAATGCAAAGCGCCCGGGACAGCCGGCAACCGTTACCACTTTCCTGGACAGCAAGGACAACCTGACTCGCAATGCCGCAGCCTCCCTCTGCGGAACCTGGAAGATCACCGGTGCGCGTGAAAAACTCCTCACCCTCGCAGGGGCTGACAACATTACCGGCTCAGACGCCTCGGCCCTGTGCGGGGCACTGGCACAACTTGGTGCGGTAAACGACCTGCAAAAACTCGCTGCCGGCGGACAATCGATGATTTTGCGCAGTGCCGCAATTGCCGCATGGGCCGGCTCCGACGCAAAGCAGGCCGCAAGCCCGGCCGTCAAGCTTCTTGGCGGCATCAAGGAAAAGGAGCTCGAT
>JAAESJ010000517.1 GCA_024229495.1 Verrucomicrobiaceae bacterium | reverse complement strand
CCTTCTTTTTCTGCAGCTTGAGTCATGGCGACAGCTTCTCGGGTTGAGTTTGATCCGGTGCCGGCAATTACCAGCCCCCTCCCCGCAGCAGCATCAATGGCAACTTCAATTACCCGTTTGTGCTCGACATTAGAAAGGGTTGGAGATTCACCGGTCGTTCCACATGGCACGATTCCTGAGATGCCGTTGTCAAACTGATGGTCGATAAGCTTGCGAAAAGCAAGCTCATCGAATTCACCCTCCTTGAATGGAGTGACTAGTGCGGTGTGGGCTCCTTCAAACATTGATTTCTCCTTCAAACACAAATTCAGCGGGTCCGGTTAACGTAACATGAGTGTAGTCATCGCAATTGACTGACCAGTCAACCTCAAGTGTGTCTCCGCCTTTTACCTTAACCTGTATAGGGGCAGCGGCTCCTGTTAAGCGCCCATGGATGATTGCCGATGCGACCATTCCGGTGCCGCAAGCGAGGGTTTCGTCTTCAACTCCCCGCTCATAAGTTCGGATTGCAATTTTACGGGGGGCTATGATTGACAGAAAGTTGACATTAGTGCCGCATGGCTGGAAGTGCTCGTGATGGCGAATGGCGCTTCCTATTTCACAAACATTAAGATGTTCGATGTCATTATCAACAACAACAGCATGAGGCACACCGGTGTTAATTGAGTGGATGGTTGTGGGCGTGTTGTTGATGTCAATCAGGCCTGACATCACGAGGTCAAAAGGGTTGCTGAGTTCCAGTCGAGTCTCTTCACCATGGAGCTCAGCGCTCACCATGCCAGCCATCGTTTCAAATCTTTGCGGCTTTCCTTCAAGTCTGGCGACGCGATCCGCGAAGCGAGCGAAGCACCGGGCTCCATTTCCACACATTTCAGCTTCATTGCCATCAGAATTATAGTATCTCATTCTGAAGTCTCCGCCGCTCTCTGCGGGCTCAACCATGATCAATCCATCTGCCCCGATTCCGCGATGCCTGTCACATAGCTGATTGATCAACTTCAGGTCGAGACAAAGTTGTTTTTCCCTGTTGTCCAGCATGATGAAATCATTACCGGCGCCGTTCATTTTAGTGAAAGTCAGCATGGTCAAAACGTTCTAAACCGACTTCGATGCATCAACAAGCGGTTTTACAAATTGGTAGACTCGATCAAACAAATCCCCGGATTCTGAGTGTTTTTCGATTGTTTTAACAATGGCACTGCCGACAACGACACCATCTGCAACTTTTGCAATTTCCGACGAGTGCTCAGGCGTGGAGATTCCAAATCCCACCACAACAGGAAGGCTTGTATGTTTTTTTATTTCATCAACCTGATTGCCGATGCCTTCCGCAAGTTCACTGCGCTCTCCGGTAACTCCCTCACGTGAAATGTAATAGATAAACCCTTCTCCTGAGCTGGTGATGTCGGTTATTCGCTCTACCGGTGTATTTGGTGCGATAATGCGAATATTAAGTAGCTGGCCTCCTTCGCGAAGTTCTTCATTGTGAGATTCCTCGTCAGGCGGAAGGTCGAGGTTAAGTATCCCGTCAGCGCCGGCGCATGATGCGTCCTTATAGAAGCTCTTGAATCCATATGTATAAATTGGATTGAGGTAAGTGAACAAAACAATCGGTGTGTTCGAGCTCTTGCGGAAATTTCGGATAATTTCCAACGTGTTCTCAACGCTCGCGCCCGAGCTTAATGCGCGACTGGCCGCCATTTGATTAACAACGCCATCGGCGAGCGGGTCTGAAAAAGGGACGCCGATTTCGATAAGGTCGACCCCGGCCCTATCAAGCGCATTCAGGATTCCAATGCAACGATCCGCGTCAGGGTCGCCTGCGCAAACGTAAGCAACAAATGCGCATTTACCCTCACTGCGCAGCTTGTCGAAGAGTTGTTCTATTCGGTTATTCATATGAGGCTTTGATTTCGACTTTAACCTCTCATTTTTGACTGGCAAGGTCATGTGGCTGGATTATGAATTTCTTTCCCAACAGAGCCGCGTAAAAACCCACGATCCCGCCGGTGAGATTTGCCATAATGTCACCGGGACTGTTGCCGTGCCGGTTTGGCGTGAATGTCTGGTGCCATTCATCAAAAACGCCGACAACCAATGCCATTGCCATGCCTGACAAAAAAATCACAACCATGGAATAATTCCGCCAAGGGTGTTGCATGAGGGTAAGCATAAAGGCGGCAGAGCCGAGGGCGAAATAGATCGTGTGCACGATCTTATCGCCAATAAGGATGGCCAATTGCGGGGTGTCATTTCCCGGCATTGAGCTAAAGACAAAAAGGTTAATAAACCAGAAGATGAATGCGGCCCTGCAAACTCCGCGTCTGAGGGAATATTGCAATAGTTTGTCACAGGCAGGAAGCACGTGGGTTACTAACTGTTTCTTTTCAGTTAGTCGAGGAATTCCCATCCTAGATACTTCCACCAAGTCATGTCGTGGTGGGTATAAACCATTTGGATAGAGTCGTAGAATAAGGATTTGTAATTCCGAAAGTTACAATAAATGCATTTACCGCTTACTTGAGCTCAACCACGATCAATTTCATGGCCGATATTATTTGTGGCAATGTCAATAGGAGGTAAAATTATAAAGTCCTCATAAAAAATCCCGCTTACCACCCCCAAAAACAAATGAACAGCTACCGCCATCGGGCGCTTTCAGTCCTATTTCTTTCTCTGCTCGGAGGCCTATCCTTCGTTTCATCTGAAGCTTCCGGCAACCTTGTCATTTCTGAGATAATGTACCACCCGCCGGGGATCCCTGAGGATGTCGCGGCAGAGTTCATTGAAATCCACAACCGTTCCAGTTCAGCGATCGATATGGAGGGCTATCAACTTGATGACGCAATCGATTACCTTTTCACGGGCGTTGTAATTGAAGCGGGTGGTCACATTGTGGTTGCTGCTGACTTGACGAGATTTAACGTAAATCACCCGGACGTTGTTGGCGTGGTTGGGCCATGGGATGGGAAGCTTAGGAATTCGGGCGAAAGGATACTCCTTGTGGATCCAGATGGTGACAAGGTAGATGAAGTGAGATTTGCCGATGAGGGAGATTGGGCCATACGGGCTCGGGGGGCAAACGACCGCGGACATCAAGGGTGGGTCTGGTTGGCCGAGCACGATGGAGAAGGTAAGTCATTAGAGTTGATTAATTCGCTTCTGACCAACAATAACGGACAGAACTGGGGGGGCTCGATCATTGAGGGGGGGACTCCAGGTGAAATCAACTCAATATCCAGTGACGACATTGCTCCAATTATTAAGGGGCTCAACCATCGTCCGCAGATACCGAGATCAGATGAAATGGTTCATGTCGCATGTGAGCTTCGGGATGAAGGTTCTCTTGCGGATGCCGTGGTCAGACTTTTCTGGCGCATTGACGGTAGTGATAATTTTACTCCTGTGTTGATGGACTTTGACGGCGATGAGGGTTTCTCCGCTAACATCCCGCCACAGGAGGATGGCTCAATAATTGAGTTTTTCGTCCAAGCGGCGGATGGTGCAAACTCTCGGAGTTGGCCTTCCGAGGTGTTAGGTGGAGGGCATCGTGCCAATGCGCTTTATCAGGTCGATGACGGTTTTGATTCCCGGGACTTTAGTATTCCAGGCACACAATCCACCTATTACCTCATAATGACAGAGGAAGAAAGGGAGGAACTTGAGGACATAGGTACCAGTTCAAGCAGGTCGGAGAGCAATGCCAAAATGAATGCCACCTTCGTGAGCGCAGAGAGCACGAGTATCAAGTCATTGTATTCTGCCAGCGTGCGGAACCGCGGAGCCGGATCCCGAGACGGACCGCCAAACAACCATTTGGTAATTTTTCGAACAGATGAAACCTGGAAAGGGGTGCATTCGATGAAGTTTAATTGTCGTTATGTTCATTCTCAAACAACAGGTTCGTGGTTATTCCAGTTAATGGGAGTGGAGGTGCCTGATACGGTCGCCGTTCAGTTGAGGATTAATGGTGCGGATCTTGCCCAGTCAGGAGGTCCTCTGATGTATGGCTCATACGCCATGGTTGAGACCCTTGACAGTGATTTTACGGCTGCGCATTGGCCGGAAGATCCCAACGGGAACCTCTACCAGGTTCGCGACGATGAAGATACCAATGAGGAGGGCGATCTTCGCTATGAGGGAGAGGACGCGGATGAATACAGGAACACCTATTTCAAACAGACTAATGCATCGGAGGATGACTGGAGCGACTTGATTGACTTGACTGATGCCCTCAATAATTCCCCTGCAGAGAGCTACCTCGAGGACGTCTCACGTCATGTTAATGTTGACCAGTGGCTCACGCACATTGCGGTAGACTCGCTTCTGGGGAACCGTGAGGGAGGACTTAATGATGGCAAGGGTGATGATTATGTGCTTTATCGGGGTGTCGTTGATCCGCGATTTCGTTTCGTTCCCCACGATCTTGACACTCTCCTCAGGGGGAGCCCCAACAAGAATATATGGGGCTATACTGAACTGGACGGGCTGGAAAAATTTCTGAGCCATCCTGATATTATTCCCCTGTATTATTCAAAGTTCCTTGAACTCATTGAAAGGGTTTATCGACCGGAAATCATCCAGCCGGTAATTGCAAGGGCTGTTGGTGGATTCGTATCCGATAATGTCCTTGAGGGAATGCAAGAGTTTGTACCGGATCGGATTACTAACGTCCTCTCCCAGATACCTCGTAATTACTCAGCGACGACGAACCTGTCCGTGACTGAAGAGGGTTACCATCGCACAAATTCCGGCGAAGTGAGGTTTAGCGGTGATTTTCATGCCGCCCACATCCGCTCAGTTCTTGTCAACGGCATCAATGCTCAGATGAATGCGCGGGAGGGCTCATGGCGACTTGATGTTGATAACGGAGGGGGGGGCGTCCTTAATCCCGGGCTCAATCGTGTTGTAATCGGCTTTTACGGCGGGAAATCCGGAGTTGGCGATCTCCTTCACGTGGAGCATTTGAACGTATGGTATAACACGGGCACGGTAACTGAGGTATCGGGAACTCTTGGGGGAGGGGTTGCCCAGGGAACTTTGCATATGGGTGTAAGGGATACTTATAAGCCAGGCGTTCCAATTCTGGTTAAACTTGATCTTCGCAGGGCAGATGGCACTTATGCCTCAGACGTATGGGATGCAACGGCAACGCTCAATGCGGAAACACAAGGCGTTTCCATCAGTCCAAACATTGTTGAGTTAAGGAATGGGGTCGGCAGTGCGCTCGTTACAGTAGGGGGTGGTGCCGGCGGGGAGCCGATTGAGCTCTTGCCGCTCGGTTCAACATGGAAATATCTGGATAATGGATCTGATCAGGGGGCGGCCTGGCGCAAGTCGGACTTTGATGATGAAAGTTGGGAGTCAGGTCCTGCAGAGTTGGGCTATGGAGATAATGACGAGGAAACTGAACTCAGTTACGGCGGTTCACGAAACAATAAACATGCCACCACTTATTTTCGCACCACTTTCGAGGTTGATAACTCCTCCGCGATAACCGGCCTGGACTTGAGATTACTTTATGATGACGGTGCTGTAGTATACCTCAATGGTTCAGAGCTCTATAAGACATCAAACATGTCCTCAAACATGGATTACGATGAATACACGGTGGATGGGGATGATACACCTGATGAAGATGAGGTTTATCTGATCTCCGGATTGTCCAGCGCTCTACTTGTTGACGGCACCAATACCTTGGCAGTTGAAATCAAACAGGGTGATGAGGAGAGCTCTGACATTAGTTTTAATCTCGCATTAATAGCTCAGACGGCTGGCGTTGGAACGGATCCTGGTGATTTCACCCTTTCTGCAGTTGCCAACGGGCAAAAGGTTTTCAAGTCAATCAGTAGCCTTGGTGATGTGTCTGCGACTGAGATTTCAGGAGAACTCAATGGTGGATCATCGACTTGGAGTGGCGTTATGCGCCTTACCGGGGACGTGACCGTGCCATCAGGACATGTGCTTAACATCAACCCGGGAACGATCGTGTTGCTTGACGGAACAACAGAAGCTAGAAGCGAGTCCGGCATTGACTTGATTATTGAGGGCTCCATAAATTGCCAAGCCACTAGCGAGAGTCCGATAACATTTACTGCCAGCCAACCGGATTCTTTATGGGGACAGATTCTTTTTGACCGAAGCGAGGGGGCGGTTTTCGCCTTTACCAACATCCACCGGGCAGGTCATTCTCCGGCTGGCGGACATACAGATCACGGCCGTGTCCTGAGAATCGTTGGATCAAGTGTGCAGTTTGATGACTGTAACATCACAGACAATCGTGGAAAGGTTGGTGAAAGTGAAGCTGACGGAGACACTGACTCTGTTATTGTAATACGACGCTGTCACCTGGCGCGTTCAGTGATGGGGCTTGAAACATTCGATACTGCGCTTCTTGTAGAGGACAGCTACATTACTGACATGCTGGGCATCTATCGCGAGGACGGTGTCACTGATGATAATGATGCCATATATCTTCATGGGGTAGGTAATGGACAGAGCATCACCCTGCGAAATATTGTCATTGCTTACATGGATGATGATGGTGTTGATACACTCGATGCCGACGTCGATCTTATTAATGTCATAAGTCGTAATTGTGCCGACAAAGGCGCGAGTTTGTTCAGTGAGGATGTATCAATAAATGGAGGTCTTTTTGTGAATAATGACATTGGCCTTTCAGCAAAGGATGACGCACGCGTAAGCCTTAATTATGTTACGGTCACCGACAATGAGTCTGTTGGGATCCAGGCAGAGAATAAAGACGGCAATGATGATCCTAGTTTCTATACGATTTCCAACTCCATAATCTGGGGGAATGCAGATCAAGTAAGGACAGATTTTGGTCAGGATGATATCAGTATCAAGTATTCCATTGTAGGGGAGGAATGGGAAGGGTTGGGGAATTTGATCGATGACCCGGATTTCGTTGGCCCCAATTCCTCTAATTTTAAACTCCGGGAAGGGTCTCCTGCTATAGGCGCCGGCGATCCTGATGACGGCAGTCCAGACATTGGATACTTTACCTACAAGCCTACTGGTGGCGCTGAGGTGCGCTGGACGGCTGGCGGCGGGCCATATCATGTCATCGACGACGTTACGATACCTGCTGGGACTGCGCTTGTTATAGAGCCAGGGGCCTCGATTTATTTTGATGAGGATAAAAAGATTACCATTAACGGCACATCGAGGATTATTGGCACCCCGACAAGGAGGATTCAGTTTTCGCCTGTTCCAGGTGTTCCTTTTGTCCCAGATTCTGCCGGGAACGGTTCATTGCCTGATGCCCCACCTAAGTCTGAGGGCATAAAGATTATTGACTCAATGGACCCCAATAACAGGATTGCTCACATTGATATTGGTCATGCGCAGGACAGGGAGGGGGCTATTGGTATTATTAGCTCACAATGCGTGATAGATGATGTTCGTTTTTACGGGACAAAGATACGGATCCTCTACACTTCTGATGCCTCAATCATTCTTGAGAATTGCATTTTTCCTGATGTATTTGCCCCTGATGAGAATGCAGATGAACTTGATCTAGATAACATATCTGAGCAGGTAAAAGGGGAGGGAGAAATACCGGAGGGAGGCCGTTACATTATTCGCAACAATCGCTTCGGAATTACAAAGGGACACAACGATGTTGTGGATGTAGATAGTGGCAGGAGGCCTGGCCCCATCGTCCAGATAATCGGCAATACATTTACGAATACCGGTGATGAACACATCGATCTGGGAGGTGACGTTTTTGTTGCCGGGAATTTATTCAGGAATGTGTTCAAGGATGACGAGACCTCTGATCGAGGTTATGCAAATGCAATCTCAACAGGAGACGCAGGGAATGGCACGACGATCGTTGTTGCCAGGAATATCTTCTGGGACGTGGATCACTGCATAAATCTTAAGATTGATACCGCGACAGTGTTTGAGAACAATACGGTCTATAAGATTCATCCGGACTTCAACGATCGATTCGATAATCCCAGCGTTTCTTCTGTTGTAAATCTTTTTATTCCTACTGACAATGATGAAGAGGCTACGCATGGTGATGCTGCATTCGTTGCAGGAAATTTGCTCATGGACATACCCAGGGTATTCAGTGGGGCAGATGATTCACGCGAGGAACCATTTCCGACCACTCCGCTTGAGTTCTATGACAATCTTGTGGATCCTCAGATAACCGATATTTCCGTTGGCAGAAACCATGAGGGGCAGACTATTTACGATCTTGGGAGCGGTAATGTCGGTGGCGTAGCTCAGTTTGTTGATCCTGAACGGGGAGACTTTTCGCTAACTCCAGGGTCCCCTGGGGCATCAGCTCACCCATTGGGTCATGATTTAGGCGCCATGATTCGTGAAGGGATATTTATCAATGGAGAGCCAACTGCAGTGACCAGTTCCCCTGACGCAACTCTAAAAGTTGGAGGCCCTGGCATTTGGGCCTATAGGTGGCGCCTTAATAATAGTGAGTGGAGCGAGGAGTTGCCGATCGGCAACGGATTTGATCCGCCCGAAATTACTACCAGAGTTTCAGACATTGAACTAAAGGGCTTACAGGACGGCACTTACTTTATTGAGGTTGAGGGCAAAACCTTTGCGGGTGAATGGCAGACAACGCCAACCCGGTCAAAAACCTGGACGGTAAATCGCTCCGCTCCCGGCAGCGTTGTCATTAATGAGATTTTGGCCGTTAATGACTCTGCATATGAGCATGAGGGTACGTTCCCTGATGTTATCGAGCTTTATAATACAGGGAATGAAGATTATGAGCTTGGAGGGCACTCGATTTCTGATAACCCTGACGATCCGGCGAAATTTATCTTTGATCAGGGCGCTGTTGTTCCGGCAAGGGGGTATCTTCTTCTATTTGCTGATGATAGCCCGACTTCCGGGATTCACCTTAATTTTACCCTGGACCGGGCAGGAGAGCGACTTGCACTTTACCGTGAGGGGGTCGTTTTGGATTCAGTCCGGTTTGGAATGCAGGCAGACGACCTTTCCATTGGAAGGGTGGGGCATTCTGGGCAGTGGCACCTCAACCGTCCTTCCATAGGTGTGGTTAATGTGGCGCAGCCTACAGGCGATGTCAGAATGGTAATGATTAGTGAATGGCTGGCGAATGGTCAGGTGGCGTTTTCAAAGGAATTTGTTGAGATTTATAATCCCGGGGCTTTGCCCGTAGAGATTTCGGGCTGCATGTTAACTGACAGTCCTAACACCGCCCTTCGTCGCCACGTCATTGAACCTCTTAGTTTTATATCCGCAGGAGGTTACGCTGCAATTTCTCCTCTTGATTTCAACTTGTCTTCAACCATGGAGTTAATTGGATTTGCAGAATCGGGAGGAGAAATTATCGATACAGTGATTTACGGGGTTCAGGTCGAAGATTATTCCCAGATCCGTGATTCCTCTGGAGCTGCTGATGTTGTTTTTTCACGACTGCCAACTCCCGGAATCGCTTCGCCTGGCGAGGAGGAAAAACAACGACTTGTTTCACTTCTTGATAACCTACGGATTAGCGAGGTGATGTTTAATCCCCCGGGAGGATCATCCTATGAATTCATAGAGTTATTTAACATTGGTGATACGCCCCTTGATCTCGCGGGTGTTCGTTTCACTGAGGGTGTTCAGTTTGTTTTCCCGGACATGGTTTTGTCTCCCGGGGACAGTGTGCTTATTGTGAAAAGCGCCGAGGATTTTGTGAGCCGGTATGGGGAAGGGCTGAATGTTGCCGGTGAATATTCGGGAAAGCTCGACAATGGTGGCGAAACGTTAATTCTGAAGCTGCCGCATCCCTATGACGCGGCAATCCTTCGCTTTGATTACAGCGACAATTGGGTAGATGCCGCAGATGGCGGGGGATTATCTCTCGAAATTATTGAGCCGGTCCCTCATGCAAAGGATTTCAAGAAAGGGAGCTCATGGGCAAGTGGCCCAATGCTCGGTTCGCCGGGAAACATCATGATTGCAGATAGCTTTTCGCAGTGGGCCCTTCGCGAAGGAGTGTCTGGAGAAAGCGGTGATCCCGATGGTGATGGGTTGGTAAACGTTGTTGAATACGCATTTGGAATGAGTCCGAATGTTCCAGGCACGGTTCCTTCCCCGTCAATAATCAATGGGGATGGAGTTTCAGGATTAATGTTGTGGAGTATAGATTCAGATATACGCAGGAGCGATGCGCGCGTGATATTTGAATACTCCGGCGACCTTATCGAATGGATGGCCGCGCCGACGGAAATTCAAATAGGGCCAATCTCAATGACATACAGTGTAAGATTCCCCCTGAGCGAAAGGACAAGATTCATCAGGGCAAGGGTTGACCTTGAACAGTGACGGTTGTTCAGGACGGGTTGAGATTGAGGAGGAGGTCTCCAGTTTCAATATTATCACCTACGCCAACCTCGATATTGTCCACTGTCCCTGAGTGCGGGGCTGATACAGTTGTGTACATCTTCATTGCCTCAAGGGTGAGGAGTGAATCTCCTTCATTGACATTTTGTCCAATGCTAACACTTAGCTCGGAGACGAGCCCAGGCATAGGGGCGCCGATTTGAGCCTCATCATCCGATTCCGCCTTTGGTCGTGCGATCGTCGTTGGAGCAAGGCTTGAATCTTTAATGACGGCGTGCCGTGCAGTGCCATTGAGTTCAAAAATTACGCTGCGCTTGGCGTCTGAATCAGGTTCACCGATATTGATCAATCGAACAAAGAGCGTTTTCCCTACCTCGATATCTATACTGATTTCCTCTCCAGGGTGCAATCCGTAGAAATATGCGGGTGTGGGCAATACGCTTAAGTTACTGTAGCGCTTGCGCTTTTGGGCAAATTCCAGGAATACCTGAGGATACATCAAGTATCCCCAGAAATCGTTTTCACTAGGAGGATGGCCAATTTTTTCCTCGAGCTCAGCGCGCACGGAATCGAAATCAACAGGGTCTGCGTGGTCTCCCGGTCGATCTGTAATTACATTTTGCTTGCCGACGATGATCTGCTGGACATCAGATGGCCAGCCATTAAGGGGTTGGCCCAGACCTCCGCATAGCATATCAACGACCGACTCAGGAAATGCAGTGTTCTTGGGAAGATTGGTTACATCTGAAGGCTTTATGCCCTGGGTGACAAGGAACATGGTCATATCGCCTACCACCTTGCTTGATGGTGTTACCTTGACGATGTCGCCAAAAAGATCATTCACTTCTGCATAGCACTGGGCGATTTCAGGCCAGCGATGACCGAGCCCCATTGCTTCGGCTTGCTCCTTGAGATTTGTAAACTGTCCTCCTGGCATCTCGTGCAGGTATACTTCTGCCGTTCCGTGTGGTGGAGATGTGTCAAAGGGGAAATAGAATTTGCGAACGCTCTCCCAATAGTCTGAGAATTCGTCAAGTGAGTGCCTGTCCAGTTTGGTGTCGCGTTCAGTGTTTTCGAGAGAGGCGACAATAGAATTTAATCCGGGCTGGCTTGTGGATCCGGACATGGACGAGAGGGCTGCGTCGACAATGTCAACTCCAGCCTCTGAGGCCTTAAGGATAGATGCAGCGTTAATTCCGCTTGTGTCATGTGTATGGAAATGAACAGGTAAGCCGACTTCCTCCTTTAATGAATGAACAAGTTTCTCAGCGGCATATGGGCGGCAAAGTCCGGCCATGTCCTTAATGCACAGGATGTGAGCGCCCATTTCCTTGAGCTCCCGTGCAAGCTCAATATAATATTTCAGCGAATACTTTTCTCGTGATGGGTCTGTGATGTCACCTGTGTAGCAGATAGCAGCTTCACACAGAGTTGTTCCGGTTTCTCGCACCGCCTCTATCGCGGCCTTCATATTGGGTGTGTAGTTCAGCGAGTCAAATATACGAAAAATGTCCATGCCTCGGTCAGCAGCATGCTTGACGAACCCTTTTACCACGTTGTCCGGATAGTTTGAATAGCCAACGGCGTTCGATCCGCGAAAGAGCATCTGAAAAAGGATATTAGGAATCTTTTCTCTGAGTTGTGAGAGCCTTTCCCAGGGGTCTTCCTGGAGAAATCTCATTGATGAGTCAAATGTCGCGCCCCCCCACATCTCAAGTGAAAACAGGTTTGGGGCGCGTCGAGCAATTGCGTCAGCAATGTTAAGCATATCATAGCTCCTGACTCTGGTAGCCAGAAGCGACTGGTGGGCATCACGGAGAGTCGTGTCGGTTATGAGCAGCGGTTTCTGCTCCAGAACCCAGCTAGTGAACTTCTCAGGGCCAATATCCTTGAGTAAGTCACGTGTTCCGGGTTGGGGATCAACCTTAAGGTTACTATCGGGAATCTTGGTCTCCTTGAACGGAGCTGAGGGTGATTGGCCTTTAGCATTTGTGTTGCCATTGACAATGACATCCCCCAGGAAATTTAGCAGTTTAGTAGCACGATCCTTTCTAGGCTTGAACTTGAACAGGTCAGGCGTCTTATCAATTAAACGCGTCGTAGGGTTGCCGGAGGCGAATTCAGGATTATCCAGCAAGTTCAGAAGAAAGGGGATGTTGGTCTTGACTCCTCTGATGCGAAATTCGCGAAGCGCTCTTCGAACCCTTTGTAATGCGATTGTGAAATCCGGCGCATGCGTGGTCAACTTGACTAGCATGGAATCATAATAGGGAGTCACCGTGGCGCCTGCGGCGCCCAATCCGCCGTCAAGTCGTATGCCGTGGCCTGATGCTGAGCGATATGTGAGAATTTTTCCGGTATCTGGAGTAAAATTATTTTCAGGATCCTCGGTCGTTATCCTGCACTGTACGGCTACCCCATTGCGCTTTATTTTATCCTGCTCAGGAATATTGATCTGCGGGCCGTGAATCTCATGGCCTTGCGCAATCAGTATTTGGGTCCTGACTATATCAATGTTGGTGATTTCCTCAGTTACGGTGTGTTCCACTTGAATCCGTGGATTCATTTCGATAAAGAACCAATCTCCGGATTCGCTATCAACGAGGAATTCTACGGTGCCTGCATTATCGTAATTAATCGCCTTCGCGATTTTTACGGCAGCCTCACAAAGGCTTGATCTCAGTGAGTCAGAAATGTCGATTGCGGGGGCAATCTCAATCACCTTTTGGTGCCGTCGCTGAACGGAGCAATCCCTCTCATGGAGGTGGATAACGTTACCGTGGTGGTCGCCAATGATTTGCACTTCAATGTGCTTTGCTTGTTGTATGAATCGCTCAAGAAACAAAGCGTCATTACCAAATGCATTCTTTGCCTCGGTTCTTGCTTCATCAAGGAGCTTGGGAAGATCCTTTTCATCATTCACCACACGCATGCCTCTGCCCCCACCTCCAAAGGCAGCTTTGATGATAAGCGGGAATCCGATCTCGCGTGCCACCACGAGAGCTTCTTCGCGATCGGATATTGGCTCTTCAGTTCCCGGCAGGGTTGGCACTCCGATCTTCTGAGCCTGAGCGCGTGCGGCTATTTTGTCTCCCATCGAATCAAGAACTTCAGGTCTTGGTCCGATGAAGATCAGGTTGTTGTCTATACAGGCTCTGGCAAATTCCGCATTTTCGGAGAGAAATCCATATCCTGGATGAATGGCATCAGCATGATGTTCTTTGGCAATTGCAATAACGCCATCAATGTCAAGATATGCTCCTACGGGCCCCTTTTCGGTATCGAGCTTATATGCCTCATCGGCTTTAAAGCGGTGAACTGAAAAACGATCTTCTTCAGCATAGACCCCGACTGTCTTTAAACCGAGTTCTGTAGCCCCCCGGAATATACGAATCGCGATCTCACTGCGATTAGCGGCAAGGAGCTTGGTGATCTGGCGCGGCTTCTTTGGCATGATGTGAATATTCTCGATATAGATGAGTCCTGCTTTCTAGGCAAAGATTATGTGATTATTGTGCGTTGCCCATTCCAATTGATGAGCTTTCGCATGCTGATTGCTCCGATAAGGTATACAGGTAATCATGCATATGATGGAACACCACTTGACTCCGGCGATTCAGAGCCAAGTGAATACGCGCGCGCTCCAGAATCTCTTTTTTTTATTTCGCGGCTGATAATCGCAGATATTGAATTGCGGGCTAGACAGTATCAGGAATTGTAAAGCCGTCCCTGTAATCACCCTTAACAAGTTTGTTGGCTTCTCCGGAGTGTTCACCCGTGAACTGCTCTTTGTCTGGATCAAAGGTAAGGAGAGGCCCTGCTGTAGCATTGGTTTTCTTGATATCAATGCCGTTGTTTTCAAGATGTGAGGCAAAGCGATCAAACACCTCCTCTTTCATCTTGTCTCCCTTGAGTGACGCCTTCGCATCTTGCGGGGCTGCCTCTGAGCCAATGTAGTAACTGATATTCGCCATGTGTCCAAGCGCGGCGGATATGTGTCCGGTATGGGCGCTCAGCTCAAGTTCGTGTTTTCCGTCCTTTATGCCTTCACGAATTGCGGCGATCCAGTTTTCAAGGTGTCCACGTCCGTTTGTGACTCCGAACTTCTTGATGGATTTCCCGTCTTTGTCGTAAGCCTTTGACTCGCTGACATAACCGCCTTCAAATTCAATGACATTGCCTACGCGAGCGCCTTTGTAATTGGACATGCCCTTGCCCCAGTCCAGTCCCTTTTCCGGAAGTCCGCGAACCTCAAAGATTAAGGGGACCGGCTTGTAATCAAAAAATGCGATCTGAGTGTTGGCGGTATCCCCGTCATCATCGTATCCAAAACGCCCGCCGATACTGAGAACGTTCGGCGCGCACTTCTCCTGGCCGAT
>JAAESJ010000516.1 GCA_024229495.1 Verrucomicrobiaceae bacterium | reverse complement strand
CTAGCGGCACTCTACAACATTCCGCTGCTGGCGGTGGTGCTGATGGGCATCTTCCACAAGCGGGTGACTTCCGCCGGTGCCATGACGGCCATCGTGGTCGGCTTCGTGTTCTGGGGGGTGTTCGGTCTTTGGCAGGAGAATAACCTGCTGGGCTGGGAAATGCACTGGCTGCATTTGGCCGCGATCAATTTTGTTCTCATTACCCTCATCATGGTGGTGATGGCCCTGATCAGTCCCCGCGAGGAGGCCTACGAGCAGGTCTATACCGGCGAGGTGGACATCACTCCCTGGAAGGGGGCAAAAGCCTGCGGGATTGTGATCCTGGTTTTAATCGCCCTGATGTACCTGGCGATGTCCCGCTTTGGGGCTTAACCCAGGGGCACCTCGTGATACTCCAGCGCCCACTCGCGCATGAAGCGCACACGCTTGGGCTTCACCCGGTAGATGATAAGCTGCGGGTTGTCCACACTTCCCAGGTATTGACGCAGCAGGGCATTGGAATCCCAGATCGCCTTGATTTCCGCTTCATCCTCCAGCACCTCCGCAATGCCGGTGATGCGAACCTGATCGTGGGAAGGGGACATGTAACAGAGTTCCACCTTCGGGTTGGCGGCTATCTCTGCGGTTTTGCCGTAGCTCTTCAGGTTGGCAATGTAGACGATGAAACCATCGGTCTTTACCGGGGAGACCGGGCGCAGGCGGGGCTGGTCACCATCAATGGTGGCAAGTTGCGGGAATTTGGCCTCCTGGATGCAGGCAAGGGCAAGTTCAGGAAGTTTGGCTTGGTCAATGGGGGCGGGAGCTGGCATGATAATGGCCGATTGGCATACAAGGTATTACTGGATACCTGCCAGCAAAGTCAACCCATGCGCCTGTTCTGGATCTTTTTAACCCTTGCCGGGATCTTCTTTATTCCCTTTGCCATCTGGGGAGGCTGGTTTGACGGCTGGTTATCCGGGCAGGGGGCGAGTGAGTGGCTTGAGGGATATGGCAGATGGGCATGGGTTGCGGGCCTGGTGCTGCTTAGTTGTGACTTGATTCTGCCGATCCCTGGAACCGCGGTGATGGCTGCCCTTGGGCTGGTCTATGGGTCGGTGTTGGGGGGATTGATAAGTGCGCTCGGCTCTGTCCTTTCAGGGCTCATTGCCTACGTGCTGTGCAGGGGGCTTGGCCGACGTGTTGCAGAAGGATTGGCCGGGCGGGAAAGCCTGGAGAGGGCGGAGAGCCTCTTTGCACATTCCGGTGCCTGGCTGGTTGTTCTCTCGCGCTGGCTGCCTCTGATGCCTGAAGTTATTGCCTGCATGGCTGGGCTCTCAAGGATGAGTTTCAGGGTTTTCATGATGGCCTTGGTGTGTGGGAGTGTTCCTCTTGCCTTCGTTTTTTCGACCATTGGGGCAGCAGGAGAAGCGATG
>JAAESJ010000515.1 GCA_024229495.1 Verrucomicrobiaceae bacterium | reverse complement strand
GGCTGTGGTATTTCCCGACTAGGACGGGCGATCTCCCTGCATTTCCTTTTTAAGGAATTCGATCACGTCGTGGAAGCGTGGTGCGTTCTCTTTATTGGCTTTACTGAGGTGCTGATGGGCTTCAAGAACATGCTCGTTGTTTGTTTGCTTTTCCAGTTCGATGTGTTCCAGTCGAGTTTCCCTGTCAATAAGGGCGGGAATTTGGTGTCGAATGTCCGGCCATTGGCTACCATCGGCATCAAGGGTTAATAATTGATCGAGACCGAGGTTCTGGATCAGTTGAAGGTTGCGGGTATTGGCGTTGAGAATTTCAAGGCTGGATTCCTCGGCGGGGTTCTGATTCCTGACGATTCCCACCAGCGTGCCCATGAAGGTTGAATCCATCACTGGGCAGTTTTCCAGATCAATGACGAACTGTGTTGCTCCACGCTTGATCATGTGGAGTGCGAAGCTCTTGAGTTCAGGACTGTTCTGGAATGAGCCTTTGCCTTCAACTCTGATCCAGACCACTCCGTCCTTGAGTTGTCCAACATAAATAGGAGCGATGACGTTCACGAGAGAAATAAAACCGTATCTACAAAGAACGGCCGAGTATGCACATAGGCAAGGGGAATCCGTTGCCTGCAACAGGATTTCTTTATTGGGGAAAAAACAAAGGAGGAGGCCTCAACGCGATCACCAGAGATATGACTGGTCATGGGCGATAATCTTCCCATCCCGAATGATCGAGATCCGCCAGGAGGTAACACGTCCTCCGGTTTGGTAATTAGCTCCAGTGACCTGAAAACGGGTTTTGTTTTTAGGATAAGGGGCGTTTACGGCGAATTTTTGAACCTTGGTTTGCATGCCTGTGTTCTCTTGACGGTATTCCAGGCGGATAACGGCAGGAGTGAGCGCGCTGTCATTCCACCAGAATACGTAATAGTGACCATAACGATCCTTGAGCTCTTCACGAGTAATTGCCCCGCGCAGGTGGTGACGTTGCTCGAAACGAATCATCGGATCCACGGAAGCGGGTTGCTTGGCGGGATCGAGAAGGAAGTATTTGGAGTTGGTAATGACGGTTTCTTGAGTGGCCAGTTTGTTCGATTTACAGGAACTGGTCATCAGGATGGCCATAATACTTCCGGGTATGCATAGGAGTTTGGAGATACTCATATAATTAATAGATCAGGACATTTAAGTCTTATAGGATTGAGTGTCAATGAGGCGACGTCATCGTTGTAGGTGCTCCATTCATCCTTAAACCTTCATTTTAGCCAATGTAATGGAGGAATTATCTCCCCAATGGTAAATTTTTACTGGATATTAGCAATTATGAACTATTCTGCTTGGCAGGAGGTCATCACTGGCTTCATTGCATCAATAAAGTCTCAATGGATCGCGAAGTGAGCCAAATAGTTTCTGATTTGCTCGGCTCCTATCAGGAAGTGGGCGGGATCAATCGTATTGATTGTTCGAATCTGCCTTCTAAACCGGCGATTGGAGCTGTGTGCGAGGATCTTTTGCGTCTCGCTTTCCCCGGCTTCCTGGACACGGAAGCCATTGCTTCGGAAGAACTGGAAAATGAGACCGCTATCAGGGTATCAAAGGTGATAACCGCTTTGGAGAAGGAAGTGGTGCGCAGCCTACGGTTTGTTGCCGAGGGGGGTAGCGTGCCGGCTGAGCGAGCTCACGAAATGGTTTGTTCGTTCCTGCGTCAGTTGCCTGGCATCAGGCGCGTTTTGCGGACGGATGTGGAGGCCGCCTATGATGGCGATCCGGCTGCCAAGAGCTTTGATGAGATCATATTGGCTTACCCATGTCTCGAGGCGATCGCCATCCAGCGAATGGCACGCATATTCTATCAGGATGGCGTGCCATTGATTCCGCGCATGATGACGGAATGGGCGCATTCCAAGACAGGTATTGATATTCATCCGGGGGCAATGATCGGATCACATTTCTTTATCGACCACGGCACGGGTGTGGTTGTTGGTGAGACCTGCGAGATTGGACATCATGTTAAACTCTACCATGGGGTTACCCTCGGTGCCCGAAGCTTCCCCAAGGATGGCGAGGGAAATCCCATCAAAGGAGTTAAGCGTCACCCCAATGTCGAGGACTGGGTAACTATCTACCCTGGAGCAACTATTCTCGGCGGGGAAACGACGATTGGCGCCCGCAGTACAATTGGGGCCAGTGCCTTTATCATGAGGAGTATTGAGCCTGATTCACTCGTTGCCCTGCCTGAGGTAACCCATGACATCAAGGACAAATCAGCGCATCGACGATTTGCAGACGGGGAGGAAGGCAACTGAGCATTGATGATCCCAGAATACCGACAGTTGAATTTTGAATTACCTGGCCTTGTGGAATCATTGCGCAGTGTGAGAAAGGCACGTTTGCACAGGAAGCCCAAGCCCGTGAGTTCCGAACAATTCATGGGGCTGTTTGAGGTTGTTCCACCACCGGATCCTCTTGTCAGGCAGCAGATTGCCCAGGATCGTGGCTTGAGGCTTGATCTTGGCCTTACCACGCAGGCACGAGAACTGCTGGGCTCAATGGATTTGGATGCATTGGCCGAGAGTCTACAGGTTTACTGGAATCCCCGATTGATTACCACGGCAGGTCTGGCTCACCACGGAGCGTCCCGGATAGATCTTAATACTCGACTGGTTGGGTTCCCCCCGGAGGAGCCCGGACGCACTCTTCGCCATGAATTAGCCCATCTCGTTGCTCACCATAGCGCAGCCGGGCGAAGTATTCAGCCGCATGGACCGGAATGGCGGAAAGCTTGCACGGCGCTTGGTATTCCGGGCGAGCTGCGATGCCACAATCTTCCATTAGCGCGCCGTTCAGTGAAGCGGAAGTATGCCTACCAGTGCCGATACTGTGGCATTGTCGTGCCAAGAGTCCGCAAATTAAGTCGGGATTCCGCGTGTTACCCATGTTGCCGGGCCCATAATCGTGGACGTTACAGTAGGCGCTTCCTGCTTGATCCAATGCCACTTGGCCGAGCAAAAGCATTGGCTCCCGAACATGCATGGGCATGATTTTTGTGAGCGATCAATTAGCCGGCAGATAGTTTTATGCACAATCGATACGCATTAATTCTGGCTGGTGGGTCAGGGGAACGGTTTTGGCCCTTGTCACGCCGGGCAACGCCAAAGCAATTATTGAAGCTCTTTGGTCGCGAGACCCTGTTACAGGCTGCCTTAGCACGTCTTCAGGGCATATTGCCAAGGGAAAATATACTGGTGTTGACTAACGTTGAGCAGGAGGAGGCGGTTCGGGAATTGATTGCCGGGCAATTGCCTGCCGAGAACATTGTCAGTGAGCCAGCCAAGCGTGACACTGCTGCAGCTATTGCATTGGCAGTCGGATGGGTTGCTGCACGTGACCCTGATGCAGGTATGGCGGTTTTACCTGCGGATCATTTGATAAAGGATGAGGCGGCTTTTGCCACGACGTTGAATGCCGCCTTTTCAGTGGCGGAGAATTCAGATGCCGTGGTTACGCTTGGGATCAAGCCAACGTGGGCATGTCCCAGTTATGGTTATATCGAGCGGGCCGGTGCGGTTGCAATACCTGGCAATGATAGTGATGTCCCGGTCTTTGAGGTTGTTCGTTTCCGGGAAAAGCCTGATGTGGAGACTGCGCAAGAGTTCCTGGATGCGGGTAACTTTTCCTGGAACTCCGGAATGTTCATATGGTCGCTGAAAACAGTGATTTCAGAGTTCAGCAGGCATGTTCCCGCGCTGGCGCAGTTTGTGGAGGAGGTGAGGACAACAGCTAACTTATCTGCATTATTGGAAGAAAAATTCTGCAAACTGGACAAGATATCGATCGATTTTGCGTTGATGGAAAAAGCCAGCCGGGTGCTAAACATTGAAGCTTCGTTTCAATGGGATGATGTTGGCAGCTGGATTTCCGTAGCTAGATACTTATCCGCTGACGACGAGGATAACCGTAGCAATGCCCGGGTATTTCCGGTTCAGGCAGCCAATAACGTGGTCTATTGCGCAGATGAGGAAAGTCACGTTGCCCTGCTCGGGGTGGAAGACCTGATCGTTGTCCAGACCGGCGATGCGTTGCTGGTGGCGCACAGGGACAAAGCAGATCAGATCAAGGGGCTTACCGAAGGGCTCCCGGAGAAACTCCTTTAAGGAGCAAGCAGCCAAGGATTTGGTCAGGCCCCTTTTCAGGGCGATTGTCGCGTGACTGTAAGCCTCGCAAAGCACTTCTGCTCATTAGGGAAGTTAGCTTTGCGGATTTCCAGCGAATTTGATGTTTCTACAACCACTCCGGCAACGTCTGTCCAGTTAATGAGATCTGTGGAGACTTGGGCCGTGTAGGTCAGATCAGTTTTCGCCGTGTCGGCTATATATTGAAGGCTGAGAGTTCCTTCGGCATTGAACAGGACAGGTTCTCCCGCCTTGTCAAAGGTTAGCGGGTTGCCACCGGTTGCATACTCAAGCAGGTTGGCTTTCCCGTCGCCGTCAGGGTCGGCATCTTCACCGGAGATTGCAGGGTTTAAGAGCTGTGGTGTGCTGAATTGACTCAGTTGCCATTGTGCAAAACCGCTGCTCGGCATTGATCCGAGCAGTTCAATGGTGAAGTTGTTCAGGGTTCCATTATCGAACTCGGCTCCGTCACTGGCGTTGAGAGTCCATGTTCCGGTTGGGGATTCGCCCCAGTGGTGCACAGATAGAAAGGTGTATTTCATGTCTTTATTGGCATCTTCATGGATTTCAGAAAACCTGCTCACCGTGCCGTCCGGGGAGGTAAGCGTGATGGCCAGATCGCCCCGGTATTTATGCTCGATATCGACAGTGAGGCGGACATGCTCAATGCGCAGCTGGCTGGCCGGGAATTCCAGTGACACATCAATCCCTGATGGTAGGTCATCGGGGATGGCGGCCTGCAGGGCGCCCGAGGAGAGGGAGATAGCTTCCCGTGGACCGAGATTCTGCCAGTTTTCTGCCATGATTACCGCAGCAGCGGCATCAACCATGCCGGCTCCGAATCCGTGATGGAAGCTGTATCCCGCTCCGTTTGTTGACCAACCGGAGTCGGTGGCGGAATTAATCTTTTCGGCGCTGCGGATTAGAATTTCCTGTACGTCGCGCCAGCCGAGATGCGGGTTGGCTTCCAGGATCAGGGCAGTGACCCCTGCTACTAAAGGTGTTGCGGAGGAGGTGCCGCCAAATTCATCCGTGTAACTGCCGTTGGCAACTAACGTGGTGGTGGTGATCGCCGGCTCGAGAAAATCTGCATCAGAGGGCGCACATACAAGCACGTTGGCACCGGATTCGGAATAGGCGGATTGTTTCCTGTTAAAGTTTACTGCACCTACCGAGATGGTTTCCGGCGCATTATTGTAGCCCTCATAGTTGGAATAATCACCTTCAGCTCGGCCGTTTCCGGCAGCCCATAGATAGATTATCCCTTTTCCTTCCCGTCCGTTTTGGGTGCCGTTTGTAAAGGCAGCGGCAACAAGCGGGTCAAGCGGGTAGAGGTCATCGCCGCCGTCGAATTCGCCCCAGCTATTGCTGCTGATGTCGATAATGTCGGGTTGCCAAGTGAGAGCCTCTGCATCTTCTATCGCCGAGGTGTCACCGGCAATAAGGCGCAGTCCTACCAGGCTTGCTTGGGGGGCCGCGCCGGTGAGACCAATGGAATTGTTACCACGTGCGGCAGCCACGCCTGCGCATGAGGTGCCATGATCATCTGAACTTCTTTTTGGTGTTGGATCATCAGGGGAATTGTCGTTCCAGTCATGGTCGATGGCCGTATTTACGTTGGCAGCCAGGTCCGGATGGGCAACTTCAAGGCCGTCATCAACGATACCAATGGTGACCCCGGAGCCAAGGTAGTCCTCCCAGACTGATGCAACATTGATGTCGTGGCCGACAATACTGCCGTTTTGTCCGGTATTATTAAGGTGCCACTGGTAACTGGTATTCGAGTTGCTCCAGGCATAGCGGGGATCATTCGGGGTGAAGCGTTTTGTTTTACGGTAACTCATCAGGGGCCTTACCTCTGCAATGCCAGGCAGCTTGCCGGCATCCTGCAACTTGAGCAATGAGTCTCCGGGCCTACTGAAGGATAGAATCAGATGGTGTTTACTGAATGCCGGGACCTTGAAACTCTTGGCCTGTGATGCTTGCGCAATGTCAAAGGCGGACACCTTGCCGTCCATGGTTACAAGCATGCGCCGGCTTAGGCTTCTCCTGAAACGTGCAATGCGTGGTTTGCCGGTTTCATAAAGCACGAGGTCGAATCGTGATGTTCCCTGGCTTTCCCTGTCTGCTGCATAGCCAGCGGTTGCTGCGGAGTTGTCGAGTGATCGGATCTTGAGGGGGTGATCAGTGCCTGCTTCCGGTCGGCAATGCAGTTCATCACAGGCTACGGTGTAGCTTCGCACTGCTTGTCCGTCATTGAGAATGAACTCCTGCATCATTTGTGCAGGAGCACTGGTGAGCAGAGCTGTGCTGATAAGCATCAAGGGGGTGCGGGAAGGCATTGTCATCCATTGTATAGGATCGGGTTTTAGATACAAGTTCGGATGACTTGTCATCATCAGGGAAGTGGTGTCATTTACGGCATCTTGAGGGAAATGCCCATGCCATGAATGATTTTATTCTCCGGGCTTGCGTCCCGGGGTTATTGACCTTTAGCCTGTGGGGGTATGAAACAAATAATGAACCGCAGGTCTTTTTTGCAGGCGAGCACGGCGGCCGGAGGCAGCTTGGTTTCCGGGTTAACTGTGGTTGGAGGCGGTCAAAAGGCCATCAAAACCAAGATCTCGTTAGGGTATGACAACTTTGCGGTTCGGGCAATGGGATGGAAAGCACCACAACTGATCAATTACGCGGCTTCACTGAAATGTGATACGCTTTTCATTACGGATTTTGGTCCTTTGGAGAAGCTTGATGACAATGCCTATCTGGGAGATCTGGCCAAGTTGGCGTCTGATAAAGGCGTGAAGCTTTTGCTTGGGTCGTGGTCGATCTGCCCTACCGCCAATCGCTTCAAGAAAGATTGGGGAAGTGCGGCCGAGCACCTGCAACTTGGGGTGCGCATGGCGAAGGCTCTCGGTTCACCGGCCTTCCGGGTGATTCTGGGTGATCGCAACGACCGATTGAGTGAGGGCGGCATTAAGGCCCGTATTGCGGATACGGTTGCGGTTCTGAAGGCAAATAAGGGCTATTGTGTTGATCATGGGGTGAAAATTGCGATGGAGAACCATGCCGGAGACATGCACTCGACCGAGTTGGTAGAGTTGATAGAGGAGGCTGGGAGTGATTTTGTTGGAGCCAATATGGACTCCGGGAATGCCGTTTGGACCCTTGAGGATCCGGTGGAAAACCTCAGGAACCTGGGGAAATACGCGATCACTACCAGTTTGCGTGACACTGCCCTTTGGGAGAGCGAGAATGGTGTAACTGCGCAATGGACCGCGATGGGCGAGGGAAATACCGACCTTAAGGCATACTTTGAACTCTATGCCAGGCTTTGTCCCGCCACTGCCGTGAACATAGAGACAATCTCGGGCTTTAACCGAGAGCTCAAGGTTCGTGACAAAGGGTTCTGGAAAGCATGGCCTGATGGCAAGCCAAAAGGCTATGACCAGTTTCTTGCTCTGGCCAAGAAGGGTAAACCACGCAAGGCCTGGGCTGCACCTGCTGGAGTTGACAAGAATAAGGCAGCGCAGGATTACCAGAAAGGTGAGATTGCCAAGAGTATTTTCTTTTGCAGGAAAAACCTGGGATTAGGTTTGCGCTAGCTGCCTGGTGACGGCAGGTATGTTGAGCGGCTTTTAGACCAGAAGAAGACCAAGACAATAACCCTCCATGCTAAGGCTTTTCAGGTATTTCATCGCCTGCTTTCGAGCACTTCGCGATCTTCCTTTCTGTCTCAACAAGACGGATCCGAGCCTGGTGCATTTGTTGCTCGAGAAGATTCGGGGTAACTCGCGTTATCAGGACGGGAAATGCTTAACGTTATCAGGCTACAAGGTTTATTCCCAGTGCGATGAGGATGGGATGATCCGTGAAATATTTCGCAGGATTGGCGAGACCAAT
This sequence comes from Verrucomicrobiaceae bacterium, assembly GCA_024229495.1. GTDB lineage: Bacteria > Verrucomicrobiota > Verrucomicrobiia > Verrucomicrobiales > DEV007 > CACIUL01. The sequence goes on along the minus strand of JAAESJ010000515.1, from coordinate 13,399 downwards.
AAAACATTCGTGGAATTTGGGGTAGGAGATGGGCTGGAAAACAACACCCTGGCACTTCTTTTTGAAGGGTGGAAAGGGCTATGGATCGATGGCTCGGAAAAGTTGACGTCCAGGATCCGGGAGGGGTTCAAGTCTACCATTGGGACTGGCCGGCTTAAGCTGACCCATGCGTTTATTACCAGAGAGAATATTAATGAGTTGATATCATCCTCCATGGATGAAGATGAAGTTGACCTGTTGGCAATCGACTTGGACGGGAATGATTTTCATGTTTTTGAATCGATTTCCTGTATTAACCCCAGAGTCGTGGTCATTGAGTATAATGCAAAGTTTCCGCCTCCGGTTCATTATTGCATGGCATATGATAAAGGGCACAAGTGGTCTAGGGATGACAACTTCGGCGCGTCACTGCAGTTCCTTGAAGAAGGATTCAAGGCGAAGGGTTACTGCCTTGTGGGATGTTCATTGACTGGTGCAAATGCCTTCTTTGTCCGGCAAGATCTGGTAGAGGACAGGTTCCTGGAACCCTATACGGCAGAAAAGCATTACGAGCCGGCACGGTATTTTCTAGGGCGATTGACCTCGGGACAAAGGCCAAGCTTCAAGACGTTGGAACGCTCGATGGAGATCCGCGGGTGCTGATCGTCAGGTCCTCTGGATCCTAAGGGTGGCCAGAGGGCTGCGGTGCCAGCGATTTTCTGATGGCAGGGGGAATCTCCCGGTTTCCTCAAGCGAAGAACTCGAGAACCGTATTGGCTGTGATACCCCCTAAATCTTCACAGACAAGGTGCGCTTGCCCAAGGGTTTCGGCAGGATGAGTGGTGGCAACCGCGATGACTTTCATGTTTGCCGCCAGGCCTGCCTCGATGCCAACATGGGCATCCTCGAAAACAACGCTGTGCTCAGGTTTTCCACCGGCTTTCTCGGCGGCTTTGAGGAAGACTTCGGGATCGGGTTTGCCTTGCGTGACATCTTCTGAGGCGGTGATTGCCGTAAAATAAGCGCCAAGGCCTATGATTTCCATGATGGCGTCGATATTGGCGCGTGGGGTGGATGAACCCACCGAGCAGCCGATCCCGGCCTCATTCAGCGAAATCAGCAATGGTTCTACCCCGGTTAGCGGTTGGATGCCTTCAGCACGGACCAGGCTGCGGTAAAGATGCTCCTTGCGATCGGCAAGGCGGGTGATTTCCCTTGGGTTTTTGGTGTCTGCCCACTCATTAAAAAACATGGGTATGATAGCCTCATTGCGCATACCGAAGGACTGCTTGAAAAAGCCTTCCGGCAGGGGATTCCCCTCCTCCTCTGCCAGCATGGACCAGCTGCGTTCATGTTGGTCGTGGGAATCAATGATTACCCCGTCCCAGTCGAATATAGCGGTAACCTGCACTTGGTTGATTGAGAAAAATAGCGCTTTTCAGTGCGGGCTCTAGTCGAGCCTGTTGATGATACCAAAGCGTTGCTTGAGGGCTGAATCAACACGGGCGGCGAGGTTAACATCGACAAAGATAAGCTTCGGGTAAGTTTCAAATTCTATCCGGTGCTGTTCACCCTCCGGATTTAAGGAGGCTTCATGGAGATCCTTGATATCGTTTATGGGCTTCCCGTTGAACTTGGTGACAATAAGGGTGCTGAGCCTTTCATATCCCAGCGTAGCCGGGGTTGGGATTGCGCGGACGAGCAATACCAGTTTACGGCGTCCTTGTTTCTCGTACATCTCCGGATTGGCATTCGCCATTAACAATTTGATAGGGGCGCGAGTCTTCCAGTCATTGCCAAAAAGCTTGAGGAAAGGGAGGGTGAGTTCCTGGAAAACGAGTCCTCCCACAATTGCAAACTTCGGTCCGCGATCGAACATGTAGGGGTCAATGAGCCGTTTCTCGGCAGGTCGCCGGATGAGCTTCAGGTTTATTGGTTGTTTCTTGCCCTTGCGCAGGATGTTTATTTTAAGGGTGTCACCGGTAAATGGCTTGCCCCGCACCAAGTGACTGAGGCTAAGCTTACCCCATACCGGGTGGTCGTAATTCCCGCGCGCATCAATGGGCTTGCCGTCAATGGTCAGGATCACGTCACCTGCCAGCAGGCCCGCCGCAGCGGCCGATGCACCCGGAACGATTTCATTGATATAAATCCCGCCTTTTTCCCCGTTGAGCTGCAGATATTTACGGAACTGCTCGTCGAGTGTTTGCGAATAACTGATTCCCAGGTTCGGGAAGCCTGCATACTCACCATCTTCAAGATCCTTGAGGAAATGAGAGATGATTGATGCCGGTAAGATACTGGACACCTGATCCTTGCTCGAGTAGCTGACGAGCAGCCCGGCTAATTTATTTCCCTTGGCGACAGGAAGGGTGAAACTGCCCGAACGATACTGGACTGTTCCGTTTGCCTGAACAGTGAGGAACAGTGAGGAATCAAGGAAGTAACGTCCGATTTCCGCCTTGGAAACCTTGATCTGGGTTGTTACCGGGGTGCCATTAGTCTCGAATTGCCATGCCTCGACTTTATCTTCGGGATGCAGGTCATTGGCCAGCTCAAAGGGTATGCGATCGGCGAGAAATTCCTGGTCGGAAGTGGGCTTGAGAACCGCCAGGTTTGCCTCGTAGTCAACGGCAACAACTTTGGCTATCGCCTTGGCTGCGGTATCGGCTTTTTCCAGCTCGATATAAGTTGCATCGGTTACCATTTGGGCCGTTACCAGCACCCGGCCGCCGGGAAGGACTGCTCCCAGCCCGAGCCGGCTTGAGGGTGCTGATTTCTGCCAGGGTTGGATCAGGTTGAAGGCCTGCATGGTCGTGTTGACGCGGACAACGGACTTTTCCGCGGATGCCGGTGCCGCTTTTAACGTTGCCGGTACCAAGGCAGTCAGGATAAGAAGTGAGGTCGGAATTTTCATGAGGATTCTCATTGGGGGTGATTGGGAGCGGGCTTCAAGTGTAGGTATACGGTGTCGGCAAACGTTTCGTTGGGGAGGGAGTCTATTTTGCGGGCTGGGAGGGTTCTTCCAGGTAGTGGTCGCGGATAACATTGTATTTTTCCTGAATACGTTTTTGGGCTGCTGCAACCCGGGAGCGCTCGATCACGATTGGCCTTCCGTTGCCAAGCAACTTGAAAGTGATGAAGTCACCATCCTCTTTTTGCAGCGCTGAGTGGATATCTTTCAGCGTCTTAACCTTTACGCCGTTGACCTCGTCTACGATGCTTTGCGCAAAGGAGGAGAAATAGGAATTAATCGAGTCCGGAAGAATGGTGGTGAGCACGATGACTTCCGGGCGCTCCTTGTAGATTGAGTCAGAGACGTATGAGTCGTAGTGATAACGCACCTGCAAGTTCTTTATGCCATGAGCGGTCATCAGGTTGCGATCCAGTGGCTGGAATACCAGGCCCGCAAACATGACATAGCGGGGCTTCTTGTCATATTGCTTTGCAGTGATCAGGTAGGGCAGGAAGCGTTTCAGCGTGACCTTGGCGGCCATGAGTTTGTGATCACGCCATATTTTCAGGTCGATGACATCCCCGGCAAACTTGCGCTCGACGATCTCGTTCATGTTAACATCCTCGCCATCATAGTTGATAAGGCCGTTGGACTTTACCGGGAGCCCGTCGATAGCCATCAATACATCACCTGTTTTAAGGATGCCCCCTGCCGAGCCATCGGCTTCCGCATGAGCAACCATAATACCGATGCCGTCATTGGGCAGGCCAAGGGCTGCCCTTTGTGCCGGGTTGAGAAGAGTGAATTCACTCATCGTGAGGTCAACATAGTGGTCGTATTGGCCGTCCTCGATGTCTTTGAGAAATCGTTTTATTACCGGTGGCGGGATCATGTAGCCGGTATTTTGTGCCACATTGCCGGAGTAACCCTGGAAGGCAACACCAACAACCCGGCCGTCCTGAAGGACCGGGCCGCCTGAGTTGCCCGGGTTGATTGCGGCGTCAATTTGTACCGTTAAGTGAAGATCGACGGCACTATGGGAGTAGCTGAGGAAATCGATGCGTGATACAACACCGGAGGTGATCGAGATGCGCTCGCCACCGATGGGGTAGCCGATTACCTTGACCTTGGTATCCAGTTGCGGGAGTTCGCCGATCTGGAACGGCTTAACACCTTCAAAGGCGGCTGGGTCTTCAAGCTCGAGCATGGCGAGGTCGCAATCATGGGCGATATGAAGTATTCTTGCCCGGTAGGGCTTGGCATCACCGACTTTCTTTATGTAGACGATGCGACTGTTGCTCACGACATGGGCATTGGTGAGGAATTTGTTTGGCGCTACCAGCCAGCCAGTGCCGTTGCCTCCTGAATCACGGCCCGAATTCCATGGTGTGCGGTAATCGGGGTTGAGGGAAGAATTTTCAATCCGGACGACCGCTTCATATTTGCTGGAATTGTTTACAGCCGATGCAGTGTCATTGGTTGCTGCCTTCCCGGGCTTATCTTTCACCGGGGCTAAAGGGGCCGCTGCCGAGAGGGCTGAATTGGATATATTGCTTATCGTGAGGCAGGCAATCGTGAGGATGGGAAGGTATGTTGCTGGTTTCATGCTGAGAAGCTTGTTACGGGGACCTATGAGCTGGGTATTGTCGGCGTGGTGGAGCAGAAAGCAATACTGCTATACAAACAAGTGGCATCTTTTGCCAGTGCTCCCTGCATGTAAGGGATTGCTTTTAGGAGGTTGCAAGCCTGATGAACTATTGCCGGCGGATAATATCGCTTAAAATCAGTTTTTGAGTGATGGTAATTTGGCGTAGCATCATGCCAATGCGCATCGCTTTATTATTCGCTTTCTTTGCCTTGCCGGCATCTTCAGCGGTTGCCGGTCAGCGCTATACTTCGTTTGCGGATCCGACATTCCCGTTTTTCGGGCTTTCTGTTGACGCTTCGCCAGGGAACGCACCCCGTTCAAACTGGGTGCCGCGTGGCGTAGTGGTAAGGGTGTCTGAGGGATTCTGGGCTCTTTATGACGTTGATCTTATACGCTTGGCTGCAGTATGGCGGGGTGGATTTCCCCAGGGTGTGACCATTGCGCAGCATTCCTATCAAAACACAAATAAGAAGGCCGGTGGCGGGCAGAAGTCAGTGCCCAGGTTTGAGGGAAGGATTTTGAGTTCTACTGGGATGTATCCTGGCATTTACGCAGGAACGTTAAGCCCTAATCAGGAAGATCCGCGTGACCGGAGCCCCGATGAAGATGAATTGGGTCGCGGGCCGGTTGATTTCCAGAAGTTCGGCAGATGGCGTGGAGTGGAACTACAGGGTGAGGAAACCGTTGTTGTCTTTGAATCCGCAGGAGGCACAATACGCGAGGGTTTACGCCCGCTGCTTGAGGGTGCTGGTTTCTCGAGGACTTTCAGTTTCACTTCCCTGAAGGAGGCGATCTTTATCGCTCTGGGCGAGGGTGTGCGACCGAGGGTTGGTGGAGCTTGCCGGTTGCATTCAGAGGGAGAGCAAAACTTTGCCGTTATTGGCCCGGGAAGCGGCACCGGGTCTGTGATGTTCGGGAAGGGTGGATTAGTTCCTGCTAACAAGAAGCCGGGAGCGGCGCGCTGGCCTCATGAGGTGGTGACGAGGGGCACATCTGGCCAAGGCGGCAAGGTTCCTTATGTCAAGGATCGCATAGCCCTGCCGTTGAAAAATCCCTGGCGTCGAGCGGTGCGCCCTTCCTCGGTCGCATTCTTTGAGGACGGCAGGGCTGCATTGAGCACTGTTGATGGTGATGTCTGGATTGTCTCGGGCCTGGGCAAGGCATTGAGCTTGGTTTCATGGCGGCGCTTTACCTCCGGGTTGCATGAGCCCTACAGCATTTCGATTCGCGACGGTGAGGTTTTTATCTTTGATCGTTCAGGATTAAAGCGATTGCATGATCGCAATGGCGATGGTGAGGCGGATTTTCATGAATGGTTTTGCCATGATTTTTGGCAGAGTGCCGAGACTCGGGATTTTCCCCATGATATGGCCCTGCGCCCTGATGGGGGGTTCTACCTGATCAAGGGTGGCCAGCAAAACGACCACCTTTCAAAGCACAGCGGGCGCGTAATTTCTGTTTCAAACGACGGTGAATCGGCCAAGGTTTTTTCCAGTGGGCATCGCAACGGATTCCTTGGGATTGATAACGGTTCGGGAGACTTGTTTGCCTGCGACCAGCAGGGGCACTGGGTCCCGGCAACCCCGGTGCAACAATTGCGCAAAGGGGGGTATTACGGGTTTAAGCCTGCTGCGCCGCATGGGATTGCCGAGCCAGCTATTGCGCCCCCACTTACCTGGTTGCCGCACCGTGCTGCGCAATCAGCAGTTGATATCATTGCCGGCGCTGATGAGCGCCTCGGCGGATTGGAGGGTTCGCTTGTGTGTGTTGATTATTTCAGGCCTGGATTGCTCAAGGTGTTTGCCACAGGGGCAGGCATGCGCTTGGGGGAAGCCTTTGAGTTCCCGCTTCTGAAGGGGGCGATTAATCCGCGGGACGGTCATTTGTATCTGGTGGGATTCCAGATCTGGGGAACCGCTTCCAAGGATCCTGCAGGCTTCGGGAGGTTGCGCCGCGACAGCACTGTGGTTGATGGCAACCCGGCAGATGTCATTGTGGGGCGGCAGGGAATCCTGCTCCGCTTTGACAAGGAGATCGATCCTGTGGCGCGTGGCAAGATCTCCCGCTATCACCTGCAGGCATGGGATTACCGTAGATCTGCCGGTTATGGATCCGGGCATTTCCGCAATGACGGCAGCGCCGGGCAGGATCCTGTGGGGATTGCTGGCGTTCATGTCTCAGACGATAAGCGCAGCCTATTTATCCATGTTCCCGTCATGCCTGAGGCGGACCAGATGCAAATGGTTTACTCAGGACCTGGGGTGGACGGCAGGAAGGAAGAGCAGACAATTTACCTGACACCCCTTGACCCGGGAAACCTTGATCTTGTTGCCCTTGGCTTTAAGAACTTGGAGCTGCAGAGGGAAGCGGCGACGGTCCGGAGCACCGGGGTTAGGGACGTGCAAGAAGCGGCATCAATGTCCCGCGGGGAAACAATCTCCATTACCTATGGATGCATTGCCTGTCATTCCACTGATGGCTCAACGGAAGGAAAAACCGGGCCAAGCTGGGCAGCATTGCATGGGTCCAGGCGCGAGTTTATTGACGGCAAGTCCGCCGTTGCTGATGATGCCTACCTGCGGGAGGCCATTCTCAATCCGGCGGCAAGGATCATCAAGGGCTACAATCCCAAGGATGTTGGCATGCCAAGTTACCGGGGAATCCTCAGTGAGCGGGATATTGAGTCGGTGTTGATGTTCATCAAGTCGCTTGCCGGAGAATAAAAAAGCGAACGGTTTGTGAGGCGGTCTCTCAGGCAAGCCTGTCCCCGGTGCAGGCCAACCCATCATGAATCTTGACGATTGCCTGTGCTTCATCACAAACCTGAGAACCGGTGCCGATGGTTTTCAGGAAACGGCAAGCCCCTGTCCCGACGCAGGCGCTTGCATAGGATTGTAACCATTTGGTGTGTGTTGCGATGAGCTTGTCAGGCACCGGCCAGCTTGAGGGTGCTCCCTCCATTTTCAGGCGCCAGGGCTTTGCTGTTAGCCGTGCCCGGTAGCAGGATTGTCGTTCGCACAGGCGCGTGAACAGGGGGTCTGCTCCAAAAGACTGGAGTATTTCTTTGCTCTCGTCACTTTTCGGGTCATAGCCCTTATGGGTGACTAGAAGGCGGAATCCTGCCGGGGTTTCATAGCATCTGGCGGAAAAACCGGAATGCCAGGAGGCGGTTTTTGCAATTTCAGACAGGGCTTCCGTGCGCAGGCGCAGATTCACGGTGGGATGATGCAAAGTCCTTTTCCCGCCAAACAGCAGGCCAAGGCAACCTCGCACCGAAGGTGGCGGGTCAGGCAGGTCAATATCCACGAACATGATCGCCGCGGTATTGAGTATAAGTGGTCCTGACTTGGCCCTTGTCACCAGGGCACTTAATCCTGACTCTCCTGAGATTTCCTCAATACGCTCCTCCCGCAACGGGCGGTCTTCATATTGATACCATGAGTTGCCTTGAGGCTGAATTCCCTTTTTCAGGCCTTCGACAGCGTCAGCCAGACGTTTTTCGGAGAGTTGCTTGGCGATCGCCTCGGAATGGTCATCCCATCCCCAGACTTTCAACGGCCACTGGGCATCATTTTCCGGATTGGTGGCTTCCGTGGAGCTAAGGTGCCAGTATTGCGGGAAATACAAGAGTGCCTGGCAGGTTTACGAGAGCATGTCACCCCCTGATTGTTTATTTCTTTTTGTCCTCTGTTACCACGCAGTGGATGATCGCTTCCCTGAGTTGCTCCCGGCCAAAAAGGTGAGCAGGGGATTTAAAGCGGTCTTTTTTCCCGTTAAACTTCAGGTTTTCCGCTCGTCGTCTTGATTTTCCCTGTGTCAGGATTTCAGCAACATCGCGGATGGCGTTATCGGAGATTTTTGCTTTGTGGTGTAACCAGGGGATACGGGCGAGTATTGACATCAGGAAGGTGATATTGAATTGCTATGTAACGTAGTTTGATTATTAACATAACCTAACTAAGTCAAGAGAAATATCAATGACACTCTGCTCATTTTCCTCGCGATGGCGGAGGGATTTGCACCCTTTCAGTGCTGTGGCTAGGCGTGCATTTGCACGGTGCGCTATCTCAACGTGTGCTTATGGCGCGGTGAGTTGGCGACCGTTGTCTTGAGCGGTGATTTTTTCGAGGAAAGGCAATGCTGTTTTTGCCCATTGGGCAGGAGTTTGGCAACTTGCCGCTTCATTTCCCCAGCATTGCCTCAGCATATCGGTGTCGATGACACCGGGATTGAGGGATATTGCCGCCATGCCCTCAGGGAGTTCCTGCGCGAGAGCGGAGGTGAGTCCTTCGACTGCCCATTTGCTGGTGCAGTAGGGGGCAACATCGGCTGAAGTCGAACGTCCCCAGCCAGAGCTTAGGTTGACGATGATGCCCCTGCCCTGGCGAATCATGTCTCCTGCAAAATGGCGTATGACGTTGGCTATGCCGTTGATATTCACTGCAGTTAAGCGATCGAACTCGACAGCCGGAATTTCCCATAACCGCGCAGGATCATTCATGAGTGCGGCATTATTGATCAAGAGATCGGGAGTTCCCAGATTATCTATTACCTGCCTTGCGAAAGTTGCCACTGAAGCATCATTGGATATATCAACGACCTCAAAGAAGTTCCCGGCACCCAAGTCTTCTGCAATCTTTTCCACATCCTTGCGGGAACGGGCGCAACCGGCGACCCGCCAACCTCGTCGGGAAAACCCCTTCGCCATTTCCCGGCCAATACCGCGTGTAGCACCGGTAATTATTACGGTGCGGGTTGATTCCTGTTGAGTATTCTTTGACATTTTGTGTGGAGTTTAAACTGTCTAATCTTTAATTCTCTGCTCTATCTATGTTCCTTCATTTTGCATCATGACCGCCCCATCATCAAATCACTCCATTATTCTTGACCCGGATCAGCGGGTGTTTCCCGAGTTTAGCCTCAAGCGTTTGCTTTCCACCGTTTTTGAGCCTCTGCAGGATTGCCGGATTTGCATCCTTACTGATTTCAGTGATCCGGCGAACGAAATGCAAGATTACGCATTCCTTGCCAGTCCCGATCGCTTCCCGGTGCAGTGCATGGCACATGCGTTTTTTTTCCTGGGGTTGCGCAACGGGGTCATGTCAGAGCTGTCAATGAGCGGCGGAGATATGTTTGCCTTTAGTGCAACAGGTGGATCAAACCTCGATATGGAGGACAGTTGCTTTAACAGTGAAGGCTTGGAGTTGTCCCTTGATAGGGATATTTACCCAAATTACGACATCATTCTTTGCATTTCTGACTGGAGTGCCACGGCGCCCTTAACCGCGAAATGCAGGGAATTTGGCTTTCGCGGGGCAACGTTGCATGGATTGAACGATATCATCCTGCAGAGCGGACTCGCGGTGGATTATCTTGAAGTCTCCCAAGATACGGAGAAACTCCGCCTGGCGTTGACCGGAGCCGATGAGATTGAGATTGATTTCACCATTGATGATGGTCGCATCCTTACGATCAAGCTTTTATTGGGCGGGCAGGAAGCTCAGAAATCCCATGGTTTATGCCGGGGAAAAACCCCGGATGTGGCAAACTTACCGGCTGGAGAGGTTTATTTCGTGCCGGTGGGGGCAGAAGGGCAATTTCCGATGCGTTATGAGGATGGAACGGTGGGCATCCTCGATGTAGGGGATCGCAATATTATCAGCAGTACATTGCATGAGGGCGAACAGGAGACGATTGATGCCCACAATGCGCGGCTTGCCGATGACCCTATGACCGGAACTCTCGGGGAACTCGGGTTTGGTACCCAGGTTCTTCCTGTTTCGGGGGCGGATATCCAGGACGAGAAAATCCTCGGAACCTGCCATATCGCAACGGGACGGGATGATCACCTTGGTGGTGATATCATGCCCGGCATGTTCAAGGTTCATGAGAATTCCACTCATGACGACATTCTTTTTGCGCCTCACAAGACTCCCAATATTGATATCAGTCAGGTGAGGATGATCCGTGGGGCACAGCAGGAAGTCCTCATTGAGCATTTTAAGCCCGGAAGATACTTGATTGAGGCACTGGCCTGATTGTCGCTGACGCTATAGATTATTATCGTGAACCCATACGATTCGCAGGAACTGCTCGATCAATATCTGTTGTTTCATTACGGTTCGCCGGAGGAAATACTGCCTTATCCCGGCGGCCCAGGCTCGGCTCTGGATTTTCCCCGTCGCAGCGTGGTGGAGAATATTGACACCACCGTATCCCGGAGGCGGGCGCTTGATCTGGGTTGTGCTGTTGGCCGTTCAAGCTTTGAGCTTTCAGTGTTCTGCAGTGAGGTGGTGGGGATTGATTCATCAGAACAGTTTGTTGCTGCTGCAGAATACTTGCGCAAGCGGCCGGAATTGGCGTATCGACGACTTGAGGAGGGAGTCATTTCCACGGAACTTGTTGCGCGTAGGCCCGAATACTCAAACCCTGAGCGCATTCGATTTGAAACAGGAGATGCGCTCAATCTTGATGAGGGTCTTGGGGATTTTGATGTGCTGCATGCGGCAAATCTTGTATGCCGACTTCCGGAACCGGAAAAGTTCCTCGCCCGGTTAAAATATCTGGTAACCGTCAATGGCCTGCTGATCCTGACGACACCGTGCACTTGGCTTGGTGAATTCACCAGGCCGAGTAATTGGCCTGCAGAGGCTACGCATGAATGGCTGGCTAACAGGCTTTCAGGGTCTTTTAACCTTCTGAATACCAAGGACATGCCTTTTTTGATTCGTGAACATGCCCGCAAATATCAGTGGGGCATGGCACAGGCAAGCGTTTGGCGACGGATTTGACTTTATTATCCGGCTCACCAGAGAACCATTAAGGGCATTTATACCCTTACCAATGGCTAGTTCAAGCCTCCCGGCTTGGGAATCTGGTAACGGTTTCCTGAAAGGCCGATTTGTTTGGCATCTGCCGCCCGGTTGGGCTTTTCCGAGTGCTGATCTTCAACGCTTTCAAGCATTAGCCGGTCTTCTTTGGGGAGTTTTTCGAAGATGAGCGTTACCTGATAGGAATGCCTGGCCGGCGAGGCGGCCATGATCTTGCAATCCACAACCAGGCCCTCGAGTTTCAGGAAGCGGTCGCCATTGGAATCGTCCTTGGTATCAAGAAGTCCCAGGTCTCCACGAATCTTGCGCAGGTGCAAACCGATGGCGAGGCGTGATCCGGACTCGAAAGCTTTAACAGACTCAAATACCATACCCTGACTGTTCACATAAAGAAGCTTGCTTACAGGCGATTCAGGGATCTCTCCTGAATGCTGCCGGCTGTCAGTGTATGAATAACTAAACGGCATGTTGAGGTTGGGGGAGATGGCAATAATTGCACTCCAATCCCGAGGATAATTCATATTAGCACTGGTGATGGGCAAGTCAATTTTCACCGGCTCAAAAGTTTTTAATTTTCATGTTGCTTGAGGATCGTTTAGCAGTTGACGGGTGACGGCTTTCCAATCTCATCACGAAGATCAGGCAGGAATGAAGAAATTCCGCTGGAGGTTCATCGTTTACGCGATTGCCGTCATCTATCTGCTTGGGGATCTTTACCTTTTCAAGGGGCCGTTGCGCTCGAGGCTGGATCGTTCTTCAGCTCACGGGGAAGCAGCCAAGGCATTGGCGCGGCGGGAGGGGATCGTTGCCACAGTCAATGGTCACCCGATCCGCCTCGAAGAACTCGATCGGGCCGTTGGGGAATATTGTCTGAAGCGTGGGCTGTTACCCGAAAAGGTTTCCAGCAAGCGCATGAACGCGATTCGTGTGCTGGTCATCAATGAACTGGTGGTGGACCGGTTGATCTGGTTTTACTCGCAGCATTATGAAGATAGTCTGCCGGAATTGGGATCCGGTGCAGAAGTGAAGAGTTTTCACCGTGCTATTACGGATTCTACAGGTATTGAAGAAATACTTACAGGACAGGGTTTTATATCTGGACGACTTGAAAAGTTTCTGCACAACCAGGCAGTTCAAAGAGCATGGATCGAGAAGGTCATTGCTGAACACATTGTCGTCAGTGAGGAGGAAATTCAGCAACGTTACGAAGAAGAGCCCGAAGTGAGCACTTTGCCAGAACGCATAAGGGTCCGGCATATCTTTATTACCAGACAGGGCAAGGCAAAAGGCCGGGCTGAGTCACTCATACGCGTTGCCGAAAAGCGGCTTCATGAGGGCGAGTCCTTTGAAAAGGTTGCCGCTGATATGTCTGAGGATACCAAGTCAAAGGCCAATGGCGGACAACTCAATTGGGTTACTCGTGATCGGGTGGATAAGGACTTTGCCTCGGCCGTTTTTGCTCTCAATGACGGTGAAGTGGGTCAACCTTTTGCAACAACTCTTGGCTGGCATTTGGCTGAGGTGATTGAGCGTAAGCCACAGGTAAGGGTTGCCGTAGATAAGGTGCGCTTGGAACTTGCTGCGGCAATCGAAACGGAGAAGCGTCAAGCCGCGGTCGATGCCTTGATTTCTTCGATTAAAAGCAAGGCAAGGATCCGTTACTTTGCCGAATTTATCTGGGTGGAGTGATTCCCTGGCAAGAATATTTTTTGGGAAAGGTAAGCCGGTTCCGGAGATTTTCACACTAGGGAGGACATGTCCCTGAGAGCGTGATTATTCGGGTGGAAGAATCGGCTCTTTTGCCGGGACTTTTGGCTTCAGGGCCTCGGGGTCGGGCTCCGGCTTTGGCTCCGGCTTTGGCTCCGGCTTTGGCTCCGGCTTTGGCTCCGGCTTTGGCTCCGTCTTTGGCTCCGTCTTTGGCTCCGTCTTTGGCTCCGGCTTTGGCTCCGGCTTTGGCTCCGGCTTTGGCTCCGGCTTTGGCTCCGG
>JAAESJ010000514.1 GCA_024229495.1 Verrucomicrobiaceae bacterium | reverse complement strand
GCCTGAATCCCTCCTGATATTCAAAGCAGATCTTTTTCTCACTCGGCGAAAGACTGACCCGGTCAAGGATACCCCCTTTTGCCAATGCACAGTCAATAGGTTCAAATTGCGGTTTCCCCCTGGCATTGGGCCTAATCAGGTAATAGCCCCGACCCTGCTTCGGGTGCGTGGATCCCACGAGGATTCTCCCATCAGTCAAACACGTATATGCCCAGGTATGGTGACTCTTTTCGGTAAGGGAAATTTCCTCACCGGGGCGTCCCCCGACTTTACCGGCCATCACCCGGTAGGTGCCGCTCCTCGGATTTTTCCGGTTCCATATGGGCGTATTGGAGCCATCCCGCGTCCAAGTCTGGTTGAAATCCGTGTGTGTGCCGTCAGTAAGCCGGTGAAATCCCGTGCCATCAATATTGATGATGCAAATCGCGGTTTTCCAATTCCCCACCTGCGGATCATTTTTAAGCCTGCGGAAAAAAACCAGCATGTCGCCGGTCTTCGACCATGACGGCTTGAAATCCCAGTGACCGCTTGTCAGAGGTTCTCCTTCGGGAGAGCCCAGCGCATTGACATGAATCTCACCATCCTTGTAATAGGATGCCCGGTGAACGGTGTCCTCGGCATCCACCTGCGCCTGCAACAGGAATACCGCCAATACCAGCGTGAGCGGACTCCGCCCGGTGCTTATCGGAAATAAACAGGAATTCGAATGACGCAACCTCATTATCACCAGTAATCTTTTCTCAAAAAAAATGTCCAGCGGCTCTTCAATGACAGGAGAAATGGAAACTACCGTGGCTTTCTACTGGATACAAACATGGGTTTAAATCAAGCCTTTGATTGGTGCCATGTCCTCCATCTTCTGGATCAGTTCCTGCGGTAAACCACGCGCAATACGCAACTGCCCCATGTCAAAAAGCGTGTGGAAAATCGTTCCCATCATGTCCTTCGGGCTGACAGGATGAGCTGCGGGCTCACCATTGCGGTGATCCGCCCTGCCAATGACTGCTCCTCCCGGGAGCCCGCCCCCGGCAAAGGCAAGTGTGCACAACCGTGCCCAGTGATCACGCCCGCCTTTCTTGTTCACCTTGGGAGTGCGCCCGAAGTCGCCAGTGATCACCAGGAGCGTCTTTTCCAGCAGGCCGCGCCCGGCCAAATCCTCAATGAATGCGCTCACCGCAATATCCAGCGTTGTTCCAAGCATCTCAAAGCCGCGCACCACGCCGGGGTTATTTCCGTCCGCATGCATGTCCCATCCTGCCGAGTGAACGGTCACAAACCCACAGCCACTCTCCACCAATCGCCGCGCCATGAGCATTTGTTTGCCCAGGTCCGATTTGCGGAAAGTCTTGTGCCCAATGCTGATATGGCTGGTATCATAACGCTCGAGGGTCCCCGGGTCCTCACGCGACAGGTCGAGCGTATCCATGGCGTTGCCTAGCATGAGGTCATAGGCCTGCTGCTGATACTTGTCAGCCGACTCCAATTGCCCGGAATTATCAAGGTCACGGCGCAAGCGGTCGATTTCCGTGAGCAGTGTTCGACGGTCGTTTAACCTCACCTGCGGCAGGCTTAATTCCATGTCCGCCGCCAGGGAGCCTCCCCTGGACTTACCTCCCTGATATTTGCCGCCATTCCCGTAATTAATCCAGAAGGGTCCGTTGGCGGCTCCCAGGTCCCGAGGTGCCGAACCTTTAATGACCCGGTTCTGCTCCTTGCGATACTGACCGTCCACTTCCGGATGTGTCAGCAGGGTGTAGTTGGGCAACCCGCTCTTGCCATGTGTCGCCCCGGCCAGGCGCAAATACATGGCTCCCATGCTGAATCCCTCCTTGCCGTCCCCCTTCCTGTCAGTACCTCCCGTCAACACATGACCATGGGCAAGGTCGTGATTGGCAACCGGGTGAGTAAAGGAGCGGACAATACTCATCCGGTGCGCCTGCCTGGCAAGCCGTGTGAAATTTCCACCAAAGGTCAACCCGGGAACCGTGGTCTTTACCTCCCCGGTAAGGCTGCAATAAGGCGCAGGAGCCCCCATGTTTGGGTTAAAGGTCTCGATGTGGCTCGCCCCGCCGGAGAGGTAGAGCAACACCACGGACTTGTCACGCAGGTAGGGAATACCTGTTGTCGCGGCAGCAGCACGGTGCATCAATGCCCCGGGGAGGGACATTGCCCCCGCCCCGAGCACCCCGGCTCGCAACCAATCACGACGGGAGACTCCCGAACAATCGTAATCTCCGGCACTCGAGTAGATCTTCAGCATCCCTGTGGTTTGAATCAACGGGAGTAAACCCGCCAACCCTTCCCTAACTTATGCAAAATCCCTGCCCCTCCAACCATTAATCCGGATGAACACTGGAAACGTTCCCCTCAGAGAGGTTCCTCACGTGCTTCATCACGCGCAGGTGAATGCGGTGAATCAGCAGATCCGACCACCATTTCCAGTAATGGGCGGGCCAAAGGTCATTCTCATACCAGGTAGTGCCGTGCAGGCGTGTCCGCCCGCCCGGGAGGGACTCAAGCCGGAACTCACCCTGGGTGGTCCGGAAGTAACCCTCCAGATGGGGTGGATGCACATGCTCATAAAAGGTCCATTCCTCCATCGGGGCTGGCATCTGCGTGACGTCAAAACGAAGATGGCGTGGTTCATCCCATATGGTGATCGGCTCAACAAAGGCGCCGGTTGAAAACACGCAATGCCTTACCGCGCCAACCCCGGTGCCCTTGATTTCCGCGCGGATGGGATAGGCAAGCCCGGTGCTGAATAACCAGTCCTCCACCGGTGGAAGTTCACTGAAGGAAACGACGTTCTTCCAGACCATCTCCACCGGGGCATCAATCTCCACGGTGGATGTCACCTCGAATCCAACAGGCTCCGGGGACCTGACCTTCTCAAATCCCATCAATGGCAGAAGTGTCAGCAGGAGGATCGGCGTTACCCGGTTGGAGTAATAACTTGTCTGCATGAAATAGCCCACGACACCTCCCAGAATCGCAAGGGGCACGGTCAGGCACATCGACATCACCAGGCAAATAAGCCCCTCAATGGCGAACAGCAGGATGCATGCGCCGCTAAGCGCGCAGGCAGTGCTTGATACCGCCATGCATTGCCCGAAAGAACGCCGCTCATGGATGCAATGAATCAACACTGAAGACATTCCGAGCACGAAGGGGATGCCGACGAAGAGCCCCCAGCCATAGCTGCCGATTAACTGCACGCTTGCCAGCAGCAAAAGCACGCAAAGCAGTGCCGACACCCAGATGGAGAAGAAGAAATTCGCCCGGGGTGCCCGGGGAATCATGTTTTTAAGGAAAGATGGTGGAGAAATCTCCCGGGAACCTCCCGACTCCTCTTTGCGCGGCAGGCATGATAACACCGCAAAGAAAAGCAGGTTGATAAACGGCACGAAGAACAAAGCCGCGAGCAATGTCGGCAAACCGGTGGAACGAAGGCGTTTCACGGTAAGGATCACGCCCACGTAAATAAACGGCAGGGCAGTGCCGAGCAGCAGCAGCAAGAAAGCCTCCCGCTCTAACTCCAAGACCATACCCGCAAATTCCGTCCCCGGGAAAAGGTATTCCGTCCCCGGGAAAAGGTATTGGTAGGGCATCCACTTGGCATCAAAGAAATAAGCCCCCAGCAGGCGGTCGATGTTCCATTTGATAATGAACAACACCAACCCGGACAAGACATAGAAACCCCGGTCCACCTGGCCTTTCCAGGAAAAAAGCCGGCTCCATATTGATTGCTTTGTGTCCATGATACTTATCGAAAAAATTAACTCTTTTTCTCCCGTTTTTAAACAAAAAATCCCCTGAGTATGCCGGTTCAATTTCCGGGAAAATCCTGCCCCTGTCGGCGCAACGCATGCACTGTCAGCCCCTCGGTATCACCACGCCCGGAGAATATATAGCTTGCGATCAGCCCAATGACAAAGCAACTGCTCACAGACACAAAGGGATAGAAATAAGCCGCAACCTCAGTGCCTTTCCAGACCCAGAACACCACTGCCACACCCCCGGCACAGCCGATCAGTGCCCCGGTGGCATTGGCCCGCCTGCTTAAGACCCCAAGCAGGAAAAGCCCGCCCAGCATGCCCATGATCAAGCCCACAATCTTGATAAATTCATCAAACAGGGACTTGATATCCGGGTTGATAAAAACCAGCCCGAAGGCGGTCCCCAACACCCCCATGACCACTGTCAGTTTGCGTGCCGTCTTCAAGTATTTGAGGTCGCTGTCATCCCCCTCAGGATCGTGGTAATTCATGGGTTTTAAAAAATCAGTGACCAGGGTGGTCGCCGTGGAGTTCATGCTGGTGGACACCGTCGACTGGGCGGCAGCAAAAATCCCGGCGACAATCAATCCCGCCAAGCCCACGGGCATCTCACGCGCGATAAAGAGCGGGAAGACCTGGTCGGTGGTCATGGTAGGATCCAAGCTCGACGGATTGGATTGATAAAAGGCGAAAAGGGCGGAGCCAAGCCCGAAGAAGAGAATACTGGCCACGACACTGAGCACGGCATTGGTCCAGATCGAGCGCGCCGCCATCTTCCGATCTGGCGTGGTCATGTAGCGCTGCACCACCGCCTGATCTGCGGTATATCCCGAGACATTCTGGGCCAGGGCGCCAAGGATAATCACCCAGATGGCGACCTGCGTGCTGGCAATGTCCCAGTTGAAATTCGCCATGCGGAACTTGTCCGCCTCCCCGGCTTTGGTCATGAAGCCCTCAAATCCCCCATCAACACCCGCAATGAGCAGAAAAAACGCAATCACCGCACCGCCGAGCAGCACCACGGTCTGGATCGTGTCGGTCCAGATCACCGCCGAGATACCGCCCATGGTACAATAGAGAATGCTCAGAAATCCCATCAGCACCACCGACCACCCGGGGCTCAGGGGGGTTGCCGCGGCAAGGGCAAGCCCTGTCAGCGACATCACCACCGCCATGCGGAAGACATGGAAAAGGGTAAAGAACCCGCTGCCCAGCATTCGCACCGGGGGACTGAAGCGCTTCTCGAGATACTCGTAGGCGCTGGTGGCATCGATCCTCCGGTAAAACGGTAAGGCCACATACACCGCAACAAATGCCACCACCGGGATGGTCATGTTGGCAATGAAGTAGACCCAGTTCTGCGCATAGGCCTTGCTCGGCAGTCCCGTAAAGGTCAGCGAGCTGAGCATGGTGGCAAAGATGCTGCAACCCGCCGCCCACCAGACCATGCGTTTGCCACCACGGAAAAAGTCATCCGTCCCTTTGCTGCGCCGGGCAAAATACACACCAACACCAACCATCAGCAACAGGTAAAGCCCCAAAACAATATAATTCACTGTCCCGAAATCCTTGCTCCTGGGCTGCGGCGTCACCTTCCAGATCTTTGGTGAGCGCACCCGCGGACGCACCTCACCACTGGCGATGATGATCGAGTCTCCCCAGCGAACCGGGACCGTGGTGACGTGGTTGGCTGGGCTGCTGCCGGCCTCGATCCAGGTATCGGTGATGGTGTGGTAGAAGTAGGCCTTCTTAGGAAACCCAGGGTGATCATCCTTTAGCTCGTCAGCCTTCCCCCACAACGCACCATCTGATCCACCAAGAACCGCCACATGGCTCTGGCCATAGCCGATTGCCGTTCCCGCCATCAGTGGCTTGTCGACAGCGGCCCGGGCACGCCAACTCTTGCTGCGCGTGTTATATTCCCAAACATCGGAAATAAGCTCAACCTCACCACCTTGCTCGCGCCTGCCGCCGATCACGTAGATGCAATCATCAAAACCGTTGTGCTGGGCCGCCACCTGCACAAAGGCACGCGCTGACCAGGGCACATCCACAACAGCCTGCCATTCTCCCTCCGCACGGAACAGGCCCCCTTCTTGCAGCTCTGCATGACGTTTCAAATCCAGTGACCACACACTGTTGGTGGCACTGGCAAGTTTCTTGCCCTGCTGCCCTCCGACCAGATAGACCACATCCTTGACCAGTGCCGCCGCCCCGTAGGCCACCGGAACCGGCAACGGTGGAAAATCCCTGCGCTCAACCTTTTCTGCCTCCTTGTTCCATGAGAGCAGGAACACATCCCGGTAAACCTTCTCCGCGTCATCCCCCCCCATGCACAGCACACCCTCGCTCGTCGAGACACTGGCTCCATAGGCAAGGGGTCGGGAAAGTTTGCCGCCATCCTTCCATTGGTAAGCCGCGCCATTTTTTACCAAAACATAGATTTTGTCATGCCACACCTTGCCCGTTTCCCACAGCGGCTTGTTCGGAAAATTGGCCCCCCCGGCAATGATCAGCGCATCGTTGTGCACCCCGACAAACGGGCCGGCAACCCCCGGGTTATCGACTCCTTCATTAAGGCCCGGCAACTCCGGCAGGGAATCCCACTTGAGGACCTGGTCAGCCGCAACGGCATTGACGCAAAAAAGAAAGAGGCATGAAAGGCCGGGAAATAATCGTCTCACGGCTATCAACGTGCCAAAATTCACGGGCCAAGGCCACGAAAATTTCCCATTCCGAACCTCTCTCCCGGAAAGCGGCACTCACCACTCCTGATTGCGCATGAAATCAGCCGTCTGGGCAAAGAAATTGCCCAGCAGACCGGCAGCCGGTTCGGCAATGGCCTGCTCCGCCATGGCCTCGCCCATCAGTTGCAGCCAGCGATCGCGCTCAGCCTCCCCAATCCGAAACGGCATGTGGCGCATGCGCAGGCGTGGGTGCCCGCGCTCCTCGATGTATCTCTGGGAACCGCCACAACGGTAGACCAGAAAATCGGCAAGGCGATCCTGTGCCCCCTGCCAGTCTGACTCCGGATACATGGGCCCAAGCAGGTCATCCTCCTTCACCCGCCGGTAAAATGCGGCAACAAGATCACGCAGTCCCGCCTCGCCAAGCTGTTCGTGGACCTCATTCATCGTGCCCACCGTGGCACGGGGATGCCGGGTAATCCAGAGGATGTGCGGATAATGCCAGAGTGAAGATCGCCAACCGTGTTTTGATCTCCCCTGCTTGACGTTCGTTTGAAGGGTGCGTAGAATCGCAG
>JAAESJ010000513.1 GCA_024229495.1 Verrucomicrobiaceae bacterium | reverse complement strand
GGATGACACCGTCGACTTCGACCCGGGGTCAGGCACCACGGCGTTCACCGCCGACAACACCGACGACGTGTTCGGCGTGAAGCTCGACTCGTCGGGAAACCTGGTGTGGGCCCGACAGTTCGAGACTGAGGGCACCTACAACCCGGAAGGGAACGCCGTCGCCGTCGACGGGTCGGGCAACGTCTATTTCGCCGGAAAGTTCTACGGACACATGGACTTCGACCCGGGCAGCGGCGAAGCCTGGTGGCTCGCGACCACAGCCATGGCCAGGCAGGACGGGTTCGTGGTGAAGTTGGACTCTTCGGGAGACCTCGGCGACGGCAACTCGGCCTGGGTGGAGAACGCTCCGTCGGGTTGGGACGTCGTCCACGGCCCCGTCGACGGCACCAACCTCCAGGGCTGGCTGTCCGAGGTGGTCAGGACGTCGCCGCTGTGTTCGGGAGGCACGTGGGAGTTCGCGCACATCGCAGGCGTCGGACACCGCCTGTACGTGGTCCAGGACTCCGCTTTGGCCTCCTCGGGACTCGGGATCGGCGATTACATCTGGGCGAACTACTCGACTTATACGGCGACGGTCCCGGACTACAACCAGCTCTGGCTGGGCAACGCGAACGACCACGACGGCAACACGTCGATGCTGGGCCAGACCTTCAAGATCCTCGGTTGGACCGCAGGCGCCAACGCTGGTTCCACGGTCTCGTACTACACCGACGCCAGCAACATCCTGCAGTGGGAGACGAGCGGCACGGCACGGGCCGGAACTGTCGACAAGGGTGCAGGGGCCGGGGTCGTCCCGTCGGGCTACAGCGTCTACCTGGCGCTCGCCAACAAGGACTACGTATCCCGAAGCTTCGCCGGCATGGAGTCGATCTCGGGTTCGAGTTGCGGGACGCCGGGCTTCAGCGTGTCGGAGTCGTCTCGGACAGTGTCCGAATCCGGCTCGACGCAGACGTTCACCGTGGTGTTGACCGGCAACCCGTCCTCGGACGTGGTCATCGACGTGGCGAGCAACGACACCGGCGAAGCGACCGTGTCGGCGTCGTCACTGACGTTCACCTCGTCGAACTGGGACACCGCCCAGACGGTCACCGTGACTGGCATCGACGACGACGTCGACGACGGCGACCAGACGTCGACAGTCACACTTTCAGTCAACGACTCCAGTTCAGACGACAACTTCGACCCGTTGGCTGACCAGACGGTGTCGGTGACCACCACCGAGAACGACACCGCCGGTTTCACCCTGTCAGGCACCACCGCGTCGGTGTCTGAGACCGGAACGACCGACACGTTCACCGTGGTCCTGGACTCC
>JAAESJ010000512.1 GCA_024229495.1 Verrucomicrobiaceae bacterium | reverse complement strand
TTTGATGACCCCGCGCATGCACAGGGAAGTGAAGAGGAGATCATGGAGGCATTCCGCTCGGTGCGCGACCGTATCAAGCTCGTCTTTGAAGCCTACGCATCCGGCATCAGGGAAACCACTCAAGCGCACAACAAATGATCCCAAGATGGTTTGCCAGTGAGGTTCTGGGTACCTTCGTCATGGTGCTCTTCGGTCTGGGTGTCGTTGCCACCGCCGTTGCCCTGGATGCCACGGTGGGGATGTTCCAGATCGCAGCAGTCTGGGGACTGGGGCTCTCGTGTGCGATTTTTATCGCCGCCGAGCACAGTGGCGCTCATCTCAACCCGGCAATCACCATTGCCTTTGCAGTCTTCCGGGATTTTCCGGCAAGGAGGATACCCGGTTACATCGCAGCCCAACTCACCGGTGCTTTCCTTGGTGCCTGCGCGGTATTCCTGCTCTTCAACAGCTCAATCATTACCTTTGAGGAAGCCAACCACATCACGCGAGGCACCGCGGGAAGCGAGGCAAGCGCCATGATCTTCGGGGAATACTTCCCCGATCCCGGCGGCAAACCCCTCAAGGAAGCAGACCGCGAGAGGGTTTCCCACCTCAATGCCTTCTTCGCCGAGTTCCTCGGCACCCTGATGCTCGCCCTGGTGGTATTCGGCTTCACCGCCCGCAACAACAAGTCAGGACCGGGCCCGATGACGCCTATTGCCATCGGCATTGGCCTGACCACCATCATCTGTGTCTTTGCGCCCATCACCCAGGCAGGGCTCAATCCCGCACGCGACCTCGCTCCGCGTATTTTCTCATCGATTGCAGGCTGGGGAGAGGTGCCATTCACTGTAAACGGCCACGGTTGGCTCTCTGTCTACATCATCGCTCCCTGCCTGGGAGCCCTGTGCGGGGCATTCCTGGCCAATCAGTTGTTTTCAAGCAAAGAGAATTGATGCTAGGCTCTCTGCCAATGCGTCATTTATTTTTCTCCCTGCTCGTTACGGTTATTGCCCTCAGTGGTGGTCTCGCAGCCACCAAGCCAAATATCGTTTTAATCATCTCCGATGACCAGTCCTGGACCGACTACTCCTTCATGGGGCACCCGGACATCAAGACCCCGCACATCGACAAACTTGCCCGGCAGAGCGCACTTTTCCGGCGCGGCTATGTTCCCACCGCACTTTGCCGCCCCTCGCTGGCGACCCTGCTTACCGGCCACTACGCCTCCACCCATGGAATTACCGGCAATGATCCATCGCCCAAGTATGCAGCACGCAACTCAAAGCTCTACAATGAGCGCCGGGCCCAGTTGATCACCTACATTGAAAAATTCGACACCGTTCCGGCACTCCTCGGTGAACAGGGATACCTCAGTCACCAGAGCGGCAAGTTCTGGGAGGGAAGCTACCAACACGGCGGATTCACCCACGGCATGACGCGCGGCTTCCCGGAAAATGGCGGGCGCCACGGGGACGACGGCCTAAAAATCGGACGCCAAGGCATGAAGGAAATCAGTGACTTCATCGGCATCGCGGGCAAGGAGCAAAAGCCCTTCTTCCTCTGGTATGCCCCCTTCCTGCCACACACCCCGCACAATCCGCCACAACGGCTCTTGAAAAAATATCAGGCCGACGGACGCCCACTACCAATCGCCAAGTATTACGCCATGTGTGACTGGTTCGATGAAACCTGCGGCGAGCTCATGGGCATCCTCGATAAATCAGGAAAACGCAAGGACACGCTGATTATCTATGTCACGGACAACGGCTGGATCCAGAACCCGAATCGCAACGGATACGCACCACGCTCAAAACAGACCCCTTATGAAGGAGGGATTCGCACCCCGATCATGTATTGCTGGCCGGGAAAAATCCCGCCCGGCGAGCGCAGTGAGCTTACCAGCAGCATTGATATTGTCCCCACGATCCTCGCCGCTGCCGGGGCAAAGATGCCCAAAGACTTACCCGGCCTAAACCTCATGGAAAACCTGACGGGCAACAAGGCCATCACACGCAAGGCGATTTTCGGCGAGAGCTTTGCCCATGACATTGCCGACCTTAAAAAACCCGAGGCCTCATTGCTCTTCCGCTGGGTCATCGAGGACGACTGGAAACTTCTGCTGACCTATGACGGAGAGGTAAACCGCTACAAGAGCACCCACCCGCGTACTGAAAAACGCCCGCAGCTCTTCAACCTGAAGGAGGATCCCCATGAAAAAGTCAACCGCGCAGCACAACACGGGGACGCAGTTGCCCGATTGGCCAAGCAGATTGATGACTGGTATCCGTTGAAGGAACGCAAAGCGCTCAAAACTTTCAAGTAAAGGTTACTTCCCGGAACCCTCAGCATCCTGACGGATGATGCAGTCCTTCAAACACCTTGTGGGAGAAGTAACGCTCCATGCGGTCAGGGAAAACCGTGACTATCGACTTCCCTTCGCCCAGCCTTGCTGCAGCCTGAAGGGAAGCCGCAAGGTTCAGTCCCGAGCTGGGTCCCACCGGGAAACCCATTGACCAAAGCTTGCGTGTTAATTCCAGGCACTCATCGTCACTAACTTCAATTTCCGTAATGCCCTCTGTGTCCCATTCACTGTAAATCTCGGAAATTCCCTCAACCACCCCGGGCACATCGGAACTGAACTTGAGGCTGCAACACTCAATATTGGATCCGAACATCTCCCCCTGCCGGGGAATGGCGGCAAAAACCTCTACCTTGCAACCTGCCCCTGAAAAAGCATCGTGAAGTCCGCGCAGGGTGCCCCCTGTGCCCACTCCACTGACCACCGCGTCAACCGCCCCGCCGGGAATCTGGGAGAGAATCTCAGGCCCGGTATAAATGCGGTGGGCCTCGGTGTTGTCGGGATTGGAAAACTGACGCCCCGGGAACCAGTCATTTTTCCCAGCTGCATCATGTGCAGCCTGAAGAACCTCAGACATCCCACCGCCAACCCGGTACACTTCACCCCCATAGGCCCTAATGATCAGTTCACGCTCGCTGGTGGCCGCATCGGGAATAAAGGCCACAAACTTCAGCCCCATCTGGGCACAGGCGAGGGCAAAAGCGATGCTGGTCGATCCACTGGAAGCCTCGACCACCGTTGCCCCCGGCCCGATGTCACCACGTCTCCAGGCTTTCTCAAGGATATGGCGGGCAATACGGTCCTTGGTGGATCCACTCGGGTTGAGAAACTCGAGCTTACACCAGATTGCAGGAGCAGATGAGTCAACGCGCACTTCAACAAGCGGCGTTGGCGCCATCCGGTGCAGGAAACGGGTCTGTTCAGGTAAGATCGGGTTCATGCCTATGGGATTGGGTTATGATAATAATACTGCCACGACATGCATCACTTTCTGTCCAGCCCCTCGAGTTTAACTGACTCCCTGACTGCCTCATCAAAGGCTTCCTTAAATCCCCTGTCCGGGTCAAGCCCCTGCTGCCGCTTACCGAGGTATGGTCTTGGTCTCGGGGAAAAACGGCCACCCTCCCAGCGCAGGTTGTCGAGAATGGGAACCTTTCCCTGCCACTGTCCCTTAACCATCCCTGGCCGCTCCTTATTACCGGGAGTAACAATAAGGCCAGTGACATAATTATAATTGGCCAGTGCAAGCCCGTCACTGCTGGTAAAGGAACCCGGGGCAATGCGAACGGTTTGCGAGCCGGATTTCGCGAGCTTGATAAGTGCGACATAGTGATTGGTTTTCCGCCCCGTGTAACCACGCCACTGGTCAGTCTCCATTACGACCGCCAAGGTGTTACCAGGCTCGGTGGTTTCAATCTCAAAGACCAACTCAGCGCCACGGGGGCCAAAAAATGCGGGATCATTCAGCTTGTGCGTCTTGAAGGAAAAGTGGTGGGCGTTGTCGGGGGAAACCAGTGACCAATCACCCCACCCGCGACTGAAATCATCAATTATGCGCTGACGCTCGCCGGTGGGCCTGACCCCACTGGCACTCAATTCTTGCGGAGTTGCCTGCGATTGCTCACTGCTGACGGTCAGGAGTGAGGTGTCCCGGTATCCCCGTGGCAAATCCAGTTGCTCACCAGTATCATAAGTTAGGTTGGCAAAGACAAACAGTGGCTCATTGGGATCCATTACAGGACATTGCGCGAGGTAGTTGTTGCCATCGCGGACAACCCCGGCCGAACGCCAGAAACGCACCCTGGGATCACGTTCAAAACCGTAATAAACAGCAACCTTCTTCAAGCCGTGCCCGCTGTCAGGGTCAGCAATCACGCTGAAAAGAGGAATGCCATCGGCTGTTTTCAGGATCAACCTGCTCTCGGGTGTCTTCGGGAACCGGAAGTTTCCCTTGAGCTGAGACTGGAACCAGCGCACACGCGCCGCGTAACAATCTGCCGTAAAGCGATGATTCATGTGCGGGGTAAAGGACAATGCACCATTGGGCTGCGGCAGGGTTCGAAAAGCCCGCAACACTTTCTCCATGGGAGAGTTGAAATCATTGGTGGCGCCGAGGAAGAGCAGCGGGCACTTGATCAATGGCCAGTATCGGGCTGAACCCAGGGTGGCCTTGTAATACTCAATATCTTCAGCCATATGCCGGCCGGATGCAGGAATACCACGGATGTCCTCATAAAGGTAACCGCTACCACCCACCGACGGACAGGCAGCACGCACTCGAGGATCAATCGCAGTGAGGACAGTGAGTCGTCCCCCCATGCTATGCCCGCTTAAGCCGATGCGCTCACCGTCCACTTGTTCTTGCCTTTCAAGCAGGGTAATGGCGCGGCGTGCTGCCGCAGAATAAAGAATCCAGCTACTGTTCCAGGGATGCACATTCCCATGCAGGGTCGCCTCACCGGGAGTCACGCCATTATGATGCTTGGGTAACTCAAATCCCGCGGCAATTCCCGCCCAGTCCGTTCCCGGGTCATCCTGCGCATCGGTAACCGGGTATTCACCCCAGTTTACCGCTACTGCAGCATACCCCTGTGAAGCCCAATACCGAGCTACCTCACTTCGTGCCCGTTGACCACCTCCGTGCAACTGGACAATCCCCGGTAGGTTTCTTCCCCCTTCCGGAAACGCGTGAAAAGCCGCCACCTTCATTTTTTTTCCTCCAAATGTGCCAACCACGTAGCGTAAATAGCGCAACACGATCTCCCCCTCGCTCCATTCACGGATCAACTCTGTCTCAAGGGGATCAGCACGGGGATCAAAAAGAGCCCAGGTTTCCTCCACCGTTTTGGGAGCATCTGCATTGTCGGGATTAGCAACCGCTGGAATATTCACCTTCTTTACCCAGGTGCGGTCCCAGTCATGGCTTTCCCAGTTGTCCTTGGTGGCAATCGAGCGAACCACAAATTCGTCATCTTTTTCCCCTTCACGATCAATTAACTCCGCGTATAGAAATCCGTGTCGCAATCCCACCCCACGATCAGGGTCGCGACGATCCGTTTTTGCCGCCCCTGAATCATCCGGGTTAAAGACATCAACTGTTACCGGATCGGCCGGCAACGCCCCGGCAAATTTCACACCATTCCACTGCAACCTGCTTGGCGGAGATCCGTGCGTGTGACCATGCAGTAGGGCAATCACGTTATAGCTTCTTACAATATCCCAAAGCGCAGACAGATCGGCAGGCGGCCAGTCATAGTCCGGCCCGTTTGGATGCAGGTGGAAGGAGAGAATCACCGGTCTCCCTGATTGCCCGACATGCCTTTTGAGATCTTCGCGCAGGAACTCAAGGCTGCCTCGTGGCGCATAATGATGATCCTTTCGCCGCTCTTCACCTGACCCGACAAACATTCCAAGGTTAACCAGGTGCAAGGGACCCCAATCCCAACTGTAATGCAGGCCATTGCGCGACACCTGCGCCAGGCCGGGCCTTTTCCTGTTACGCTCTATAATCCCATCAATAATGAAAGTGTCACCCTGTGGACCATCGTGATTGCCGTGCAACTCGTATACCGGAAACGGCAGTCCTCCATCTTTCCCGGTCAGCCCGTAATCTTTCTTGAACCGCTGCCATTCAAAACGCTGCATTGCCGGGTAAAACCCTCCATTTTTATCGGCACTGTCAATCAGGTCGCCGACAACAAGAATACCAAGAATGTCTTTGCTGACGGCTCCACCACCGAACTTCTCCGGGATGGCTGCCCCGGGAAAGTTTTTTACCAGGGAAATAAATCGGGCATTTGCCTGCTGGGAGTAAATATCGAGCTTTTTTGGCTGTTGAGCCTTCTGGGCGACATATTGAGGATCCCCGGAAATAATGAATGCATAGCGGTTTTCGCCCCTGACAGGGACACTGTGCATCCCGCTAAGGAACGTAAAGGCAAGGAATAAGCGAAATTGCATCTGATATCTCTATCGCGGGTGTTTAAGGAAACTATACCGAGGGATTGCTTCCCAAAAACAGATAGATACACTAATTGCCAAAAACCGTTCCTTATTATGATGCACACTTCCATTTCCCGACGCCGTTTCCTCAACACTTCCACCACTGCCGCCGCAGGCATCACCATGCCACAACTTTTGCTGGGGCAAAAATCGCGGGAACCGCTTGTTATCGGTGAGGGCGAGCACCGCTTTGAGGTTCAGCACGACTGGGCAAAACTGCCCGACAAGTTCACCTGGCAAACTACCCACAACGTGGCCGTGGACGCCGATGGTCTGCTTTACGTGATTCATGAGGGGCACGCCAACAAGAAAGACCACCCATCCATCTTTGTTTTCGACCAGAAGGGCAAGTTCATCAGGGCCTTCGGCAGCCGTTTCCAGGGGGGTGGACACGGCATTGAGGTTCGCACCGAGGGTGGTGAGCAGTTCCTCTATGTATGTTCCTACCAGCAGGTGAAATCCTTTGCAAAGATGACCTTGAAAGGTGAAACCGTTTGGGAAAAATATGCCCCTATGGAAAGCGGAGTCTACAGGAAAGACGAGGACAAGGTGCGGGTGAAGCGCTGGGGAAGGGACGCATTCATGCCGACCAACTTTGCCTTTCTTGATGACGGTGGCTTCCTGCTCGCCGATGGCTATGGGTCATTCTGTATCCACCGGTATGACAAGGATGCGAACTGGGTTTCCAAGTTCGGTGGACCAGGGGGAGGAGAAGGTAAGTTCAATACCCCTCACGGTATCTGGATTGACCGCCGCCCCGGGCGCAAGGAGCAAATCGTGGTCTGCGACCGTGCCCACCACTCCCTGCAGTATTTCACGATGGACGGTAAGTATATTGAGACACTGAAAGGTTACGGATTACCCGCCAACCTCGACTCATGGAAAAACCTGCTGCTGGTACCCGAGCTACATGCAAGGGTAACCCTGCTTAATGAAAAGAATGAGGTTGTCGCCCGCCTGGGTGACGACGTCGAGGGCGTGGTGAAAAAGAAAAGCGTCAACCGTGGCAACGCCAAAACCTGGGTAAACGGAAAGTTTGTTCATCCCCATGACGCGTGCTTTGATGCCCAGGGAAATATCTTTGTCGCCGAGTGGGTCTCTACAGGCCGCGTCACGCGCCTGCGCAGACTGGGGTGAAAACCCTGATCCTGAAACGCCTCCCTGCCGCGATGAAATACCTGAATCCCACCCTCATTCTCTCCCTTCTGGCCATGATCACGGCCCAGGCACGGGAGGCCAAGGAACGCGACAAGGACATTAACTACGACGAGAAAAAAATTTCCAGCTACGACCTGCCACCGCTGCTGGTGGCAGCAGACGGGACACCGGTCACCACGCCTGCCCAATGGCATAATGTCCGAAGGCCACAGATCCTTTCCCTCTTCAGCAACCTGGTATATGGCCGCGTTCCTGAGCCCGTGGAGCCGATCCGCACAGAATTCAAGGTGGTTAAGGCCGACGCGAAATTCATGGGAGGCAAGGCTACCCGCAAGGACATTGACATTACGCTAAGCAACAAGCGTGGCTCAGTCACTATGCGCTTCCTTGTGTTTGTCCCCAATGGCGTCAAGGCCCCCGTTCCCGCCTTTCTCAAGCACAGTTTCAACAACACCCGCTCCGATGACTTCAAGTCATCCATCTTAAGGCCTGGAAAACTCAGGAACGGCTGGCCATTGAAGGATTTCCTTGATCGCGGCTACGGGTTCTGCGCCGTCTACCATGAGGACCTCGTCCGGCACAACGAAGTCGAGTTCCTGAGGGGAATCCATCGCCTGTTTTACCCTGACGGGCAGAGTTTTCCCAAGGCGCGCGAATGGGGAGTGCTCTCTGCCTGTGCCTGGGGAGCCATGCGCGCCATGGATTACCTGCAAACCGATGATGATATCGACCATACGCGCGTTGCCATCATGGGCCACTCCAAAATGGGCAAGGCGACACTCTGGACTGCCGCCCAGGATGAACGCTTCGCGCTGGCAATCTCAGCCCAGTCCGGTTGTGCAGGCGCGGCACTCTGGCGCCGTAAATCCGGGGAGACCCTGAAGAAAATGGTCACGAGGTTCCCCTACTGGCTGTGTCGCAACGCATGGAAATTCATCGAACAGGAAGATGACCTGCCAGTCGACCAACACATGCTTCTTGCCTGTATCGCCCCAAGGCCGGTCTATATCCACAGCGGGGTGGAGGATACCTGGGCAGACGGTCGCGGAGAATACCTCTCAGCCTTCCACGCCAGCCAAGTATACCGCCTGCTCGGTAAAAAAGGGCTCGAGTCCAAGGAATCGCCACCCGTCGGAAAGGCAATCATTGAAAGCGAAGTCGGCTACCACATCCGCGAAGGAGGGCACTCAATTAACGGATACGACTGGCAACGATTCATGGACTTCGCGGACTACCACCTGCAGCCCAAAAAAAACTAACCGTATCTTTATATACAACCATGGCCATCAAGCACCCGCAAATAGTCGGGTTATCACTACTCCTTGCAACCCTGCCACTCATTGCGGCCAAGCCCCCGAATATCCTGTTCATCATGTCCGATGACCACACCTCCCAGGCCATTGGTGCCTACGGGAGCCGGTTGGCCAAACTGAACCCGACACCAACCATTGATCGGCTCGCAAGGGAAGGAATGCTCTTTGAGAATGCATTTTGCTCCAACGCCATCTGCGCACCCAGTCGCGCCACCATCCTCACCGGACAGTATGCCCACACATGCAACGTGCACGACCTTCGTGGCGGCATCGAGGCAGGGCGGCAACACCTTGCACGGGAGATGAAGAAGGCCGGTTACCAGACTGCAATGATCGGTAAATGGCACCTGAAGAAGGAACCTGCCGACTTTGACTACTATTGCGTTCTACCCGGCCAGGGTAAGTATCACAACCCCGAGTTTCGCATCCGGGGTGAGAAGAAATGGCCGAAAAACCTGATCAAGTTCGACGGCATGCATTCATCTGATGCCATCACCGACCAGGCCCTCAAATGGTTCAAGGAAGAGCGGGATCAGTCAAAGCCATTCTTTCTGATGCACCATTACAAGGCACCGCACGACTATTTTGAGCATGCCCACCGCTATAAGGATTACCTTGCTGATGTCGAGATTCCGAAACCGGATAACCTCCGTGACTCCCACCCCACACGATTCGGATCCATTGCCACTCGTGGCTACCAGGATGAACTCATCCCGCACGTGGGCACCTCAATCGGCAATCGGAACCCGCGCCGCTCCTACGCCGAGGATCTCCCCAAAAAATTCCCGCAGGATTACCCGGCCGATTACGATCCCTCCAAGCTCAACGACCAGCAGGTAAAGGACATGGCCTACAATGTCTACCTGCGCAAATACCTGCGCTGCGTGAAGGGAGTCGATGACAACCTGAAGCGACTCTTCACCTACCTGGATAGCACCGGGATCATGGACCAGACCGTCATAATCTACACCGGCGACCAGGGCTTCATGCTTGGTGAACATGATTACCAGGACAAGCGCTGGATGTATGAGGAATCCATGCGCATGCCTTTCTTGATTCGCTATCCGGAAACCATTAAGGCCGGAAGCCGTGTCGATGCCGTTGTTGGCAATGTCGACTACGCACCAACAATGCTCGACTTTGCCGGGGTAAAGAAGCCAGGCTATATGCAGGGGCGCAGCTTCAAGAGCATATGCGAGAGCGGCAAAGAACCCAACGACTGGCCCAACGAGGCTTATTACCGCTACTGGATGCACATGGCACACCATGACAACCCGGGACATGTGGGAATACGCACCAAGGAATATAAGCTCATTTATTATTATGGAGCCGATTACAAGGGTTCCAACCAGACGCCACCTGCCTGGGAGCTTTACGACATGAAGAAGGACCCCCTGGAATCCACCAACCTCTATGACGACCAGAAATACGCCGCCACCATCGTTGAGCTGAAGGCCCGCCTAGCCTCACTGCGCCAGCGCATCGGTGATGATGGCCGCGATTTCCCAAAAACTGAAAAAGTCCTGCAGGAGTTCTGGGATTACGATGGAGCCGATCGTGAAAAAGCCCGCAAAATCTCCCGTGAATTCCTCCAGAGACGATTACAGGAGTTGAAAGCCCCGGCACAGAAAAAGCCGTAGCCAGGGGTGGTTACCCCTGTGAAGTTCGGCATCCTGCTGTGCCTTCCTGGTGACCAAAGTAATCACCACGTCAGGATCAGCCGGTAAAAGGCAGCCGGCAGGTTACCGCCCCCCTGGTCAGTAACGCTAATCACGCTGCCCGTTCCGGGAACCTCCTCACGGATTAATTCCCATTGTTTCAGGTCAAGGCTCCTCTCAACACTATAGGTTACCCAAGCAAGGGAGCTAAATCTGATAAAAGTGTCAGTCCCTGCCAGCACAATCTCCTGAATAGAGGATACCGGGGAACGCTTTACTTCCCTGGCTGCCATCATACCGATGATTTCGTGAATTGGTCCTGTGGGATGAAGGTCATCCCAAAACACATACTCCTCAGGGTTGGAAACCACATCACCACCGAAAATCCCACCAAGTGGTCCCGTATAGGCCTGGTCCCTTGTGTTCGAAAATCCAAAGGATTCCGGATCAGCAATGAGATCAACCATGAAAGCGGCGACATCTACCTCGATAAACCTTGTTGCCGGATAACGGTTTCTCAGGCTCACAAGCAAGCCCTTCAAGCGGGAATTATAGTCATGAACAAGCTCATTCTGTTGTCTGCGCTCAGCAGCATTGCGGTTGTGCTGAGGAATTTCTCCAAGAAGTGGCACATTGGGAACCACAATCTGAACAGCACCAAGTGATATCATTTCCTCCAAATGCCCCTCCATATTGGCAATGGTTCGATTAATCACGCGCTGGGAATTTCCCGAGGAAGTCCCGTTTAGGTCATTGCCACCAATCCATAGGGTACAGAGAGATTGCCTTCCCAAGCTCCTGCCATCATTCTTGAACGCATCAATTTGCCCACCCACATCCGGGATTAAAATACTCGCAAAGCTACTGTCACCATCACCGGTCTGCGCTCCCCCATAAGCGTAATTCGTAGCACGCCCTGACCCGGCGAGGTAATGCCTTGGTTCAGGCACATCCAGTTGCTCGGCAAGGGTCCGAATCCATGTCGCCCCACTGGAAAATACCCGCGAGTCAAAGTAGTCATCAGAGGGCACAAATCCGAATGAAGCGGAATTGACATTGCCCTCATCAGAAAGGCTGTCCCCAAAAACGACAATCTCCGTAATACCACCACTCGCACGGGAAAAAATCAGCAACCAAAGGAAGATGACATTAAAAAAACGGGGCACCCGTATAATATGGAGCACCTCACCACCCTTGCAACCATACAGGATGAAACCTCCAGTATATCCATCAACTTGAAGAGTCTGTTTTTTCTTACAAAAATGAAAAACAGGTGATGCTCTTGATCCTTAATGTATCATGAATGGAATGATGAAAATATACCCACCCCTTTTTGCGCTCATGCTCACCATTAATACCACGCCAGGGGCGGACGACCGGGTAAAGGAATCGACAGCCGGGTTTAAAAAGTGGGACAGCAACAACGACGGTTTTCTTGTCAGGCAAGAGGTGCCGGAAGGACCCCGGAAAATCTTTGACCAGGTTGACCGGGACAGGGACGGAAAAGTCACCCTGAAAGAGCACCTGCTGGCCACCACGGGAAAGGCCCCCGTTGAACGTGAAACCGTCAGGGAGAACGAAAATACCCATATCAAACGACACGTCATCCACCAGAAATGGCCACAGGAACCCGACGGACAAGACCGTGAATATTTTGTCAGCGCACCAGTGAAAGGGAAAAACAAGATGCCCGTGGTATTTCTTTTCCATGGCAATGGCGGCCAGGCCAAAAACCTGATCAAGGGTTGGTCGCGACGGCTCAAGGACCACATTATCGTCGCGCCCCAGGGCTATCGCCGAAGCTGGAATATTTCTGATGAATCCTCACGGGCACCGGACACCCGTTATTTCAGGCACATCATCAGGGATCTCGGAACTCATTACCCAAGGGCCCGGTTGCCCGGTGTTTCCATGATCGGTTTCTCCAATGGTGCCGGGTATATATTCAGGCTCCTTATCGAGGTCGATGACCCCGACATGATCAGCAACGCGGTGCCGATTGTCTCCTCCATGGTTACCGAGCAATACCACGATGGAACTTTCTGGAAGCGCTCTGATGACGGCAGCGCAAAGTATGACACCAAGGGCAGGCCGGTCACCGGCAGCAACATCCTGACCGTGCACGGCACCCGTGACCGAATCGTTCCGTATCAGGGTGGCAAGCGCGGACGTAACGCCATGCACCTCTCAGCCCAGGATACAGCTTACCACTGGGCGCAACAAAAAGGATTCAAGGGGGGGGAAATACCCGATGAGGACGGTAAAGAGATCAGCCGCGGGATTATCTGCTATGCCTATGGCCCGGAAAACGTCACCCACCTGAAGGTGGTTGGCGCAGGGCACGACCTGGGAGAAAAAGGCAGGAAAATCGACGAAATGATCCTCGACTTCATTCGAGAGGGAAAGATCCAAAAAAAATATTAGTCGCGCGGGTTAAGTCTACTCCTTTCCGCCGGCAACCGGCACATCAAGGTCTGTCCCCAGGTTCAGGATTGCATCGCCACCTGTGAACTTCACCTCAAGCCGTGGCAACAGGCGTGGCAACCGGGAACCTGTATCCTGTTGCATAGTGAACTTCAGGACTTTCTCTTCCCCGGACTTGAGGCTGATCTCCGTCATGGCGGGACTGACTTCGAGGATTGCAGTCTTTGGCATTTTCCAGTGCAACCTCCCCTGTATCTCAAAGTCAAAGAAATTGCGCAAACGCAAGGTCAGTTTTTTTCCGTCAAGTGCGGAACGATCCTCAAAATATTCCTCAAAGGCCAGACTGCGCCAGAATTGCTGGTGTGCCTCAGTGGTCACATCATCAGCCAGAATTCCGTCGATGAGAAGATTTGCCAACCGGGGCCCCTTATCGGTCATGGTCACCCAGGTTGCGTGGTCAAATTCCCCGAACGAGGTACCGCGCAACTGACTACCCCCTCCGGTAGTTCCCAACATGTAGTAAGCGCGTTCATTGCGGATATATTTTCCGTAGTGATGAATATGCCCGGCGAAAACCGTGTATTTACGATCTGCAAGGGCAGCCTCCACCTTTGGCCATCCGGTGTCGGATTTGCGCAGGGTTTTCTTACCCTCGCGCCGGATTTCGATCCCCTCTTCCATTAACCAGAGCGGTTGATGAATGAAAACCATGGTCCACCTGACCTTGTGATGCTTTTTGAGCTCCTCCACAGCCCACTTGATTTGCTCCTCACCCAGAGAAGGCGGTCTCCACCCCGGCCCTTCCTGGGTATTCAAGCAGAGAAAAAGGACACCCTTGTAGACAAAGGAATAATACCGAACCCCGAAAAGCCTGTCCCATACCCGGTCACCAACTTCATTGCTCACATCGTGGTTGCCCGGCAAATAGAAGAAGGGCATGTCAAAATCCTTGATGAACGAATTAAATTCCTGCCACTGCTTGAGCAGCACGGATTCCTTCTTCTGCTTGGCTCCACCGGTGATCAAGTCACCCACACTCATTACGAATTCAGGCTGAAGCTCATTGAGTTTCCTGACTGCCCTGGGGAAAATCCCACG
>JAAESJ010000511.1 GCA_024229495.1 Verrucomicrobiaceae bacterium | reverse complement strand
CGGGCCGCGCCGCGCTGCATATCGAAGGCCGAGAGTCCCACCTCTCCGAGCAGCCGGCCGTCGTTGACCGCCACACCGACCAGGTCCAGTGCCAGGCCAGCTTCTCGGCGCCGTTCCTCGCCGGCTATCCACCGTGCCGCGGCATCCGAATCGACGTCATCGGGAACGGCCGTCCAACGTCGAACCTCCGGATCTGCCCAGGCCTCAACTAGGTCGTCCCGATCACCAACCGCCCACCGCCGCAACTCCAGGCCGTCGACCACCAGCGGTGGATCAGGGACGGCTAGTCGATCTCTCCCGGTCACACCTGAGTGTCGGTCACGTCGCGTCGTCCGACTCGGAACCAACTTTGGAACGGGTTTCGGGACGGGCCACGGCAGCTACCGCCGAGACGACACCGTTCACGAAACGCGACGAGCGATCCGTCGAGTAGTCGCCCGCCAGGTCCACCACTTCGGACAACACGGCTGACGTGGGAACGTCGGCACGGTGGCACAACTCGTAGACGGCCATCCGCAGGAGCGCCCGGTCCACGGCCGGCATCCGGT
>JAAESJ010000510.1 GCA_024229495.1 Verrucomicrobiaceae bacterium | reverse complement strand
AGCACCAATAGCATAGGTGAAGGTCGAGTCATCGCCGTCAACGTCGCTTGCGGATACTGTTCCGGTTGCCGTGGCCGTGGATGCGTCCTCCGTGACTGCGCCAGTCTGATCTGCACCAGCGCTCACATCGTCGTCAGCACCTGTCACGGTGACTGTGACGGTCATCGTGTCAGTGGTGCTCGAAGAGGACTCCGTCACAGTGATTGTGAAGGCGTCGGTTACCGAGTCGCCCGCGTCCAGAGCATCTGTGTCTGTGTCAGCGTTGTTCAGGGTGTATGTCCATGCGGCGCCACTCATTGAGAGGGTTCCGTATGTGCCTGTTGCAGCACCAATAGCATAGGTGAAGGTCGAGTCATCGCCGTCAACGTCGCTTGCGGATACTGTTCCGGTTGCCGTGGCCGTGGATGCGTCCTCCGTGACTGCCCCTGTCTGATCTGCACCAGCACTCACGTCGTCATCAGCACCGGTTACGGTGACTGTGACGGTCATTGTGTCAGTGGTGCTCGAAGAGGACTCCGTCACAGTGATTGTGAAGGCGTCGGTTACCGAGTCGCCCGCGTCCAGTGCGGTCGTGTCTGCATCGCTGTTGTCCAGCGTGTATGTCCATGCGGCGCCACTCATTGCTAGGCTCCCGTATGTTCCAGCGGCAGTGCCGATGGCGTAGGTGAACGCAGAATCGGCGTCGGCGTCGGTTGCGGCTACAGTTCCGGTTGCTGTGGCTGTAGAAGCATCCTCCGTGACTGCGCCAGTCTGATCTGCACCAGCACTCACGTCGTCATCAGCACCGGTTACGGTGACTGTGACGGTCATTGTGTCGGTCTCGGACGAGTCAGAGTCGGTCACCGTCATCGTGAAGGCGTCGGTTACCGAGTCGCCCGCGTCCAGTGCGGTCGTGTCTGCATCGGTGTTGGACAGGGTGTATGTCCAGGTCGCTCCACTCAGTGCTATCGAACCGTATGTTCCGGTCGCTGCACCGCTGTATGACAGTGATGCGTCTGCATCTGCGTCACTACCCGAGATTGTGCCGGTAGCTGTGGTCGCGGATGCGTCCTCCGTGACTGCGCCAGTCTGATCTGCACCAGCGCTCACATCGTCGTCAGCACCGGTTACGGTGACTGTGACTGTCATTGTGTCAGTGGTGCTCGAAGAGGACTCCGTCACAGTGATTGTGAAGGCGTCTGTTACCGAGTCGCCCGCGTCCAGTGCGGTCGTGTCTGCATCGCTGTTGTCCAGCGTGTATGTCCATGCGGCGCCACTCATTGCTAGGCTCCCGTATGTT
>JAAESJ010000509.1 GCA_024229495.1 Verrucomicrobiaceae bacterium | reverse complement strand
ATAGATGGCAAATCCGGCTCTTGATCTCCGCTTGGAAGGAGCTACTTTGCCGACTGTTCACGATAACCCCGTGGTGTAATGGTAACACAACGGTTTTTGGTACCGTTATTCAAGGTTCGAGTCCTTGCGGGGTTGCCAGGCTTTTTGGCCGGGAAGTTCATGCCATTGGTTGCATTTGAACCGCAAAACCAGCCATCAGGTCACGTGCGAGAGTGTTTTTATCGTAAATGACAGGTAATGAGGGAATTATAAGGAATTACAATCCCCCGACACTGTCCCCTGCTAAACAGGAAATTCCGCTTTTCTGCTGTTTTCCAGGGTCCTGGCCGATGTGGCAATAAACCTTGCACATTGGAGCCCATGCTTTAAACTCCGCACCCCTATTTCGGCCTTGTAGGCGTCCCGGTGGCCGGATGGGGTTTAAAACTCCGGGGCAACGACGTAGTCGGTTAACCATAAAACCCAACCTTACAAACCCAATCCTATGAGTGTTGATTTACTCAGCTTAATTGATAAGTCCTTCCGTGAGTTCCGTGAAGGCTCGATCGTTATCGGTCGAATTCTCGAAATCCAGCCACAGATCGTCCTGGTGGATATCGGTTACAAGTCGGAAGGCGCTATTCCCGTTTCCGAGTTCGAAGATGAAGAATTTGCAGTAGGCGACGAGATAGAAGTCCTGCTGGAGCGCCTTGAGAATGATGAGGGCATGATCGTCCTCTCCAAGGAAAAGGCAGCGCATAAGCAGAATTGGGACAAGATTGCCAAGGTGTTTCACGACGGAGGCTTGGTTAAGGGCAAGGTCAAGGCCGTGGTGAAGGGTGGATTGATGGTCAATGTCGGGGTCGAGGCATTCCTACCCGGCTCACAGATCGATATTATTCCGCCGAAGGATCTCACCGAGTATGTCGGTAATGTCTACGACTTCAAGATCGTGAAGCTCAACGATGAGCGCAAGAACGTGGTGTTGAGTCGCCGTGAGGTTATTGAGGCTGAGCGTTCCCTTGAGCGGCAGAAGTTTCTCGAGGAGGTCACTGTTGGTGACACCGTTGAGGGGCAGGTCAAGAACCTTACCGATTTTGGTGCGTTCGTTGATCTCAAGGGTATGGATGGCCTGTTGCATATCACTGACATGAGCTGGGGACGCATCAATCATCCCAGTGAGATGCTGACCATTGCACAGGTGGTGACAGTGGAGATTTTGGAAGTCGACAAGGAAAAGGAGCGCGTCTCCCTCGGGATGAAGCAACTCACGCCAAACCCATGGGAGGACATCGAGGCGAAGTTCCCTGTTGGCGGACACGTCAAGGGCAGGATCACCAAGCTGGTGCCTTACGGGGCATTTGTTGAGGTTGCTGAGGGTGTTGAGGGCCTTATCCATGTCTCCGAGTTGTCATGGACGAAACGTATTACACGTCCATCTGATATTCTGGAGATGGGGCAGGAACTCGAGGCAGTTGTCCTTGGTATCAACACGGAGGAGCAGAAGATTTCCCTCGGCGTGCGCCAGCTTGAGCCCAATCCATGGGACGAGGTTGAGACACGCTACCCGATTGGAAGCACGATCAAGGGCGAGGTGCGCAATCTCACTCCTTATGGTGCCTTCATTGAGCTTGAGGACGGTATTGATGGCATGGTCCACGTTTCCGACTTGAGTTGGACACGTAAGGTCAACCACCCGAGCGAGATTCTCAACAAAGGTGATGAACTGAACGCGGTGGTGCTGGAAATCGACAAGGAAAACCAGCGCATCAGCCTTGGGGTCAAGCAGCTTGAAACTGACCCGTGGGAGGAGATCGGCAGCAATTTCAATGTTGGCGACCTCGTCAAGGGAACCGTTGCAAAGATCGCAACCTTTGGTGCCTTTGTGCAGCTTGAGGGTGACGTTGACGGCTTGGTTCATATTTCCCAGCTTTCCGAGGAACACGTCACCAAGGTCAAGGATGTCATTAATATTGGTGATGAGGTCGAGGCCCGCGTGATCAAGGTCGATAAGGCGGAACGCCGGATCGGCCTTTCCATCAAGGCTGCCTCCTACAGCGAGGATGAGCTCAAGAAAGAGACTGCTGCCTTTGAGGCTCTGCGTCCAAGCTCAGACCTTGTGGGTCTTGAGCAGGCTTTCCAGGTTGCCGAGGAGTGGCGTCCCGGAGAGGAAGGCGAAGCTGAAGACGGTGAGCAGGGTAGCGGAAGCTAAAACAAGGCTCCTTATTAATCACAAACGGCACCGCGGGAGATGTTCCCGTGGTGCCGTTTATCGTTAATACGGGTGCCTGTGGGCAATTTACTGTTCGGTTTTGATTGCGATGTTGGCGTGCGGGACACCGACTTGACGGCAGATGGACATCACGCTTGCCAGGTAGAGGTGCTTGGCCTCCTTGTCACAGCGGATCAGCACCTTGAGATCGGGTTTCTTCCCGAACTCCTCGCTCATCAATTTGGTGAGTTCCTCTTCAGTGACCGGTTTTTCCTGGATGACATAGGCTCCGCTCTTGCGGATGTTTATCTTGACCAGGGTGCCGGTTGACCGGGTGAGGGACTGGGTGCGTGACTCGACGGGTAGCTTGACAGTGACATCCACGCCCGGATCCTCCAGCCGGCCGGATGCCGTAATAAAAATTTTGTCACCTCCTCCGTAGGCTTCAATTGAGAACCACACCGCTTCACTGGTTCGCCACCGCAGTCCTTCGTCCCCGTTATTTTCTCGATAGGCGGCTCTCTTTTCCTGGGTAAACCGGTTAGCATTATAGAAAGCGGCATTTAATAAACCCGTGGGTTTTCCGGAATGTTGCCAATGCCGGGCTGTGGCACCAAAGGGCTTGAGGGTGTCCTCCCAGAACTTTCGATAGGCGGCCAGGGAGGCGGCATTGGGCTCTACCAGGTTGTCTTGGTGCTCAACATGCTCTTGCAGAGTTTGCTCCGAGGGAACAACGTCATCCATCATAACACGAGGAGCCTGGGGCCAAATGTCACCGTTTGCCTCCAGGTAACGCTGCATCGCAACGTGCAGCGCCTTCAGGTCCTCGGTGGCTTCCGCCATACCGCCTTTTTCCTGCCAGAGTTCCGGCAATGGCGGAAAGGATTGCGTATTTTCCTTTGCTTCCGGGCCGGTCTTCACTTGGGATCCTTGATAGGATGGCTTTTCACAGGTTGACAGCAGCAGGGCGCACAAGGTGCTCGCCAGTATCTTGGCTTGGATTCTCATGGCATTTTTTTAAGTTCCTCTCACAATAAAAAGGCACGCCCTGCAAACCGGGCGTGCCTCCGTGATTGTTACATGACGCTGTGCTCTGGCCCTTGCAGGGTTCTAGACCTTCCACTCGCCGCGGTAGTCGCGGGTCAGCCACTTCGGATTGCCGGTGTTGTCCCTGAAGGTGTTTTTCTCAGGGTTCCACTTGATAAGCTCACCGTTGTAGTAGGCCTGGTTCATCAGGTGACAGGCGGTGGCGGATCCACCACCGACGATCTCGTTGGTGATCGGCTTCTTGCGGCTCTCGACACAGGATAGGAAGTCGCGGATGTGATGTCCACTGTTGTAGAGCTTGACCTTGGCATCCTTCAGGAATTGGGTTTCCGCGGTTTTGAGTGCACTTCCCAGTGAGCCGTCACCACGCTTTTCAAACTTGGCTATCTCCTTGCCCTTGTGGGTGAAAGCAAAGCGTCCGCGATTGACCTTGACCTCGCCATCGGTGCCGAAGAAGTGCACCCCGAAGCCGTTCTTGTGGGTTACCGTGGCGCCGTCCTTGTAGGCCAGCTGCGCACCGCGCTTGCTTTTCCACTGCTGCCATCCCTCGGGAGGCCGGGCCTCGATGGGTCCGGAGCCATCGGCGCCGAGCCCCCATTGGGCGATGTCAATGTGGTGGGCACCCCAGTCAGTGATCATGCCGCCACCGTATTCCATGTAGTTGCGCCAGGAAGGGAAGTGGTTGTGCACCCCGCGCGGACTGAGCACTGAGCTGTAGCTTCGTAACGGTCCCGGGCCGCACCACAGGTCCCAGTTGAGGCCGGGCTCCATGTCCTCCTCCTTGAGGTCACAGGGCCGGCCGGGATCACCCACCGAGATATCGACGTTCTTGACCTTGCCGATGACGCCGTTGCGAACCAGTTCACAGGCGATGCGGAATTCACTGGAGGAGCGCTGCA
Organism: Verrucomicrobiaceae bacterium; assembly: GCA_024229495.1. Taxonomy (GTDB): domain Bacteria; phylum Verrucomicrobiota; class Verrucomicrobiia; order Verrucomicrobiales; family DEV007; genus CACIUL01. Next base: position 5,007 of record JAAESJ010000509.1, on the reverse strand, counting down.
TGGAGCCGGTCTGCAACACGCGGTTGTATTTTTTGACGGCCTGGATGACCTCGACCGATTCGTGGATGTTGTGGGTCAGTGGCTTCTCGCAGTAAACATCCTTGCCGTTGGCCAGGGCGGAGATGGTAATCACCGAATGCCAGTGATCCGGGGTGGCAATGCATACCGCATCAATGCCCTTGACCTCGGTAATCTCCCGGAAGTCGACTACTGCCCGGCAATCGGAATTCTTGTGGTGGGTGTTGACGGTTTTCTGGGCGTTGTTGCGCCGGTTGGTATCCACGTCACAAACAGCAACCGCCTGCACCCCTTGTCCCATGAAGTTGCGCAACAGTCCGCCGTTTTGCTTGCCCATGCCAACAAAACCCATGACCAACCGGTCATTGGGCTTGGTCTTCGCAGCCCAGATGTGAGATGGCAGGATAAATGGGGCCGCGACAGCCGCAGTTGCGCCTTTTAGGAAATGACGCCGGGGAGAGCCGATGGCTTTGAGTGGTTTTGATTTCATGATTGTTTTTAGGTTAACGATAAATGTCCTGAATCCATTCATTTCTAACGCATGAAATGGCATTCGGTAAAGGGGCGAAATAAAGAAAAATGGCAGTCAAAGCTGTTTCGGGGGTCGTGGTTAGTGTATATTCGTACGCGTTTGGCTTGCCCGTTGACGGGCAGGCATTAAGTTAAAAGGTGTCATTCCAACCCACAACTCCCAGCTCTTCAGTGAGGATCGGTAGCGATGATGCCTGTGTTCTTCTGGATGGCGAGGCTCCGGTATTCATTCTTGGTCCCTGCGTGATTGAATCAGAGGAGCTGACATGGCAGCTGGCACGGGATATCAAGGAAATCGCGGAGCAGGAAGGCTACCGTATTGTTTTCAAGGCTTCCTATGACAAGGCAAACCGAACCTCGATCGATTCATTTCGAGGCCCGGGGCTGGAGGAGGGATGTCGGCTCCTCGGTGAAATTGGGCGAGAACTGGCGGTGCCGGTGACCACTGATGTTCACACCCCGAATGATGCCGAGCATGCGGCCCAGTTTGTGGATTTGCTGCAGATACCGGCGTTTCTTTGTCGCCAGACCGACCTGATCATTGCCGCTGCCGGCACCGGCAGGCCGGTGAATATCAAGAAGGGGCAGTTTCTTGCCCCTTGGGATATCCGCCCGATTGCTGATAAGGTGCGTGCAGCCGGATGTGATGAATTCTTTTTTACCGAAAGGGGATCGAGTTTCGGCTATAATAACCTTGTAGCGGACATGCGTTCGATTCCCTTAATGAGAGAAGATGGTCATCGGGTTGTGTTTGATGCGACACATTCTGTTCAGCGGCCCGGAGGAGCGGGATCGAGCTCTTCCGGTGATGGTGTTCTGGCGCCGGCGCTGGCGCGAGCCGCGGTGGCTGCGGGTTGCGATGGGGTTTTTATCGAGACGCATCCTAATCCAGCCGAGGCAAAATCAGATGGACCCAACCAGATACCATTGGCCGAATTGCCGGCAGTCTTAGCCACGCTCACCAGGATTCACGGAGCTGCAAATCAATAGATCTGACCAGTTACTCTTGCATATGCCATTAAAACAATATTTTTTCTTACCGGCGATTCTGGCTACGAGCGCACTTGCTTACGGTCAACAGGCAGAACCTGCAGGGACAGGAAACAGTAAGCCTGTGGCTGGAGTCGAGAAAGTCGGCAAGGGATCGGGGGATGAAACCAGCGGGTTACAGGCTGCGCGTTATTTGCCTTTGGGCAAGCCCAACCTGCGGGTGAAGATCCCACAATTTAAGGATGGAATACTGGAGTGCTTGATGCTTGCAGGGGAAATGACCCGGGTGAGTGAGGATAACATCAATATCAAGCAGATGGATATTGAGTTTGTTGGTGAGGGAGATTCCGAGATGAAGATTGAGCTGGAGGAGGCGACTTACAGCTTAACGGATAAGCTTATCAGTAGTAAGAACAGGGCGATTGTGCGACGCTCGGACTTTACCCTCATTGGTGATTCCCTTGACTTTGATACCGAGAATCGTCATGGGCGGATGACGGGGAGGGTTCGGATGGTCATTCATGATTCCTCAAGCCTGATGAAAGGGGAGGAATCTGAAGAACAGTCTCCCGGTGGGCGCCGGCCAAAACATGTTTCAGTGACCGGTGCAGCTGAACTGGTGCTGGAGGCAATCAAGACTAGCAAGGAGGAGAAGCGTGGAGTCATACACGACCAGCAACCTTAGCTGTGCTGTAATTCTTGTCTGCCTTTCCGTCACAGGTTCTCTCCGGGGGGAGGAGGATAAGGGCGTAGATAAAGCATTAAAGAGCCTGAGTGCAAAGGCTTCAGGGGAGAGGCGTGAGGCGTTTGAGGCTGCAATGAAGAAGATCTCCGATGCGGAGCGCAAACAGGCAAAAGAACAATCACTCAAGGAGTGGAGGAAAACAGTTGCGAAAAATGCACAGCAGAAGATGCGTGATTTTGTGCAGCAGGAGACTGGTGACCTTACCAAGGGATCAGTAAAGAAAACCAATGCCCGGCGTTCTGCTGCCCGGAACTTTGCCAGTGCTGCTGCCGACAAGGTTCCTGAGGATGTTGAGAGGAGTTTCAAGTCCCTGGTTGGCGGCGGAAGAAGTCTCCCACCCTTTCTGGATCCTGATCCCGTTGGCTCTGATCCCGATGATCCTGTCCGGCCAGAGAAAGCCAATGAACCAGTTAGAGAGGCAATACCATTGCCTGCCGGGAAGGTTCTACCGCCTCCGCCTGCGCCTGCGCCTGCGTTGCCGGTGACAGGAAAGCCAGCCGTGCTTTCCCCTCCTCCGCCTGTTGATGATCAGCCGGGAATACTACCGTTGGCTTCTTCCCATGGAGCGGATGTGCTTACAGCTGAAAATCCCTTGTCACCAGAGGTTACAGAGGATGGGCAACCTGAAAAACGGACGGTCATTGAAGCTGACGGGAGCGTTATATTTGATGGTAGTGGCCGTTTTGGAGAGGAATATCAAGCGGTGATTTTTGAGGAAAACGTGGTGGTTACAAATCCCGGCTTTACGATGACCAGTGATTATCTAACGGCGTTCTTCAGAAAATCCATTGAGCCTGAAGTAACCGATGAGTCAGCTACCGGGGAATCCGAAGAACAAGCCGGCCGTTTGGACCGAGCAGTGGCAACTGGTGATGAGGTTACCGTCAGGAAAACCATTTCCGATGGAGAGCTTCAGGTTGCCAAGTCTCGCAAGGCTACTTTCTTTGCTCGTGATCCGAAGGTCAAAGGCAGTTTTGATGAAGTGGTGCTGGAAATCTGGCCAAGGGTGCAGCGTGGGAATAACCTCATTATAGCCAAGTCTGAGGATACTGTGATTATCCTTCGGCGTGATGAGATGATTGTCAACGGGCCGGTGCGAACGGAAATTGTCGGTGGGGACGGGCTGACTCCGGGAGGCGGGAAAAAGGAGACAAAAGGAGTGAAGGAGGAACCTGACGTGAGTGTAAAAGGAGCAAAGACAACAGTCATTGATGCGGTTAAGGGGGCTGTCTTCAATCGGCTTGATCCTGTTACCCGCAAACGGGAAATGTTCTTTGAGGGGGATGTGAAGATTGCCGACCCGCAATTTGATATATCTTGTGAGACGTTGACAGCATATATGCACCTAGCATCCGGGAAGAAAGGACTTCAGAAGGCTGTTGCCAGCGGTGTTCCTGGCAAAAGGGTCAGGGTGGAGCGGCGTGCAGACACTGGGGAAATGCAACTGGGTCTGGCTCAGGAGGTGACTTATGTTATTGCCACTGGTGACGTGGTTCTGGACGTGTGGCCGGAGATAAGGCGCGGCAGTCATTCGAGTGTCGCAAAGCGTCGTGATGCAAGGATCGTGATGAAGAAGAACGGCAGTGTGGAATCGCAGGGGGTTGATATACAGATAGTTCCGGATGGTAAAGGTGGGCTAAGGGGAGTTAATCGGGAGGGTGGGAGTCATTACCCGACATCAAATTGAATACCAACGAAAATTCGCCAGAAGGATTACGGGAGGATTCCGCCCCGGTATCGAGTGGTGACCATCAGGAGGAAGGCAGGAGAGAAGTTGGCTCGCCCGAGATAATTCGGAAACCAAGGCGTCAAAATGTCCAGGACCTCTTGCGCGAAGGAATCAATCAAGGAGAACTCGTCGATCAACCAGCGGATCGACAGCATGACCCTGTTCCCGGAGATGTCCATGCAGGGAAAAAAGCATCAGGTTCCCGTTCAAGTGGGACGGATCCGCTTACTGCGCCTTTGCGGGGTGGTTTGAGGGGCGATGTCAGCACCAGAGTGTTGTTGCAAACCCGTGGGCTGGTTAAGGTTTATGATGGCCGTGCTGTTGTGGATGGTGTGGACATTAATGTCAGGGAGCGAGAGATTGTCGGGTTACTTGGTCCGAATGGTGCCGGGAAAACCACTTCGTTTTATATGATCGTCGGATTGATTCAGCCGAATGGCGGTCATGTTGAATTTAACGGTAAGGATGCAACCAATGAGCCGATGTACAGGCGGGCCAGGCTTGGCATGGGTTACCTTCCACAGGAAGAATCTATTTTTCGAAAATTGACCGTTGAACAGAACATCATGGCGGTGATGGAAACACAGTCATACAATGCGGCGGAGAGAAGGGAACGCTGCCAGAACTTAATGAAGCGTTTCGGCATTGAGAAGCTAGCAAAAAATCTGGCTATCACTCTGTCCGGCGGGGAGAAACGACGCCTGACCATTGCTCGTTCATTGGTGGTTAATCCGAAGTTACTGATGCTTGATGAGCCGTTTTCCGGCGTGGATCCAATCGCAGTTGGTGAGATTCAGGAAATAATATGTCAATTGCGTGAGCAGGGTTTGGCTATACTGATCACCGACCATAATGTCCGTGAAACTCTTGGAATCGTGGACCGTGCCTATCTTATTTATGAAGGAAAGGTTCTCATGGAAGGTTCACGCGATGCGCTGGTAGGAAATCCGGAGGCGCGTAAGCTTTATCTTGGAGAGCGTTTCAGCATGTGATT
>JAAESJ010000508.1 GCA_024229495.1 Verrucomicrobiaceae bacterium | reverse complement strand
GTGGCGTGATCGGCCTGCAGCACAATTCCAAGGAGGGAGTCTACCGTTTCCGCAACCTGCGCATCCGTGAACTGAAACCCTGAGCGCCCCTTCATGTCCGGATAACGTCCGGGTTCACTCTTCGGCGCGTCAGGGCCGATAGCGTGGAATTTTTTGCTCGGCAAGCACACCCGCGACCTTGGTTCCGATGGGCCGCCGACAATCAATTTTCACCCGTGTCGCCAGAATCATCTTCCCAAGTGTCTTCACTTGTGACCGGGCATTGTTTCCCGCAACTTTAACCATTCAACCTTCATCTCCTCCAATCTCTTGGGGTTCTTCGTGGAGAGGTTGTGATCCTCCTCAAGATCCGTGGCAAGGTTGAAGAGTTTCCAGTCTTTCCGGTCTTTGAGCAACTTCCAGTCTCCTTGACGGAGAGCGCCGCCTTGGCGATAGCACCAAAACAACTGATCATGCGGAACGCCCGGGTTCTTGCCGTTCAAGAAGGGCATAAGGTCGACACCGTCGGTCCGTTCTGTGCCGACCGGTTTGCCGGCGAGTGCCGCGGCAGTCGCATAGATATCGAGGGAAATCACCGGATTTCGATACACCTGCCCCGGGGGGATTCGCCCCTTCCACTGCGCCATGAAAGGAATTCGGATTCCACCCTCCAGGAGCCGTCCTTTGCCGCCTGCCAGGGGATGGTTGCTGGAGGTCAGTTCCTTGGTCGGTCCTCCGTTATCACTCAGGAAAAAGATCAACGTGTTCTCTTCTAATCCAACGTCCCGGATCTTTCTCAATACGGTGCCGACACTGTCATCGAGATTAGCCAGCATGGCAGCAAAGATTCGCCGATGCACGTCGTCGATATGCGACATTTTCTTCATGTACGCATCTGCTCCCTGCAACGGGCTGTGAACCGCGTTGTAGGACAGGAAAAGAAAGAACGGGCTCTGCTGTTCTCGCTCAATAAATCGCACCGCCTCATCGGTAAACGCATCGGTCAGATAGCGTTTCTCCTCGACGACCTTATCACCACGAAGAATCGGATTGTGCAGGTTATATCGGGGTTCGTTGCCGAGTAGATTATGGTAGATAAGCTTGCCGTCAGGTGAGATCCAGCGGTTACCCTTGCCGCCTGCGGGAAGCGATCGCTTGCGCAGCATGGTGGTGACACCGTCGTAGGGCGGGCGTACGAAATACCGGCCTTCATGCGCGAAGCCGAAGAAATAGTCGAAGCCGTTTCGGATCGGGTTGAAATCCTTACGCGATCCCAAGTGCCATTTCCCAATCAAGCCCGTTCGGTAGCCAGCGGATTGAAGATGCTCGGCAAGTGTTGTTTCTGAAGCCGGAATACCCAAGTTTGAGCCCTTAGCCGTGTGCGGCATGACGTTGGTGTGATAACCAAAGCGTGCTTGGTAGCGACCACTCATCAGGCCCGCTCGAGAGGGTGAGCAGACTGGTGCCGAGACGTAACCGTCAGTGAAGCGCACACCATTGGCAGCAATCGAGTCAATGTGTGGCGTCGGGATCTCCTTGTTCCCTTGGCAACTGAGTTCTCCATAACCCAGGTCATCGGCAAATAGCACGATGACGTTGGGTTTTCTGGCCGTATTCGGTGCGGCTTCCGAAGTCATAGACAATCCCAAAACTGTGGTCAGCAAGCCTATGAGATATAAAATAGTTCTCCATTGTTTCATCCTGTGCATTTCATTCATTTACAAAACGTTTGAGGTTACCCAGCCACTACCGGATGGACGTTTGACTTCGAAGTTAAAGGTTCTAGTTGTCATTCAGGATTAAAATTAGAACGGGGAGTCGCTCCGGTGCAATGATTTGTTATACGTGCATTTGTTTTACATGCAATGTCTATCAGGAGATAGCTATTGCACCTCCATGCCTTTTACACTGTGAATGAAGTCCCGGAGAAATAACATGAATCCTTGGCTGGCACTCTTCCTTTTTTCCCAAGGGATGCCGGTTGGAGCTGAAGCACAATGGCAGGTGGAACGGAAATTGTCTGCACCTGAAGCGCACCAGGCAGCTTCAGCTGATCAGCATTTTGTTTATGCCATCACCAGCGGTGGGGTTACCAAGTACGACCGCAAAAGCGGTAAACGCGTAGCGACAAGCGAAGGTGCCGCCAAGCACCTCAATAGCGGCTTCTTCTGGAAAGGTAAACTGCTGTGTGCTCATTCAAACTATCCCCTTAAACCTGAGCGCAATGAGATCAAGATTTTGGATATTGACTCCATGAAGCTGACCACCTTCAAGGATTTCGGCAATACCGGGGGATCCTTGACATGGGTATTGCACAAGGACGGTTTCTGGTGGTGCAACTTTGCACGGTATGGAGCAGACAATCACAAGACATTCCTGGTCAAATACGATGAGCAATGGCGGGAAGTGGCACGCTGGACCTATCCTGCGAAGGTCATTAGCCAACTCGGGCGTCACAGTTTATCGGGTGGAATTTGGCGGGGGGATCAATTGTGGACGACTGGTCACGATGATCCGATAGCCTTTCGGCTGGGCTTACCCAAAGAAGGCAGTGAACTGGAATATCTGGGCCAACACGCCATTCCCTTTACCGGGCAGGGCCTGGCCAATGATCCAGTGAGTGGAGGGCTGGTAGGGATCAACCGGGCCAAACGGCAGGTGATTTTTGCCGGCACCAGGGGGAAACCGGTCCGGTTGCGGATCTTGTGCTATAACATCCATCACGCTGAAGGAGTGGATGGCAAACTGGACGTGCCACGCATTGCCCGGGTTATTTTATCGGTGAAACCGGACCTGGTGGCTTTGCAGGAGGTGGATCAGAAAACCAAGCGCACCCGGAAAGTGGACCAGGTGGCTGAATTGGCGAGCCTGACAAAGATGAATAGTGCCTTTGGAGCCAATATCGACCTTCAGGGCGGACACTATGGCAACGCCATCCTCTCCCGCTTTCCCATTACCCGTCCCAAGAACCATCACTTGCCCAATGTGGATTCAGGGGAACAACGCGGGGTAATTGAATCGGCAATCAGGATTTCAGAAGAGGATACCATTTTGTTCCTGGCAACGCACTTGGATCACCGGCGGTCGAACCAAGAACGTCTTGCCTCGGCAAAATTCATCAATCGGATGATGGGTGATCGCGATAAGGTGCCGGCCATTTTGGCAGGCGATTTTAATGATGTGCCCGACAGCCCCACCTTAAAGGAAGTGGGTAAATTATGGGTGCGCACCAATCCTGAGATGAACCCGACTGTTCCAGTGGCCAAGCCTGTGCGCCAGATTGATTATATTCTGGTGCGGCCAAAAAACCGGTGGAAGGTGGTGGAAACCCGGGTATTGGATGAGGCCGTGGCTTCGGATCACCGGGCGATTTTCGCTGTGATTGAGTTGGTCGATTAGTATGCACCCATTCACCGCAGTGTATGTGACGCTGCGGAGTGTTATTATCCCTGATGGCCCTTGGGATCGGGGCCCATCGAAGTCAGAGACAAGAAATATCCTGGGCGCGTTCCGATGACCGCATTTGGTGGGATGCTCAAGGAGAAGGACGTCGCCGTTTCGGCTGCAATTCTTTGGTCGGCTTGGCCGCGTTGTATTGAATCGCGCCGATATCCCAGTTGCCGGTCTTGGGCAATGGGCGACCGTCGAAATCCGATTCATAGAAATCGCTGAGGTTGATCGCTTTTCCGCGTAATGGGCTGTCTGCCTTGAGGTGATAATCCTGTTTTTCAAGATCGACAAGGCCCGGATCGCCGCTGCCCGCCTGGCTGCTGTCACCCTGATATTTAGTGCCGAAGGATTTGTACTTTGAGTACCAGTTGGCTGTTTTCAGGGCGCCGCCAGATCGATTGCCGGTATAAGGAGAGGACGAATAGATAAACAAATTGTTCCTGAAATGGGCCCCCGAAGGTTTACCAACTGGGCTCCCGCCCCGGACATCAATACGGGCGCCGGCATTTTGGGACCTCCCGAATCCATTGTATCGGGCTATCGTATTGTTATCGAAATAGATGCCAGTGCATGGTGCCAACATGAACAGCC
>JAAESJ010000507.1 GCA_024229495.1 Verrucomicrobiaceae bacterium | reverse complement strand
TGGAAAACCGCGATTTGCATCATCAATATTGATGGCACGGGATTTCACCGGCTTACTGACGGCACACACACGGATTTTAATCAGACCTGGACGCGGGATGGCTCCAATACGCCCATATGGAACCGGAAAAACCCGAGGAGCGGCGCCTACCGGGTGATGGCCGGCAAGGTCGGGGGACGTCCCGGTGAGGAAATTTCCCTCACCGAAAAGAGTCACCATACCTGGGCATATACGTGCTTGAATGATGGGAGAATCCTCGTGGGATCCACGCACCCGAAGCAGGGTCGGGGCTATTACCTGATAAGGCCCAATGCCAGGGGGAACCCGCAATTTGAACCTATTGACTGTGCATTGGCAAAAGGGGGTATCCTTGACCGGGTCAGTCTTTCGCCGAGTGAGAAAAAGATCTGCTTTGAATATCAGGAGGGATTCAGGCGCAGGGTGCCTGGGCGCACGTTGTATATCGCTGACTTTGACACAAAGAAACGAACGGTCACCAACGCCATTGCCTTTGCCAACAAGGATGGAAAGCCGGTGTGGTTTGCCTATCCGCGCTGGACAAAAGATGAAACGGCCATTGTCTACCATGCAGGAGGAGCGCTTCATCTTTATACGTTGCGGGACAAAAAAACCATCAGGGTCTCAACCGATGGAAAGGCGGATTATCGTTATCCACACGGAGAAGCAACGCCGAAGTAACGGGTGCTCAGTATAGAGTCGCGCTGCCAAGCGCGGAAATACCCCATTGAATTCTTCCTGTAGTCCACATATCCTCCTCCTATCCAAGTAATGGAAGAAATGAAACGTCAGGATCCGGTTATGGAGCATTGCGCCGTGTTCATGCGCTGATCAAGCAACCTGGCTGATGAAGAAACTTCCCGCATTTCTCTTTCTCCTCGTGGCATTCGTTTTCTTTGAGGCGCATCACTTGTCGGCTCGTGTTCATGTGCCCGGTGTTGACAGCAGTAGCCTTGAGGCGTCGCTGAAGGGACGCGTCCTGGTTGAGGAACTCAACTGCGTGGCATGTCATAAGGCACCCTCAATTCTTGCCTCATCCCGGAAGGCTCCCCGCCTGTCGCTGGCTGGTAGCCGCATCAACCCGGATTACCTGAAGGCTTTCATTGCTTCCCCTCACCGGGTCAAGCCGGGAACCCTGATGCCGGATTTGCTCGGGCGTCTGGAGGTTGAGGAGCAGGACAAGGTGGCTGAGGCCATTACTCATTATCTGGTGTCACTGAACAAGGGGCCGGACTTCGGGGTGAGGGCACCGGATGCCGTTGCTGCAGAGGAGGGTGAAAAACTCTTTCATTCCGTGGGTTGTGTGGCGTGCCATGCGCCAAGGGATGCCGCGGGGAAGGAACTGCTCCTGGGCAATTCCGTGCCACTTGGTGCCCTGGAAAAGAAATATTCATTCAAGGGCTTGAGCGACTTGATCAGACGCCCCCATTCCTCAAGGCCTTCCGGGAGAATGCCCGACCTGCGTTTGCCTGCCCGCGAGGTAGAGAGCATTACGCACTACCTGTTGCGCGAAACGAAGGTCCCGGGTCATCTTTCCTACACGACCTGGCGCGGCAAGGTTTGGGAGGGGCTCAAGGGTGATGTGCAGAAGGAAAAAGGGGGACAAGTTGATGATTTCACGCTGGAGAAGATTGGCGGGGTTCGCCACCAGACTGCGATTGAGTATAAGGGGTTCCTCAACATCAGGAATGCCGGGGACTATACATTTCACCTGGAATTCAATGGTGGAGAGTTGACAATCAACGGCGGGCAGGTTGCCCTGCAGGCTCCCAGTAACCGCAGGGGAATCAAGAAAATCC
>JAAESJ010000506.1 GCA_024229495.1 Verrucomicrobiaceae bacterium | reverse complement strand
TGCCGGAGCCAGCCCAACTGAGGCGGATACCGACAATGACGGTCTTGATGACGGGGCGGAGGTCAATGACCACGGTTCTGACCCGGCTGAGTTTGACACCGATGGTGACGGGGTGGGAGACGGTGCCGAGATTGCGTTTAACACTGATCCCAATGATGCCGCATCGAAGCCGGACGGCCTGGCCGAGCTCAACACGCTCAGCGTATTGCCCACAGGCAATTACGAAATGATCGGTGGTGGCCAAGTCATACAGGCTTACGTTGATAACGACGGCACCAACAGCTGGCTTTTGGTTGGTCGTGGTCGCGAGGGCTGGACCTGGGCCGCAGACGGGCAGGGCTCAGCCAGCGATGTTGGTGATGCCGATGCGCTGGGAACTCCCTCCGCATTCGCGCCTGCCACATTAAGCACCGGATTGATCAACGATTTGATCACCGCCTCCGGGGCTGACCTGCAGGGCGTTGAGATTCGCATCAAGCGCGCAAGTAACCCGGAAGGCTCCGCCTACGAGGAAGCTCGCTGGCGTCCGATTTCGGAAAGTGCATGGCGCTGGAACTTTGATACCGGTATGCAGGTCGAGTATGAAGTGGTGGCAACCAACGGTGCCCCGGGTGGACAGCTTGGAATCCAGAACCGCGACACCCGTGACGGTGAGCTCGGCGGCAAT
>JAAESJ010000505.1 GCA_024229495.1 Verrucomicrobiaceae bacterium | reverse complement strand
TGCCGGAGCCAGCCCAACTGAGGCGGATACCGACAATGACGGTCTTGATGACGGGGCGGAGGTCAATGACCACGGTTCTGACCCGGCTGAGTTTGACACCGATGGTGACGGGGTGGGAGACGGTGCCGAGATTGCGTTTAATACCGATCCCAATGATGCCGCATCGAAGCCGGACGGCCTGGCTGAGCTCAACACGCTGAGTATCCTGCCTACCGGTAACTACGCGTTTCTTTCTGACGGTCAAATTGTCAACGCCTACGTGGAGAACGACGGTGCTAACAGCTGGCTTTTGGTGGGACGCGGACGCGAGGGCTGGACTTGGGATGCGGCCGGTCAGGGTTCTGCAAACGCCGTGAGCGAGGATCTCGGGACTCCTGACGCCTTCGTACCGGCTTCCTACAGCACCAATTTCATTAACGGCCTGATTACCGGGTCGGATGCCGACCTTACCGGCGTCGAGATCCGCATCAAGCGGTCCAGCAACCCGGAAGGAACCGCCTACGAGGAGGCCCGCTGGCGCCCGATTTCGGAAAGTGCATGGCGCTGGAACTTTGATACCGGTATGCAGGTCGAGTATGAAGTGGTGGCAACCAACGGTGCCCCGGGTGGACAGCTTGGAATCCAGAACCGCGACACCCGTGACGGTGAGCTCGGCGGCAAT
>JAAESJ010000504.1 GCA_024229495.1 Verrucomicrobiaceae bacterium | reverse complement strand
CGCCCTGACCTTCGCCCTGACCTTCGCCCTGACCTTCGCCTTCGCCCTGACCTTCGCCTTCGCCCTGACCTTCGCCTTCGCCCTGACCTTCGCCTTCGCCCTGACCTTCGCCTTCGCCCTGACCTTCGCCTTCGCCTTCACCTTCACCGGCTTCGCCAAGGGCGGCTTGTGCTGCCTCCATTTTTTCAATGGCACCAGCAAGATCTCCGGCTGCGAGTTCTCCCGCAGCGGCTTCAGTGGCTTGTGCAGCCTCTTCTAGCGAGGGACTGTCCGGAGCGGCTCCCGCAGCTTCCCCGACCGCCTCGGCTAGTGCTTCCTGACGTTGAGCCAGTTCGGCGGCTGCGTTCTCCGCGGCTGCAAGGGATTCCTGAGCTTCAGATACAGCGGCCTGTGCTTCTGCAATCGCTTCAGCTGCTTCTGAAAGAGCGGAAGGATCCGTGGGGGCGGGTTGACCTAAAGATTCCGCAAGTTGAGCGGCTTGATCCTGAAGGGCGGCCTTTGCCTCATTGAGATCATTGAGTGCGCCACTTTGTTCCGGAGTGGCAGCCGCGGGATCACCCGATGCCAGTTCGCCTGCTGCACTTTCCTGTTTGTTTTCTGCCTGCCCAAGCTCTGATGCGGCCTCGGGTGCGGCCTCAGCAGCTTCAGCGGCCAGATTCCCGGTTTGTTCCTGTAGGGAGGATTGTTCTGCAGCTAAAGCTTCAGGGGAACCTTCAGGGGAACCTTCAGGGGAACCTTCAGGGGAACCTTCAGGGGAACCTTCAGGGGAACCTTCAGGGGAACCTTCAGGGGAACCTTCAGGGGAACCTTCTGGGGAACCTTCATGGGCACCTT
>JAAESJ010000503.1 GCA_024229495.1 Verrucomicrobiaceae bacterium | reverse complement strand
GACCATAGAGTCATTAAGGTACTAGAGAATAATGAAAAGCTTAAGGAAAAGTTTGCCAAGGTTAAGAAGTCCCCGTCCGAGTTCTTTTATGTTGATATAGGCAACGGGAAGAGGCTCCATTCAAAGTGCATTAAGCCTCCCGGGTTTGATCCTAAACGCAAGTATCCGCTCCTAGTCTATGTTTACGGTGAGCCTGCGGGACAGGTGGTCCGGGACAGTTGGGGAGGTTCGGGTCATTTTTGGCATTTGATGCTGGCTCAACAGGGTTATGTGATTATGAGTTTTGATAACCGGGGAACGGCTTCTCCGCGTGGCCGAAAATGGCGCAAAGCGGCGGACGGGAAGATAGGGATCCTTCCTCCTCAGGACCAGGCCGATGCTGTTCGTCAGGTCCTTAAGGACAGGCCTTACCTTGACGCGTCCCGAGTCGGTTCGTGGGGATGGAGCGGCGGAGGGTCCATGAGTCTGAATGCGATCTTTAAGTTCCCTGATCTGTACAGTACGGCCATTGCCGTGGCCTCGGTACCAAACCAGAGACACTATGATACCATTTATCAGGAACGTTACATGGGACTCCCTGGTGAGAATTTGGAAGGTTTCAAGGAAGGGTCTCCGATCAATTTTGCCCAGCAACTAAAAGGGGACCTTCTGATCGTGCATGGCGCGGCCGATGATAATTGTCATTATCAGACCTTCGAAAAGTTAATCGATAAGCTAGTCAGTCATAATAAGACTTTCTCCATGATGACTTATCCCCGGGGCACTCACTCGATCCGTGAAGGCAAGAACACGACCCTTCATCTT
>JAAESJ010000502.1 GCA_024229495.1 Verrucomicrobiaceae bacterium | reverse complement strand
TGGGCCGGAGGAACTATTATTTCCTTCTCCGGATATAAGGTCTACAAAAACACCATTAGGGGCGCTTAAATAATCAACCGTATCGTTACCAGGTCCCCCTGAGGAGGTGTTAGATCCAAGACCACCTGCGATTAAGTCGTCACCTGGCCCGCCCCTGATAATATCATTGCCAGAAAGGCCGAAAATGGTGTCGTTTCCACCACCGCCTTCGATGAGGTTATCCAAAGTTCCTCCTGGGGTTAGATCTACGGGCGAAAATTCGCCAAGACCAAAAATATTTTCTCCTTCAGTGCCGATGAGGGTATCGTTAAATTCAGAGCCAACAATCGCTTCAAATCTTACAACGCTGTCGTCTCCATCAGCGCCTGAGGCTGTTTCATCTTCGAGATTCACACTGACGGGGCCTGTGGCGCCGGAATAATCGGCTGTATCAAATCCTGGGCCTCCATCCATGTCATCATCGCCTTGTCGACCATTGACAAGGTCATCGCCCTCGCCACCTTCGAGCCTATTAACGCCATCGTCACCTTCTATGATATCGTCAAAGTCAGATCCCACAATGTTTTCAACATCAATTAATGTGTCTGTGCTTGCGCCAAAAACAACACCACTTTCCAAATCGGCTGTGATGGGGCCAGAGGCGGAACTGTAAATAGCTGTGTCGCTGCCGTCTCCACCGTTTAGAAGGTCATCCCCAGGTCCACCAATGAGGTCGTCATCTCCGGCGCCTCCAAAGAGTGAGTCATTCCCCTCTCCACCATCGAGGCGGTCATCATCGTCACCACCGAATAAGTTATCCTCTCCTGAACCGCCGAATAAATCATCGTCCCCCTCGTTTCCAAAAAGACTATTGTT
>JAAESJ010000501.1 GCA_024229495.1 Verrucomicrobiaceae bacterium | reverse complement strand
GGTAGCCTTTGCGACCGCTGCGGGGGCTGACAAGTCATGGGCCGTATGGCCGAGCGGAGGTTATAAGGCACGGGCAATTGCAGTCCATGATGGTGGGACCGGAAAATTACTCTGGTACCGTTTTGCAAACTATCGTGCACGTCCTGTCATGACGGATGATCTTATCGTTGCTGAGCCGTGGGCATTTGATCTGAAAAGTGGAAATCCTAAAACAAGAATGCATCCTATTACCGGTGAGCAGGCTCAGTGGGCTTTTTGCCGTTATAATAAACAGTGTGGAACGTTTGCAGGCTCCAGATACCTCATGTTTGGACGTTCACGGGGCGTAGGGTATCATGATCTCTTAGGTGATGATGGTCTCTATACTTTTTTGCAAAGCCGTGCGAGTTGCTGGATAGATACTTCTAGTGGTGGGGGCATGATGATTAAGCCTCCCCATGCCATTGGTTGCAAGTGCGAAGTGTCTATGCCTTTTACTATTGCTTTGGCGCAAGTGCCTCAACAGCCTGCGGTCCCTCAGACCTTTGCCCAGCCCGGGCCTCAATTGCCCGTTAAACATTTGAACCTTGATTTGGGCGGGACTGGTGAGAGGAGAGACGATGATGGGCATCTGTGGCTCATCCCTCGTAAGGGGCAGCATCAACTACTCTTGCAATTTGAAGCTGTACCGACCTTCTTGGAAGGAGGCGGACCAGTTCAACGCAGCGCTAATTATACTCCCATTTCCAATACAAAAATCCCCTTTGTCTTTGCCAGTTGTTTGCGAGGCATGCAGAGTTGC
>JAAESJ010000500.1 GCA_024229495.1 Verrucomicrobiaceae bacterium | reverse complement strand
GCTTCTCCAATCCGTTTCACATCCTGGTGCGCACCGGCATCCTCAGGCAAACCTGAAAGCCTCTGTTTTCCTGGGGCAAATCCCGCCAAAAGGATTGCCAACTGGCCCACGAAAGCTAGCACAATAATAATTCCACCCCCCATGGCGATATAGTTGAGTTCACGGCATTGCTCAGTCTTGATGTCCAGCAACATGATAATGAAAAGGAACAGGACCATTACTGCACCGGTATACACAAGGACCTGAATCACTCCAATGAAGTAAGCATTCAGCGTGATAAACAACGCAGCAAGCCCCAGGAATGAAACCACCAGTGAAAGGGCACTGGAGACCGGATTACGGTTCACAACAACAAGCACTCCAAAGATCAGCATGACTGCTGAAAAAATATAGAAAAGCACTGACATATTGCTATCTGAGCGGATCCATTACTTCAGTTTATTCCACTTGTTAATCAATCCCTCACGCTTGCCGCCAATCTCATAGAGTTTTTGCTTGTCATGAATCATCTCCTCCCGAGAAACCCCGGTAATGGCATAATCCTTACGAAGAAATATTGCCTGCTCCGGGCACACCTCCTGACACATACCGCAATAGATGCACCGAAGCATATCAATATCAAAGCTCTCCGGGCGCTTCTCCACCTTCTGCCACTCATCACCGGGAGGAATCTCCTCCGGGACAATTTTAATCGCCCTTGGCGGGCATATGAACTCACACAATTGGCAGGAAACACAACGTTCACGGTCATGCTCATCAGTAACCAATGCCGGGGCTCCGCGGTAATGCTCCGGCAGATTATCATCCCACTTCACCTCGGGATACTGCATTGTTACCTTCTTCTTCCGTTGCAGGATCCGGATCGCATGCCCCAAGGTAATCCGCAACCCCTTCATCAGGGCCGGGAAATAACATTTCTCGGCCAGCGTCAGTCTTGGACGTTTAACGACAATGGGCATGGTTAATCCGGGGAACGCGTCAGGAATATAATCCCGGCGGTGATGAAAATATTAAGTAAAGCCAGTTCAAAGAAAACAATCCATCCCAGCTTCATCAGTTGGTCGTATCGGAAACGGGGCAGAGTCCAGCGCACCCATATGAAGAAAATAATGAACCCGACCACCTTCACAAGGAAGGTTGATATATGGATCAGGCCCAACCACCAGGGAACCTGCTCAGGATTCCCCGCCATCTGCATCAATGCTGCATCACAGCCGAACGGTAGTGACCACCCCCCCAGGAACAGGGTCACAATCAGTCCGGAGCCAATGATCATCGCGGCGTATTCCCCAAGAAAAAACAAGGCAAACTTCATTGAGGAATACTCGGTATGATACCCGGCAACGAGTTCCGTCTCACATTCCGGCAAGTCAAACGGCAACCGGTTGGTCTCTGCAAAGATCGACGTCGTAAAAATAATAAAGGCGAGTAAAGACGGGAAGAAGAGGAAGAAGCGATCCCAACCCCCGTTCCATATTGCTCCCTCTCCCCATAACGGCAGTAACAACCACCCGTTTTCGCTCTGCTCCTCAACGATGGCACTGAGGTTCAGTTCTCCGAATATCAGCAGCACCGGAACGAGTGAAAGTCCAAGTGAGATCTCGTAGGAGATCATCTGGCTGCTGGAGCGAATGCCTCCTAGAAAGGGATATTTCGAATTTGATGACCAGCCCGCAAGAACGATTCCGTAAACGCTCAACGAGGCAATGGCAAAAATGAAAAGCGGGCCGACGTTCAGGTCGGCAACGACCATCTTCTCACCAAAGAGCTCACTGCCAAAAGGCAGAACCGCGCAAGTAAGGATGGCTGGCACCATTGTAAGGGCAGGCGCCAGCCAGAAATACAGCTTGTTTACATGGCCCGGCGTGAAATCCTCCTTGAGGAGAAACTTGATACCGTCTGAAATCGGCTGTCCTAGACCGGCAAGCCCAATTTTAGTGAAAGGGATTCCCACGCGATTAGGCCCCACCCTATCCTGAATGATTGCGCTCACTCTCCTCTCAGCCCAAACCGAATAGGCAACCATCGGCAGGATCACGGCGAACACCAACACGACGATCTTTATTGCCGGAACCAGCAGCTCGGATAATTCAATCATGGCAAGTAAAGAGCTCATCATCATTTTCTTAACCCACAATCAACCCATCACGAACACGTTTTGCCTCGCGTTCAAGAAGAGGAACACTCTCACCGGTATCCATTACATCCACCCCCAAGTCGCCAATGCCGGCAAAACTCAACCCTTTGAAAATTGAGACAGCCGAGGTCATCTCGCCAAACACGTCGACAAGTTCAGTGACCTCGTCCTTCCCGTCCACGGCACGGTTGAGTCCCTGCAGGATCTCCCAGTCCTCCCGGCTTAACCCCGGTGAGTCAATCGCTTTATTGAGACGTTGCAGGCGCCCTGTAGCATTTATCATCGATCCGCGCTTCTCCGCATAACCTGCCCCGGGGAGAACCACAGTGGACATCTTGGCAGTGGGATTGGCAATCATGTGAACCAACACCATGCACTTCAAGCCTCCCAGCTCCTCCTCAGAAAAACCAATATCAAGAAGATCCTCACCTAATACCAGCAACGCCTTGATTTTCCCCTCAGCGATCCCTGCATGGATTAATTTCAACCTTGAACCGGGAGAGCGAAGCTTGAGGATCTTGCGCGCGCCGTTTACATTCGGATTCTTGTCACTATGGGAGAGGTAATCATCACCCGACCCACTTCTTTTTACCACGTCAACCACCCCGGCTTCCAGACTTTCTGCAAGTGTTCTGGTGAGGTAAAGCTCCTCGTTAGTCATGCCACCAGAAGCGATAATGGCCAATTCATCGCCCTTGAATCGGCTCAAGTCCTTTGCGGCACGACAAATGGCCTCCGTCCAATCCACTACGTTATGCGTGCGACCACGCTTGATCATGGGGTCAGTCAATCGCGCCGGATCCTCAAGCCGATGGTATTCCATGCGACCACTGTCACACATCCAGGCGGAATTGACCTTATTGTTCTCCCGGGGACCCTGCCGATAAATCTTTCCCTCCCGTGAACCGATCAGCGTGTTACACCCTCGCGCACATCCAGTACACAGCGACTTGGTCTCACGCATAAACCAAACCCGCATCTTGAAACGGAAATCATTAGATGTCAGTGCGCCAACAGGGCAAATATCAACAGTATTCAGGGAATAATTGTTTTCCAGTTTGCGATCGGGATGAACCGCAAGCGTATTGTGGCTTCCCCTGTCCACAAAGCCCAGGACATCATCATCAACCACCTCCTTTGAAAAACGCACGCACCTCGAGCAAAGCACACACCGCTCATCATCAAGCCGGATCCGGGGACCGATGTCAACGTTCTTGGGCTTCTTCACCTTGCTCTCAAGGAAACGTGACTGCCCATTGCCATGCTCTACACTGTATTCCTGCAGGGTGCACTCACCGGCCTGGTCACAAATAGGGCAATCCAGAGGATGGTTTATTAGGAGAAACTCCATCACCCCCTGACGACACTCCTTGGCAAGCAAAGACTGGGTACGAATTCCCATGCCTTCCGCCACTGTATTGGCGCATGCAATCACCGGCCGGGGCATCCAGTTGATCTTTGCGTGCCCTTCGGCATCTAGTTCAGCCTCCTCACCCGGAGTAGGCCGCGGCGGCATTCCCATCTCCACAAGGCACATGCGACAATTCCCTGGAGACGTAAGCTTGGGGTGATAACAATAATGAGGAACCTCCGCGGCAGCCTGCTTACAAGCCTCGATCATCCGCGTCCCCTTCGGCACACGAATCCAGTGCCCGTCCACTTGAACGTTCACCAGGTCTTCACTGCTTTTCTTGGAGACTGCCATCAATGTTTATCTTTTATCCCTGCTGAGGCGACCTTTGCCTCGGGATTGAGGGCTTTACCGACATTTCTTCGCTTTGTGTGCTTCTTAAACTCCTCAGGAAACTTGGCGACAAAGCTCTGTGTCGGCCATGAACAAGCCTCCCCGAAAGCACAAATGGTCCGCCCTGCAATATTGTCTCCCACGGATGCAAGCGTTTCGACATCTGAAGGAACGCCTCCACCCTCAAGCATCCGGTCGGTGATTTTTTTCATCCAGAGAGATCCTTCCCGGCAAGGCGTACACTGCCCGCAGGATTCATGGGCGTAGAAGGTATTAATGTTATTTAATACCCACGCCATGTCCCGACTGTCATCCATGACAATGACTCCACCTGACCCGGCCATTGACCCGCAGGCGGCCAATGAATCAAAGTCCATGGGAATATCACTCAGCCCGATCGTCTTTTCACCCTCACCATCCCTGATCGTATAGGTTTCATCGGCGCGCAAAACCTTTGCCGAGGAACCACCGGGAATGACTGCCTTGAGCTTCCTGCCCTTCTTCATCCCCCCGCAAAGATCATTAATCAGTTCACCCATCGTCAGTTTCCCAACCTCAATCTCAAAGTAACCGGGTTTTCTCACGTCCCCGCTCACACAGAGAATCCGCGTGCCTGTATTCCTCGGTGTGCCCAATCTGGAATACTTATCTCCCCCCATCGAGATGACGTGCTTAACATGACACAGTGACTCCACATTATTCACTATCGTCGGGCACATGTATAATCCGAGCGCTGCAGGGAAATATGGAGGCTTAATACGGGGATATGGTCGCTTGCCTTCCAGTGACTCAATCAAGCCGGTCTCCTCACCACATATGTAGGCACCTGCTCCGCGATGAACATAGATTTCACATTCAAACCCGGTTCCCGCAATTTTTTTGCCCAGCAACCCTGCCCGCCTTGCCTCTTCAATAGCCCGCTCCAGAATCACTGCCCCTTCCGGAAACTCTTCCCTGACGTAGATATAGGCAATCTTGGCACCAACCGCATAGCTGGAAATGAGAATACCCTCGATAAGCTGATGAGGATCCTGATGAAGAATATACCGATCCTTGAACGTTCCCGGTTCGGACTCATCCGCATTACAGATCAGGTAAACCGGCTTGCTGTTATTAGGAGGGATGAATCCCCACTTAACGCCCGTCGGAAAACCCGCGCCACCCCTGCCTCGAAGACCGGAGGCTTTGACCTCGTCAGTCACTTCGGAAGGCGTCATCTTGAGGGACTTCTTAAATGAATTGTATCCCCCATCCTCGAGATATTTCTCAATCGAAGGATTCCACCCGACACGATCGACATTGCGAAAGATCATCCGCGTCTCACGAGAGTGAGGCGTCTTTCCTGAAATATATCTAGGGTTAGCCATCACTTGTATTGCTGCAACAGGGCCTTCGCGTTCTCAGGTTTAACCTCCTCATGGAAATCATCGCCAACCAAACAAACCGGACCCGTTCCACAACTCGCTAAACACTCCGCAAACTCAATGCTGAACTTCCCGTCACTCGAAACTGCAATCGGGTCATGATGCGAAACTTTTGAGCGGTCGATCCCGGCAATCTCACAAATTTTCTCCATTGTCTTATGGCAACCGGCCATAGCACATGACAATGTGCGACAAACCCTGATATGGTATTCGCCTGGGGCTTTCTGCCTAAACCCCGGATAAAATGTCACCAGTTCAAGGATTTTAATCGGCTCAACCGCCAGCTTATCCGCCACCCATGAGATGGCATCATCATTAATAAAACCGAACTCCTGTTGCACAAGATGCAACAACGGCAATGCCGCACTTCTCTTTTCTTCCGGCGGATAATGGCCAATAGCATCATCCGCACTTTTCTCGAGTTCCTTCGGAATTTCCATCAGGCTTTAGCGGTCACACTCCCCCATCACAAAATCAAGACTCCCAAGAATCACAACCACGTCACTCACCATGTGACCGGGGAGCATCTTCGGAAGGATGCTCAGGTTGGCAAAAGAAGGGCTGCGAATCTTCAGACGATGCGGCACTCCGCCACCCTTTGAGTTGATATAAAAACCAAGCTCACCCTTCGGATTCTCGGCTCCAAAATAAACTTCACCCTCCGGTGCATCAATCCCCTGGGTAGCAACGATAAAATGATGAATTAACTCCTCCATGCTCATCAGTACTCGCTCCTTCTCCGGCAAGGTTCCCTTTGGATCCACGATATTGATTGGCCCATCCGGCATCTGCCGGCATATCTGTTGCAAGATATCAACACTTTGCCGCATCTCCTCCATGCGCACCAGGTAACGGTCGTAACTGTCACCAGTCTTGCCGACAGGGATATCAAAATCCAATTCCTCGTAGCCAAGATAAGGATGATTCTTGCGCATATCGAACTCAACCCCTGTTGCTCGGAGATTAGGTCCGGTAAGACCGTAACCGATGGCATCTTCTCGTGAAATCACACCAACATCACGTGTTCTGTCGAGAAAAATCTTGTTGCGTGACAGGAGGTCATCAACTTCATCAATCGCCTCGCTAACCTCTTCGCAAAACTTCTCGACTCCACTGATAATCTCCGGAGTAATGTCGTGAATCTGCCCGCCAACCCGGGTATAGCTTGTCGTAAATCTTGCTCCGGAAATTTGTTCACAAAGGTTATAAACCGTCTCTCGTTGAGTGAACGTATACAGAAACACTGTCATTGCCCCGACGTCCATCGCGTAACAACCAATACCCAGTAAATGGGCTGAAATACGGGCCAACTCACAGCAAAGAACCCGGACGGCCTTGCCTCGCGGCGGCAATTCCCACCCCATTAACTTCTCAACCGCACATGCATATGCCACGTTATTGGCAAGTGGCGCCAGATAATCCAAGCGATCCGTATAAGGAACAAATTGGTTGTAGTGCATATTCTCTGCAATCTTCTCATCACCACGATGGAGAAACCCAATATCAGGGTCAGCCTTGGTAATAACCTCCCCGTCGAGTTCAAGTATAAGACGCAAAACCCCATGGGTTGCCGGATGCGAGGGCCCCATGTTTAAGGTTAACTTCTCACCAACCAGATCATCGGTTGTTTGTTGATACGCCTCGATCGCCTGTGCGGCCTTGCCGGCCGTATCCGGGGATTCAAACTGTTGCAGTTTTTCTGCCATTTGGAGCGCGGAAGCTGGACCTTTCAGGCGGTCGTATATGCTTACTTTTACCTATCTTTAGTATTGAATGCTTAACATATCCCGCAAGTGCTATTTGTGAAATTTTTCACAAGCTCGCAACCTATTCATATTCAGCATATTGCAATGGTCTTACTCCCTTCACCGTAGGAACGCCTAATGGTTTTATTCCCCCCTAAAATAAACGCGGCAGGGTGAGCCTGATTCTTACCTCAATACAATTAAGGCAACCTTACTCGCAGACGAATGAACACAGGCTCCATAACAGAGGGATCAGAAAGCCGGAAAATGACTCTCTCAGCGTTGCCATCATTGTCAGTAACCCTGTCGTGAAGCACTGCGCTCGCGGGCATCCACTGGATTAAATCACCGGATTGCTCCAAGCTGTATTCCAATCGACTACGCTCAGGCAGGCGGGGAAAATCAATCGCAGGATAATGATCCCCAGCGAACGAGATCATTAGAGGGCGCAGATCAACCTGGGCGTTGGATTTCAGCGGATCGCCCTCAAGTGCATACTCAAGTAAATTGGAGGAGCCGTCATCATCCGGATCCTCGCTTGGTGCTGCCGCAACTCCAGTGAGCCCAAAAGACCGTGCCCATGAAGTATATGGGTCCATCAACGCTGGCACCACCCCGAATCCTGAAAGATCATTACCTTCTCCAACCCTAAAGAACCTTGCGCTTGGATCTTCAAACCCGGAACTTCCGGTCGCCACATCATCGCGTAAGGCAATATTCTGATTCGCCGACGATATCCCTGCTCCACTCCATTGTGAACCGGGGTCCTCACCAGGAACTCCAAAAGTATCCGCAAGGGTTGCCCCGAGCCTAACCACAAGGGCATCATCACCATTGAAAAAAAGCATCTTTTTAATAAAGATCACCTTCCCATCCGAATCATAAAATATATATCCATCCGCAAGTTCAGAGAAATCCTCGCCAGCACCGTCAATGATACCTTCACCGGCAAGATAATCAGCGGTTGTTGCGTCGCCTATCACCAGCACCGCCCCGGGATCCAGAGTGCCGGAAGATATCACAAGAATGCCCAAGCGCTCATTCCCACCATTAGGCACCCAAAGAATCTCCAGTGGTGTTTTCCAGAAATCAATGACACCTCCGCTGTTATTAACCAGTTCTATGGCTTTGGGAGAACCCCCACTCGGCGGCTCAACATACTGACTAATCAACACTTGCCCAGATGCCTGCTCTCCTGTGAGGCTAACAAACCCGTGCCCCGATGCATGACCGGGAACTTCACCTGTAATCCGCAGACTACGGTCAGGTGCTAGCCGGTCGGGATCGATGAGTGATACTGGGAAGTTCACCGCTCCCCCACCCGCCGGCACAGTCAGCTGCCCCGGAAGGTTCAGCCGGGAACGATCAGCGATTAAAGTAACCGCAATATCCTCCAGTGGAGCAGGTAATATTTCAACCGAACCCATTAGTGGCTCCACGCTGCGCTCATCAATCGCCGCCGGCGAAACGGCAACAATGACCTGCGGGGAAGATTCAAGTGCAAAGTCACCAAACACAAGGTGATGGTCACTTGCTATGAAACTATCAGCCCCCCCTGGAAGCCCCCCTGATTTTGGCAATCCCTCATGGGAGTAGTCCAGTAAACTATTATACACTTCAGTCTGCACGAGGGCATTGGAAGCAGTAAAATCACTGACGAGAATATAGTCTATCCTAGCATCACCAATCACATTGTATGTACGGCGCGCGCCATCAAGTTGCCTCGAGTCAATAATCCTTACCGCCACTGGTTCAAACGCAGGTGCAGGGAATCCCCGGTATTGGAGTGTCCGGCCATTGGGAGGAGCAAGGTCATCACCAAGTAAGTAGGAAGCCGGCAGAGTTGAGGCATCATCAAACACATGGAATGCACTGTCGATTCCCGTAAAGTAGGAAGCCGGAAGCGGATCCTCAAAGTCCTCATTGATATCACCAAGAATAAACACGTTCCCACTCGATCCAGATAAGCCGTTCTCTTCCAGAAACTCACGAACACGAAATGCCTCAACCGATCGCCTGAAATTATCAGCATCAGTATTTCCCGCCTTGAGATGCAACGCCACAAATGCCGGGTCGGCTGCCACCCCGGGAACATCAACCTCTACAAACAGGGGAAACCTGGTCATCTCCCTCATCTCAGGCTTCCCCCTGCCAATCTGGGTCGTGGAGGTAATCGGCCAAAGGCTCGCCACGGCCAAAGCCTGACCACTGCCGAAATCACCACTATCGTAAGCAATGTCGGTAAAAACATCGCCACTGGTGGTGAAATGCCCCTGGTTGGTTGGCATCCCAAGGTCCTCAAGCAACAACCGTAAGTTGGCAAAATCCCCGTCTGGGTCCGCTTCACTGAAAACAATCACATCAGCATCCACCCGGCGTAAAACAGCAAGCGCTGCCTCATACTGGTCACTACCCTTTGCACCCGCCCCATATTGCAGGTTATAGGAAGCCACCCTTATCGCAACTCCCCGCCCGACGGGCGGATCAATATCAAATACGGTGAGCTCAGTGGAAAACGACTGATAAATCCCGTTTGGATCAGTGGCGGTTAAGCGCACTGTCCGTATACCGTCAGAAATCCCGTCTACAATCCCTCCAACGGGGAACTCGACAATCCCCGAGGAATTAACCATCAATTCTTCCGGGTAAATGATCTGCTCAACATCCTGATCAGTGCTTAGCCTGAGAGTTGTCTCCTCATCTGGAGCAGGCCTGAGTGTAAGCGTGACGGTTGCCGCACTGTCCCCGTCACCCTCAAAAAAACGATCAGGCACAACCGTCATGTTGATCACCGGATCTCCTGAGCCCAGGAAAATTTGCCCCTCATTTATCATCCCCATGCTTTCTTCCTGAGGGGACTCCCAGAGAAAATCAGAATAATCGGATCCACTGCCCCTCAACTGCAATGATTTACCGATTGCCGTCGCCGATGTTTCCTTCACCCCTATGTCTGATGACATTATTCCTATGGCGATATCATCACCTGCTGTGAGATCCCCCTCATAACTGAGGAACTGCACAACATCACTACCCTTAATCAAAGCAATGCCGTCAGGGGCTCCATTCTGAATCCCGCTGACCAGGAAAGCCAGTGCCCCATACCCGGTTGCCGCTTCGTTTGGAAGAATCCCTCCCAACGCTAAAGACTTATAGGCTCGGGAATTTGCCCCGTTATAGAAAACCAGCTCGTATTGCCCAAGGTTGGTATTGGCCGGTCCCGCAATCTCAACGAATTCACCCGCATCACCACCGACATTGTCATAGTGGATCTCGTTGATGAATACCTGTTGGGAAAAGCCCTGCGTAATCAGGCTCACTGAAACCAGGACAAGAATGACCCGCATAGCGAAGTGAGGCATATCATTAGTATAAACCCTCTAGCCGACCTGCTCCACGCCGAAATCAAAATACCCGGCCGCATTATTGTAGCTGATATCCCTGATCATTGATCCAATCAGTTGCTCGTCCGCGGGCAGTATCCCTGACTCCATCTCTGATCCCAACTTGTTACACAGGATACGGCGGAAATACTCATGTCGTGTAAAGCTTAAAAATGAGCGACTGTCCGTCAACATGCCAACAAACCGGGAAAGCAAGCCAAGCTGGCCAAGTGCCTCCATCTGTCGAAGCATACCGTCCATCTGGTCGTTAAACCACCACCCGCTTCCCATCTGCATCTTGCCGGCACTGCTGCCATCCTGAAAATTCCCAATCATTGATCCAACCAGTTCATTGTCACGCGGGTTAATCGGATAAAGGATCGTCTTGGCCAGTTTGCCCTCAAGGTCTAGGCGGGAAAACAGCCGAGACATCGGCAACGCCACCGGCCAATCCCCAATCGAGTCACAGCCCACATCACTACCAAGCTTCCCGAACATCCGCGCTGAATTATTGCGCAGAGCACCAAAGTGATATTGCTGAACCCATCCCCTGTCAGCATCCATCACTCCAAACTCATAGAGCATATGCGACTTGAACTGCTCAACCTCGTCTGCATTTGCCTCTCCCCCGCTCCTGACCTTATCAAAGATCCGCTCAATTCCCGCTGCTGTATACTCCTTTGCGTGGAAAGTTTCAATACCATGGTCGGAAAGGCGGCAACCCTGCTCGTGAAAAAACGCGTGCCGGCTATGCAACGCAGTCATAAAAGAGCTGAAACTGTCTATCTCAACATCTGCAGAAGCTCCCAGTGAATCAACCCAGCGATTAAAATCGACGCCCATCTCCGGCATCATCGCCCTGTCCGGTCGCCATGCCGGAAGCACCTTGAATGACACTGCAGAGTCAGCCGCAATCTCAGCATGATGCTCCAGGGAATCGCAAGGATCATCCGTAGTGCAGATTGCTGCTACATTGGATTTCTCAATAAAGCCGCGCGCCGAGAACCCGGGGCTTGCAAGCGCTGTATTGCAACGCTCATAAATATCCCGGGAATTCTCCGGGCTCAGCAACTCGAAAACATCAAAATAACGGGCCAACTCGAGTTGGTTCCAGTGATAAAGGGGATTCCCCAGTAACTTGGGCATCGTCGCTGCCCATGCCTCAAACTTCTCCCAATCCCCGGCCTCACCGGTTATGAGTTGCTCCCTAATCCCGTTGGAACGCATGGCCCGCCACTTGTAGTGATCCCCACCCAACCAGGCCTCGGTAATACTTCTCCAGCGACGGTCTTCTGCCACCTCAACGGGAGGAAGATGACAGTGGTAATCAATAATCGGCATTCCCTCCGCGTAGTCATGGTAAAGGCGGCGGCCAGTATCATTACCAAGAATGAAATCATCATGTATGAAGGAACGCTCTGTCATCACTGAACACTTACCTTGCCCGATCACGGGACTTTGTCAGGCAGGAAAGTCCTGTATCACAAGGCGATTTCATCCTTCCGGATGAATTGTGTGATATTTCCTGATCGCGGGTTCTTTCAATGAAGTAAGCCTGCCAGAGGGCCATCGGACATCAATCCTATCTACTGAGTCAGTTTTGCCCAAACCGAAATGGGCCACGGGCGCATGCTGGCTGAAAAATGAATCCCCTGTCACAATCTGTTTGATCTGCGTTCCCCGGTCACTGTGCAGAGTAATCCTTGCACCAACCGCATGACCTTGCCGGCCCTGTTCTGCCAACCGGACTCCAATCCAATTATTATTCATCTTCGTCTCGTTTCTGTAAACGTGGAGTATCTGCCCGTTTTTAAAGTTCTCCTTCTGCCATTGCTCAATGACAAGCAGGTCCACGAGACCGTCCCCATCCAAGTCATCACTGACCACACCCCTGCAATCCTTGGATAAGGCCACATTCATCAAGAAGCCAATGTTGGTAAACCCCTTTCCTCCCCGGTTCATCAGCAGGGCATTCTTTTCAAAGCCGTTCCAAGACATGCTGCTATCAGCAATGCTCTCCTGCGAAGAATACAACAGTTCACTAATAACGGGATTAGCCAATGAACTTCCGGTATAAAGGTCATGGCACCAGAAGGTAGAGCAGTAATCCTTTGCTGAGTTCCCGCTGACATAGCCATTGGCCACATAGACATCCAAATCCCCGTCATTCTCAAAATCAAAGGATGAGCAACCCCATGACCATCCCGTGCGAGCCACCTGCTCCCGGAAGACAGGCTCATCGTAACCCTTATCTCTTCCCAGATACATGCGGTTTCCATATCCCATAACCGGACGTTTCTCGGAATACTCCTGAAATCCCTGGCGATGCAGCCCCATCGCACTCAAACGCCGCGCCGTGGTAGAACTCATGCCAATGACGTAAAAATCCAGGCGACCGTCATGATCGTAATCACCAAAGGTATGTGCCATCCCGAAGTTGTGCCATTCCTTGACCCATTCGTCCCGGACATCAGTGAAAAAACCCTTTCCGTCATTCCGATAGAGGTCAACACCAGCGAAATCACTGACCACCATCAAGTCAAGATCGTTATCTCCATCAAGGTCCACGAAACTCGCTGAGTATGTCCGCCGATTGCGTCGCGCATCCAAGCCACGCTCTTTGGTAACCTCCTTAAACTGCCCGTTCCCCTGATTGATTAACAGGTAAGAAGCAAACCCGTCATTGGCATCATAATAAGGCGTTGGCATCTGCCCCCCGATGTAGGGCGGCTTGTATTGAGTCACCCAACAATCCAGATCTCCATCTGCATCAATATCTCCTGCCGTCAACACGCTCGGATTCTGGAAAGAAACCGGTGCAACTGAAGCGCCGGGTTTCTGAAATCGTCCCTGCTCATCTCCCGGAAAAAGCATGAGTGAACGATTTCGGGCGGAAATACAGAGAAAATCAACGAAACCATCCCCGTTGAGGTCAGCCAATAATCCTGATTCACTAATTTCTCCCGGCCAGTGCTTGATGAACGGCTCAGGTTTAAACTGACCATTTCCCTTGTTCCAAAACACACGATTCACCCCGCCAAGAATCACTTCAGAGAGGCCGTCACGATTGAGGTCGTAAGCAATCAAGGGTTGCAGGCTGAGTACCGGAGATTTTAATTCGCGGGCATCAATTTGGGCCACCTTGCCGAAGCCGCCTGAGGCTGATCGTTCCAGCAAGGAGAGATTCTTGATCTGAATACGGTGAGGATCAGGAACCTTACCGTTTTTCACCATCGGTTTCCAGATGATATCCAGCACTCCGCTGACCATATACATTCTTTGCTTCGCATCATTGAAGCAATGCAGGGAAAAAGAAACCTCCGATCCGGCAACCTTGCTAGCCTCGTTAAAATCAAATCGCTGATGATGCCATTCGGATTGAATCAGCACAAATCCCTCGCGAATGAGCTGCTTCACCTTAAGGCCAAAGGACTCCTTGCTGTAAGAAGTGAAGCCGCCGTTAAAAACAGTGCGCTGGATGCCATTATCCAGCTGAATCGCTGACGACCTCCCCGGAACATCCAGCTGCCCAAAGGGAAACAGGGAAAGTGTCTCCAACTTCTTTGGCGAGCGACGCAACTCATCCCATAAACGGACAATACGCTGCTCATAAAACTGGGCAAGTCGCTCCTCTTTCCAGACCGTTTCATCGAGACTCTTACGTCCTTCAAGCTCCTCCTGAAAACTTTTCCCCGCTTGCTTGTTGATCGGAGGTTCATTCGCGGTTTCCCGGGCACATCCGGCCAGAAAACCGATCACACAGATCAATGCAAATGCTCCACAAGTATTCATTTTACCATGTCATAAAAGCCACAGTATCAGGCAAGCCGCCAGTCGATTTTTTTATTCCTCTGACTGTTTGGTTGTAACCTCTGGCTCAGGTTGCTGGAGACTTTCACCGGAAGGAACACCACAACTCTCAAGGATTTCCACTTCTCCGCCCGGACACTCCGGCACGACAAACTTTGAATCGCACCCCTCACACCGTCCCTTCTTGCCGATATTGACCCAACTCACCCTGACCACAGTCGAACATACCGGACAGTTCAATTCGGATATCGGCAACTGACCACGCTCAAGGATTTCAACCTCATTACCGGCGTTTTCCGGGACAATGAATTTTGAGTCACACCTCTCACAGCGCCCCTTCTTTCCGATGTTCTCCTCACTCACCCTGACAACAGTCGAGCACACCGGACAATCAATTTCCGCAAGTGGCAACTTATCGGGAACGATTATCTCATGATCGTCATCGGAGCCTTCCGGAACAATAAAATCTGCCCCGCAACTTGCACACTGCCCCTTATCACCGCCCCTGGCATAGGGTGCCTCGACATCAATGAAACAAGCTGGACACTGAATACGCATTCTTACGTTACTTCATCCTACGGCCTCAGGGCCCGTTACTCGAATTTTATTCTTGGTTACCAAGAATAACAGGACAGGAAACAAAAGGATCGTGCTGGCAGTATCCCTGATTATGGCACATGGTGTCATTTCGCCATGGGTAAAGACCTGAGCAGACTGCCGGCCATCGAGAAGATTTTGCAGGCACTTGGTGGGCATGATCGCCTGCCAAGGCCTGTCGTGCTGGCCACCGTGCGCGAGGAAATTAAAGACTTAAGAAACAACGAGGAGGATATCCCTCCCTTTGATGAAGTTGTGCAACAGGTCAACAGGAAGCTGAATGCCCTTTCCCGCACCCGCCTAGCTGCCGTAATTAACGGCACTGGCGTGCTCATCCACACCAACCTTGGCCGCTCGCCCCTGCCCGAGAGAATTGCGGAAAAACTCACCGCGATTGCCACCAGTTACAACAACCTTGAGCTCGACCTCAACACCGGTGAGCGCGGCAAGCGGGCCGGTTTCCTGGAGCAATCCCTGGCTCACCTGTGTGCCGCCGAGGCTGCCACCTCAGTCAACAACTGTGCCTCTGCTCTGGTCATCATCCTCCGCCATCTGGTGCGTGAAGGACGCCACCGGGTGATTATCTCGCGCAGCCAGCTTGTCGAGATCGGCGGCGGCTTCCGCATCCCCGACATCCTGCTCGCCAGTGGTGCCACGCTTCATGAAATCGGCACCACCAACAAAACCACCCTTTCTGATTATCGTGAAGCAATCTCTGAGGAGACCGCCATGATCCTCAAGGTCCACCAGAGCAATTTTTTCATGGGAGGATTTGTGGAGAATGCACAGACCACTGAGCTTTCCGCACTGGCCAGAGAAAAGGGAATCCCGTTCTGTGAGGACCTTGGTAGCGGTGCCGTGGTCAACACCGAGGAATTTGGCCCGGTTGAGCACGAGCCCACCCCCGCAGAAATCATGGCCCAGGGCGTCGACCTTGTCTGCTTCAGTGGCGACAAATTGCTGGGAGGCCCACAGGCAGGCATCATTGCCGGGCGTGCAGACCTGATCGCCGGCATCAAGAAGGAACCTTTCTACCGGGCACTGCGCTGCGACAAGCTCATCCTCTCCATGCTTGAGGAGGTGACCACCGCCTACCTCGAGGGCAATACTGATGTTCCCCTGCTCAATATGCTTTCCACACCGGTTGAAACACTGCGTGACCGGGCTGAAAATATCGTTTCCTCCATCAACGACCTGCCCGCGAAGATTTCCGTTGGAAACAGCGAGGCGCGAATCGGCGGCGGGACAATGCCCCGATCTGCCATACCCTCCGTCACCCTTGACATTGAGCCTGAAAAAATGTCGCTGACCGCAATCGCCAAGCGTCTGCGCTTTGGAGAGGTGCCGGTCATGGGATACACCGCTGACAAACTCTACCGTATTGACCTGCGTACGGTATTCTCCCGTCAGGACAAAGACCTCTCCGAGGCTATCCGTAAAGCATTAAGCCCGCTCCTCGAGAAGCAGGACTAACACACCGGCAAGAACGATCCCTGTAAGAGGGACAGGCAATCGCCAAGGACTATTTTCCGAGCCTGGAAATCTCATGGCAGAGTCGCTGGCGGGTAAGCTTGGCATTGATTTTCTCACTCAATGAACTGGAAAGCATCAGGAAACACTCCATCCCTGAATCATCGCGAAAATCATTTACACTGAATGAGGTCAAAGCCTCCCTGCGCAAGGCAGTAACCTCATCAAGAAGCTTCTCCAATTGCACGATTTCATCCCCGCTTGAACCTTGCTCATCAAGTTCAACCTGATCCTTTTCAATGTTCAGCAACCTCCGAAGGAACTTATCAAGAAAATGTTCAGATTGTCTCCTTCGCCTGTTCTTCAGCCAGCGAAAGAACAGGTAAAATGCTATGAGAATAGAAACAAAGAAGGATCGCAGGCTCTCGGTAGAGTCCACAAAATCCGGGTTAAGCAAAGGTTTCAGCTCAGGATCATAAAAATGGTCAGCCCCGGAGTGGAAGGGCAGGGACGGTGTTGCCCGGGCATAAGCCTCACCCCTTGTCCTCAAGTCACTCAGCTTGTTCCTTACAAGAAACTCAGGATCCATCAATATTCCTGCTACTGCGGTTACCATTGACGAACTCACCCCGGCAGCCGTGATCAACTGCGCATTGATTGCAATGGTTGTTGTGTCCTGTTCCGGGTATGGCCTTGGCCAAACCCCATAGAACCCGCTGGGAATGCTGTATTTGTGGAAATCCGGGTTTCTCGCCACGAAGGAATCGGCAAATGGCAGGCTTATGATCTTTGTTGTTCCCTGCCCGGCAATCTCTTTTTGGATCGGAGCATTCTCTTCCGATGTCACAATGGCAAAGTCAATATCCCCTGCTTTAAACCCCTTAACAATTCCCTGGTAATTCAACAAGAGACGCTCCTGCTGCAATGATGCGCCTTTGAAATAGTCCAGAATTGCCGCGCTTGTCACCACATCTCCTGAACCCTCCTCCCCAACTGCAATGGTGGTCTTTTCTCCTTTCACAGGATTTCCCAGGAATGGGTCATAGGATAAATCCTTAGTCACATGACAAACAACAACCTCGGGAAAAACATTGGCAACCATCCGAACGTTCGAATAATTACCCCTGCCCGTCATTACGTTAGGCTGGAACAAGGCAAAATCCGCCTTCCCCTCCTCGACGTATCTTATATTGCTCTCTGAACCGGGAGAGTATCTGTAGTGGACTTCAATTCCGTATTTTTCCTTAATCTCAGCACCAAGGGCCTTGGCAATAACTTTATACCGCCCTCCCTCTTTTCCGGTCGCGATGGTAATCGAGCTGGGCAATTGCCGATAACTGATCAACTGCTGGACCCCAAACGGAATCAGGAGGATCAAGGCAATGAAAAATGCAATATAGGCAGCCTTCTTCACTTCATTATCTTATTGGATGGAGAGAGAAACAAAAACGTTATTTTTGACCGGTTGCCCAACAACATGACATCACTCAACAGTCAGGGGAAAAAGAAGGTGCCTCCTGGGTGGGTGGAAGCGTGACATGAAGCAATATTGCCCCTTCATCTGTCACCAGGTTCACCTCGCAGCCCACAGGCACCAGGAAAAAATCACCCGCAGCAAAATTCCTTTCCCCGCAACGCAGCAATCCATCAACAACCGCAAGCAGCGCAAATCTTCCATTGCGACCCGCCACACGCCCCTCTCCCGCCGTCAACTTCCACCGCTCCACCCTGAACTGTGGACAATTAACGAGGAGATCCCCTTTTGCCACTCCAGGACCCGGTTCATAATCAGTAAAGTCAATGCATTGCATGGACTCACTGACGTGCAATTCACGTGGCACGCCGTCAAGCCCGTCACGCCCCCAATCATAAACCCGGTAGGTGGTATCACTGTTTTCCTGGACCTCAAAGATCACCAACCCGCCTCCAATCGCATGCAACCGGCCACTGGGAATAAAAATGAAATCGCCAGGACTGACCGCGATGCGATGAACCTGGCTTGCCGCAATCCCCTCACGGGAACCACGTTCGAATGCCTCCCTTGTAACCCCGGCGCAGAGCCCGGCAAAGATCTCTGCCCCGGGATCGGCATGGGCAACATACCACATCTCGGTTTTTGGCTCACCTCCAAGGTGACGTGCAACATCCGCCGGGGGGTGCACCTGCACTGAAAGCCGTTCACCGGCGTCAAGGATTTTCAATAACAGGGGGAACCGCTCAGAACTCGGCAATCCCCAACCGAAAATCTGTTCACGGTGACTGCTCCACAACTCGTGCAAGCTCTTGCCCGCAAACTCACCGCCTTCCACGACGCTCTGCTCACCCTCCCGGTCAACCACCTCCCATGATTCCCCAAAAGGCTTGCCCTCATCAGGCAAATGGCGCCCATAATGCGTCTCCAGTTTTCGCCCTCCCCAGACCCGCTCCATGTAAAGCGGCTTGAATGTAATGACCTCGGGCATATTTTTCGGGCTTGTAATGGCAGGCTCATCACATGGCCCCTGAGTGCAATTGATGATATCCGCCGCAGAAAGGCAAGAACGAATGCCTCAATGACAAAGCCCGCTACTGCCTGCATATTGAGCCACTTTGATTGAAATCTCACAAATACGACTGCCTGTCGATCATGACGATGAAGCTCTGCAGAAGATGATTCTGCGCAAGCTGCGCGTTAACTCCGGACAACTTGCAGGCTGGAAAATCCACCGCCGGGCCATTGATGCCAGAAAACAGGAGGATGGTGCAATCCGGCTGATTTACACCATCCATGCCGATGCAGGCGATAAGGAAGAACAAATTATTACTTCTGCGAAAAGCCCGGATGTGCGACCTGCAAGGCAAATCGCCTTTGTTCCTCCTCAAGGCCCCGCACAAACCGGGATAAGGCCTGTAATCATCGGGGCAGGCCCCTGCGGCTATTTTGCAGCACTGACTCTGGCTCGCGCAGGACTGCAGCCCATTGTCCTCGAACGCGGCAAGGCCGCCGGTCCGCGCGCACGGGATGTAACCCGGTCCTGGCGTGGAGAAAGCGATGTGGATCCCGAGTCCAACGTTCAGTTTGGGGAAGGCGGGGCCGGCACTTTCTCAGACGGGAAGCTCTATACCGGTATCAGGGATCGCGACGGGGCTGTAAGGTTCATACTTGAGGAGCTTGCTGCGCATGGCGCGCCTGAAGACATCCTGATCAAGGGAAAACCTCACATAGGGACCGATCGCTTGATCTCTGTGCTACGTTCCCTGCGTCAGGAAATCCTCGATCTTGGAGGAGAGATCCGTTTTGAAACCCGTCTCGATGACATCCTCCTGGAGAAGGGCTCCCTGCGCGGACTGCGCACCTCAAAGGGCGATGAGATTGAGACACAAAATGTCATCCTGGCCGTTGGTCACAGTGCCAGGGAAACCTTCGAAATGCTCCACGCGCATGGCATTGCGATGGAATCCAAGCCTTTCTCGGTGGGTGCACGCATCGAGCATCCTCAATCCATGATTGATCGGTCTCTCTACGGGGATGACAAAGGGCACCCCAGGCTAGGGGCAGCACCTTATAAATTTGTGCGCCGCGGACGCGGCAGGAAAGGACGCAGCTGTTACTCCTTCTGCATGTGCCCTGGCGGGCTGGTCGTCGCCTCCGCCTCATCCCCGGGCCTCATCGTTACCAACGGCATGAGCAGCTACGCGCGTGACAACGCCAATGCCAATGCAGGTTTCATGGTCGAGGTTTCCCCCCCCGACTTTGGCGACACCCAACATCCCCTCGCCGGCATCAACTTCCAGCGCGAACTGGAACAACGCGCCTTCCGGTTGGGAGGCGCGGGCGGCATGGCGCCTGCGCAACTTCTCGGGGACTTCATGAAGGGGGTAAGCTCCAAGGAACTGGGCAAAGTTGAACCTTCCTATCGACCCGGGGTCGTCCTCACCGACCTGCGTGAATGCCTGCCGGATTACGTGGTTCGCACCATGCAGGAAGCCGTTACCGGTATTGCCAAGCAGATCAAGGGATTCAACCGTGGCGATGCCGTTCTCACAGCCTCTGAAACACGCTCCTCCTCACCATTGCGTATCATCCGCGATCAAACAATGCAAAGCCCCTCGGCCCGCGGCCTGTTTCCGGCCGGCGAGGGTGCCGGATATGCCGGAGGTATCCTCTCGGCAGCAGCAGACGGCCTGCGCGTGGCCCGTGCCCTTGCCGCCAATGAATGAAGAGCGCTATTTTTGCAGGTCACTCCTCTTTAATGGCAATGCATAAACCTCCCTGCCTTCAATCGTAATGCATCGAAAAGTCATTACCGGGTCATCCCCATTCAGGTCAAAGCTCAACGAGCCGAAATAATTCCCCTTGTTGTAGGAAAAAAGGGCCTCCTTCTTGGTGCCGTGGGTATGGTCATTTGTGAGTTTTGAGGTTTCAAACTCATAAAGGGTATACCCATCTGGCCGATGAATCTGGTAGACATCGGTCCGGTGACGATCCGCTGAGAGAAGAATCACTCCACCAATATTCTCGCGGTCAATCAGTGAGAGAATTTCCTCCCGCTCCTCCCTTACGCCCCACCATGAATCAGCACCTCCCTTGTCGGCATGCTCGGTCCACAGGGTGCCTGAAGCAATGACCCTGAATGTGGCCTTAGAGGCTTTCAGCGCATCCAGCAACCAGCGCTTCTGCACATCACCCAGCATGGTCTTCGCCTTCTTGAAATCCCGGTAGTATCGCCCGTCGGTCATGAAGAAATCCACATCCCCTATATTGAATGAATACCAGCAACCCGGGTGTTTCTCACCACCACCATATGCAGGATTCAACCAGTTCTCCTTGAAGACGCGCCAAACCGGCAGCTTCCACTCAGGTTTGTCGACGGCAATACCGCCGGAAACATCGTTAGCTCCAAAATCATGATCATCCCAGATTGAATATTGTGCACTGGCGGCCACCATGCGCCTGAATTCAGGACGCAACTGGCGCCGATAATAATAAGTGCGCTGCCGGGTCCTGCTCTTGGGGTCATCAATGTAGAGATTATCCCCCAACCAGAGAAAGGCGGCGGGCTTTCGTGCAGCGATCGTATTCCAGATCCGTTCCTTGGAATGATTATAGCGCGCACCACCCCCAAAGCAGACCTCAAACCGTGACACCATAACACGTGATGGAAACGTCCTGAACCGCGGTCGACTCCCTTCCTCACCGAATACCCGTTCACCGTCTACAGCAATGTCATACGCGTATTCAGTCTGCGGCTTTAACCCGTCAAATCGGAGGACAGTTGCCAGGTCACCTGACTTGACGGTATTTCCCGATGCCTTGACCTCATCACCAATCAGAATCTCAACCCGAGCAGGTGCCGGCGTGCGCAGCCATACCGCGCCGCCAACGTCGCTCAAGTCTCCGAGCATTGGTCCCCCGAAGAGCTTCAACCCATGCTTCTTGACCAATGCCCTGAAATCATCGCGCCCGAATATGTCCTTAATGCCCGCATCGTTTCCCAATTTTCCTCCGCTCAACAATTGCTTAAGCAGATAGGGATCCCAGTCACCCAGAACCGGCGCATCAGCAGGCGTTGGTATCGGCGGCTTTGCAGGTAAGCTCGCAGGAAAAAAAATAACACCTGCAAGGAACAAGGACATTCGCATCAAGCAACACTATGACCCCTTAACGCTGGCAGCAAAGCCATTCGGGATGGAGAATCCAATTTTTCGCTGCCACCGGCCTCTACCCACCGCTCAATAACCCCGGGTTCAACCTGAGCCTGAAAAAGCAAAGAACACCGGGAATTTAATACCTTGAAAAACATGCCGCAACGTGAACAACCTTGAGCAAAGGCAGGATTGCCCGCAAATATCATTCAATGTCTCTCACCGGTTACCTCTTCTTCTGCGGTCAGGAGAACGCAAACACCTAAAGCAACGCTGAGAATGTCCAGCCCCCCCCGGAAAACATTCTCCCTGAAATGGTTAATTATCATCATTCTCGCGACCCTCACAATCTGGGCCATTCTGACCCCGGACATTAATAGCCAACTTCAGGAAATGATGAGCAGTATCCGCTCCCTTGGATACTGGGGCGCCTTGCTCTTCACCCTTGTCTATGTGGCAGCCACAGTAATCCTGATTCCCGGCCCAATCCTCACACTCGGAGCCGGTGCCACCTTCGGCCTGTGGAAAGGCTTTCTCCTGGTTTCGCTGGCATCCACACTTGCCGCATCTACCGCATTCCTGGTGGGTCGCCATCTGGCGCGTGACTGGATTTGGAAAAAAATCGCTGACAACTCTCGCATGGCTGGAATCAAAGCCGCCATTGACCGCGATGGATGGAAAATTGTCGGGTTGTCAAGGCTCAGCCCAATGATCCCCTATACCATACTCAACTATTTTCTCAGCCTGACACACGTCCGGTTCACCCACTATGTGATAGCCTCATGGATCGGCATGATGCCGGGAACATTCGCCTATGTATACCTTGGATCACTGGGCGCAATAGACACTCAACACGAAAAGAGCGCAATGGAGTGGACCCTGCTTTGCATTGGCATTATAGCCACACTTGTCGTGACCGTTTTAATCAGCCGGATCGCAGGTAAAGTAATGGCAAGGCAACTCAGGGATGATTGATCCGGATTGCGAAAACACCTCAACATGAAGTAGGTTCTCCAACACACAATTTTACCGCGTGTTCCAATGCCCCCTCCACAAATCCCAGGCACTCCACTGCCCCCTTGGGTTTACCGGGGAGGGTTATAACCAGGGAATTCTCCACCACTGCCGCCAAACCGCGCGAGAGGATTGCATTTGGGGTAATCTCCACACTGCGCATGCGCATCAGTTCGCCGAACCCGGGAATTTCAACGCGCATGATTTCCCGCACCGCCTCGGGGGTAACATCGCGATGGGCAATTCCGGTGCCCCCGGTAGTTAAAATAAGGCCGCATCCCTGAGCGGAGAATGAATGAATTGCCTCTTGAATCGCGACTTTTTCATCAGCAACAAGCGCATCGGCAACCACTCGCCATCCTCGCCGGGTTGCCTCGCTTATTAAGGCCGGTCCCCCCTGATCTTCGTATTCACCTGCCGCCGCACGGTCAGAAACGGTAATAATTCCCACGTTCATTGTTTTTCTGTTTTTTCCTTGGAAACAACGGCTATGCCCTCAATAACCATTGCCTTATCAACTGCCTTGCACATGTCATAGAGGGTCAGGGCCGCAACGCTAACCCCCGCCAGGGCCTCCATCTCGACTCCCGTCTTACCGGTTGTCCTTACAGCAGAAAACACTTCAACCCCCTCCTCCTGAAGTTCACAATCAACCTGAATATGGGACAGGGACAACGGATGGCATAGTGGTATCAGTGACGACGTCTGTTTTGCCGCACTGATACCGGCAATCTTGGCAATGCTGAGAACATCACCTTTCTTGATGCCGTTCTCTCGCACCAATTTCAATGTCTCTCGACTCATCCTGACAAACCCCCGTGCAGTGGCCACGCGGACCTCATCAGGCTTTGCTGAAACATCGACCATTGATATGCTCCCGTCAGGCTTTACGTGCGATAGTTCTCCCATGATTGTTTATCCTCCAATGGCGATCATCTTCCTCCCCGGAAAGTAGTGGTTTCTGAAGTCATGTTCCATGGGTTTTCGCTCCACCACCTGCTCGATAAAATCGATAATTCCCTGGTCACTAGCACCACTGCGAATCTCCTTCATCAGGTCAAACTCAAGGTGACTGCCAAGGCAGGGCCTCAATTTACCATCACATGTCAGGCGCAACTTGTTGCATGTCTCACAAAAATGCAGGTTGGTCATGGCCCCGATAAAGCCCAACAGTTGATCTCTGCCGGGAACAGAAAAATAACTGGCAGGGCCATTTGTCCTGAAGTCAGCCCTGGGATCCAGAGCACCTAAATTCTCTTCAATGCAACGTCGAGCCTCTGCAACAGGAAGAAAACTGGACTCGCTCAAAACATCACCACTACTCACCGGCATCAACTCGATGAAGCGCAGAAGTAATCCATTATCATGGGCAAAGTCAACAAGAGGCAGTAATTGCTCCTCGCTACGACCGCGCATGAGCACAGCATTGATCTTGATACGCTCAAACCCCGCTTGCCGTGCAGCATCAATTCCCGAAATGACACGATCAAAGTAATCTCGCCCGGTTGTTACGGCATATGCAGAGGGATCAAGCGTATCAAGGGAAATGTTCACGCTTCGCACCCCTGCGGCAACCAAAGCGTCCGCAGTCGTGATAAATCCGGGCGCGGCTTTAGACAACAAGGTGCCATTGGTTGATACCCCCACCTCGCTAATCCCCTTAAGGGAGCATAACCTCTCCAGGAAAGGAATGACGTCCCGCCGTGTCAGCGGTTCTCCTCCGGTCACCCGAACCTTTGTGATTCCAATCCCCGCTGCAACGTCAGCGATTCGCAGGATCTCCTCATAGGTGAGCACACCCTCCCTTGGCAGCCACTCCTGCAACTCTGCCGGCATGCAATACCCGCAACGCTCATTACAGCGGTCGGTAATGGAAATCCGCAGGTAGGAAATTCTATGTCCGTGTTTATCTTGCATCTTTCTGGATGGTTGTTAACCGCCCTTTATCAGGTATAATTGAACTAATTTTACAATTTTCGCCACCATGAAAATTCCCTTTCCTTTTTTCGCCATTTGCCTCACCGCCTGCCTGCTTCTCTGCAACTGCACACAAACGATGCAGGACAGGATCGATCGTAATCCCGCAATGTATGCCGCGCTTTCCGGACCGCAAAAAAAGGCAGTGGAACAAGGCAGGCTGCTTGAGGGCATGGATATGGATGCCGTCTATCTCTCATGGGGGCGTCCGGCCGCCATCAAGGAGATCACGCGTGATGGCATGCAATATGAGAAATGGCGATACACTAGGCATATGTCAGTCGTTCGCCAGGACATCCATATTGGATTGAACCACGGCCACCATGGTTACTACGGTCCCTTCTACGAATTCGGGCCAACCATCGAGCACGTTCCCTACACCGCAGCTGTGGTTGAATTCAAGGGCGGGAAAGTGTCTTCCTGGGAACGAGAGCGCCGATAAACAAGAGGACAGAATCATTCAGCCTTCAGGGTGACTCCACGCAGGTGCATGAGTTGGTTGTCCTGCTCACTGATATTCACCCCGATGACCAGCAGGCGATAAGTGCCAGCCTCCTTGATTTCCACACTGCCTGCCGGTATCTCCTGGAACTTGTCACTATCCCCTGTCTTCGCCGCATTCACAACACCTGCCAATTTTACCTCAAATGCACCACCTCCGCCCTCGGGAATGGCTGCATTGACAAGGACAGAGTATTTCCCGGGATCTTTAAACTTTACCGGCCATGCAACATAGTAACCAGGATTCGTCCAGCCAATGATAGCGCCGGCACTCCTCTCATACTCAAAGCCTCCTTCGCCAAAGACCAACGCCCGTTCCGAATCAAGCGAGACATGACTATTTGCTTGCGCAACCACCTTTGCAAGGCTGGTGGAAATCTCTTTGGATGCCATCTTCCCATAAGCGGCAAGAGAAGCGTTCTCGCTCAATGAGTCCGCCAGCACCTTCGCCTCCGTAGAGGCCAACGTTGAAAGGACGCCAACAAGGTCCGGCTTTCCCCTGCGGCTACTGCCTCCCTCAAGGGCTAACAACTCACCAATCCTTTCAACCTTCTTCTCATCAGGCAAATCCGATGTATTGCCGAGAAGAAAAGTATAAGTGCGCAGGGCAAGTGCCTGTATGACTTTGTCTTCATCTTGATTCCTGGCAATCCTGTAAACAGCATCAGCAGGCCTGCCATCCGGCCAGGATCCAAGCCCTTTTAATGCCTCCTTGCGGGCGGCAATGTTGCTTCCGGAAAGGACCTTCTTTAGTTCATCCCACGCACCATCACCACCAAGATGGCCCAGAATATAGAGCAAGTTCATACGCAAATCACTCATTGACGGAGCACCTTTCAATGCATCCCGAATCGCGATACTTCGCTTCTCCGTATCAACAATCTTCTGGGAAATCCTGATAATCGCATTCACAAGAGCATTACGAATGCCCTCAGAAACAGGATCCTCGAGTGCTGTGACCAGCAGCGTGACATTGTCAAGGTTACCCAGTTCACCAAGGGCATAGATAGCAATGTCACTGACACTGCTATCCTTCGCATTGATATATCTGATGAGGGTTGGCACTGCCGAGGAATCTCCCCGTGCCGCAATGATACTGATTAACCCCGCCTGTATCATGGGTGAAACCTTTGGCAATTTCTCCAGAATCGCCTGTTCAACCCCATTGCCCTTGAGTCTTTGAAGCGTAGTCAATGCAGCACTCACGTTATTGTCGCCTGCATCACTGCCCTTCTTCTCCTGTTCCTGGATAAATTCGATGAAGATATCAACGTCCTCTGCCGTGCCTCTCGGTTCCTCGGAGATATTGAAAGCGGCAATGCGAGCATCCCGCATATCTTTTTTCTCCTTCGCTGCCTTCTTCTGCATCACCACCACAACAAGAGCCAGCAGCATCACAGGAATGGTGATCATTGCCCACAATGGAAGCGGCAACCTGCGTGAAGCCCGGGGCTCAGACTGCATCCCTTCACCTTCACCCATCAGGGGGCCGGTAAGCTGTGCCTTGGGAATTTCTCCACTGGGCATGCTGGTTAAGGGCGCTGTCTGGGCGCCCCCAACGATTACCGCAGGTTTGGGAACGACAGGCTGAGCAGGTGCACCTGTCAGCACCGGACTAACGACGCTCCCCGTTCCGGCCTGCGCCGCCCCTCGTATATCATTGTCGATGTCTATCGACTCAAACGCATGAAATCTCTCAAGCGCATCCTGAGCACTGGAAGGACGATCAGCAGGAGAGAGGCTGATCAGTTGCATTACCCAATCACCCATCCATGCAGGCAAAT
The DNA here is from genome assembly GCA_024229495.1 of Verrucomicrobiaceae bacterium. Taxonomy (GTDB): domain Bacteria; phylum Verrucomicrobiota; class Verrucomicrobiia; order Verrucomicrobiales; family DEV007; genus CACIUL01. Next base: position 29,851 of record JAAESJ010000500.1, on the reverse strand, counting down.
CCGGACGCAAATTGCCCAGCGGAGTAACCCTGTGCTGAAGGTGTGCCGCCATTACCTGAGGTGCACTATCCCCATCAAAGGGATACTTACCCGTCAGGCAATAATGATAAAGCGCCCCCATTGAATACAAATCAGTACGCGCATCAAGCGGGGCGCGTTCAAATTGCTCAGGCGCCATGAAATAAATGGATCCCAGGATTGCATCGCCCTGGTCAATGGTCTGGGCAGCTGGCTGCTTGCTAAATTTCGCCAGACCAAAATCAAGAACCTTGATTTGAAACTTGCCACTTGGAAGCCAGTTAACCATCAGGTTACTGGGTTTCAAATCCCGGTGGACAACTCCTGCGTGATGGGCGGCAGCCAGCGCCTCCATTGTCTGCAACACCACATTGCGGAAATCCTTTTCAGTTAATGCACCTCGCTCAACCGTGTTATCAAATGTCTCCCCCTTGAGCAACTCCATGACAACAAAAGCCCCTTTATCATCCTTTCCCACATCGTAAATCGTGACGATGTTGGGATGCTGAAGTGCTGAAAGGGTAGTAGCCTCCTTGAGCAACTGCTCGGCAGTATCACTGCTAAACTGCGAAGCTTCACTGTCCTCGGGAGGCAATAAACGCTTAAGCGCCACCTCCCGCTTTAGCTGAGTATCAACCGCGCGATACACCGCGCCCAGCCCCCCCTGGCCGATTTTCTTCTGGATCTGATAACGTTCACTCATCGATTTATGGCAGTTTCAAACAATAGCGCAAAGGCGGGCGCACTTTAACACCCTGCAGTGCCCCTTGACCACCGGGAATCTTGGCTTAGCCCTTAATTAAGCTTTTTTTCAGTTTTTATGCCAGCCTTTGACGTTATAGCAGTCCTCCTGGTCCTTGCCGCATTATTCGGATACGTCAATTTCCGCTATATCAAACTGCCAACAACCATCGGCCTGATGCTTCTCGGGCTGATCTTTTCGTTGCTGCTCATCGCAGCCGGCAAGTTCAGTCCTGCGATTACAGAAACTGCCACCGCATTTGTATCCGGTATTGAATTTGATGAGGCCCTGCTTGGAATCATGCTCAGTTACCTGCTCTTTGCAGGAGCACTCCACGTAAACCTTGGCGACTTGGCCAACCAGAAAATAATTATCGCCATCCTGGCCACTGTCGGGGTGGTGTTCTCCACCTTCGTCACAGGTAGCGCATGCTGGTTGCTGCTAAATTTACTGGGGATCACTCCGGACTATATTTACTGCCTTCTCTTTGGCGCACTGATCTCACCAACCGATCCTGTTGCCGTTCTCGGCATCCTGAAGAAAGCCGGTGCACCCAAATCACTGGAAACCAAAATCACAGGGGAATCACTCTTCAACGACGGTGTCGGGGTAGTTGTCTTTCTGTCCCTTCTTGCCGTTGCCACTGACCAAATGCAACCAACACTGGGTAATATTTCATTACTCTTTGCTCAGGAAATCCTGGGAGGACTGCTTCTCGGGCTTGTCCTCGGTTTGATTGGCTTCAGTATGCTCAAGCAAATCGACAATTATCAGGTCGAAATACTCATTACCCTGGCCCTTGTGACAGGAGGATACTCACTCGCCAATCGGCTTCATATCTCAGGCCCTCTGGCGATGGTTGTTGCCGGTTTAATCATAGGAAACCAGGCCCGCGCCCTGGCAATGTCCCGCAAGACCGAGAAACATCTCGATACGTTCTGGGAACTCATTGACGAGATCCTCAACGCCATGCTTTTCCTGCTGATCGGGCTTGAGGTCCTCACCCTCGAATTCCAGAGCGATTACCTCATTTTTGGCTTATTGGCCATCCCCTTGATTCTTGCTGTCCGATTGATAGCTGTTGCCCTGCCTGTAATGCTGCTGAAACGATCCCGGGAATTTTCCCCGAGAGTAATTCGAGCTCTCACGTGGGGAGGCCTGCGAGGAGGAATCTCGGTGGCACTGGCGCTCTCACTTCCAAAGGGAGAAACCCGCGATTTGTTACTCATGGCCACCTACATGGTGGTCATCTTCAGTATTGCTATTCAGGGAACAACCTTGCGCTATTTCCTGCCAAAGCCGGAAAATTCATCCCGCTCCAAAGGCTAGAGGGGAAGTTCAACGGATAATTCCCCATTCTCAACGAGCGCGGGATAGGATTGAATATCCTCACACGCAGGGGGAGCCATTACCCTGCCTGTCCTCAAGTCAAACTCTGCACCGTGCCAGGGACAGATGACACACTTTTCCCGACGGTGAACATAGCCTCCCGCAAGAGGGGCGTCCACATGACTGCACCGGTCTTCAATGGCGAAAAATTCACCATCGACCTTGAAAACCGCAATCCTTACTCCCTCTACCGTGAAACTCTCCCCTCTTCCCTCAGTAAGGGAATCACTTCTGCAAACAACATGAAGCTTGCCAGCCACCACACTTGCGCCTTAAGACAGCTTTTGGTTCCACTCCTCAATGCGACCCGATTGACCCTCGAAAAGAGCCTCCGTGGAGTCATGGATCTCAATCCCGGAAATACTGTCTCCACCCTCTATTGAGTCAACGACATCCTGTCCAGAACTCACATGACCAAAAACCGTGTGGTTTCCATCAAGATGCGAACAAGGCACATGCGTTATGAAAAACTGACTACCATTAGTGCCAGGCCCTGCATTGGCCATTGAAAGTATACCCGGGCGGTCATGCTTCAGGCTGGCGAGGCACTCGTCCTCAAATTGGTAACCCGGACCACCACTCCCAGTGCCGGTGGGATCACCTCCCTGGATCATGAAATTAGGAATCACTCGATGAAATGTAATCCCGTCATAAAAGCCCCGTGAGGCAAGGTTCAGGAAATTTGCCGCAGTGACGGGGGTGTCCCCGGCATAAACAGTAATGGCAATGTCCCCTTTTCCGGTCTTTATCGTGATCTTGATGTCTTGGCTCATAGCAGAATATCGGCAATGTTGATCCTAACGGAGATCCCCGCTTTGGCAAAGAAAAGCTCACCCCCTCTCAGAGAAAATAAATCAATTTTGAGCCGGATAAGCACTATGGGAACGCGACACGCTGCCCCGATCAAAAACCCAACTCCCGCCTCACCTCTTCAGCACCCGTCCCCGACTCACGAATCGCACTTAGCGTCAGGCCATTTTGCCTCTTTGCTAAGCGCCTGCCTTCCTCATCCCTCAGCAGACGATGGTGATGCCACTTTGGCACCGGCAGGTCAAGTAAGTGCTGCAGCAACCGGTGAATGTGGGTGACTTCAAGCAGGTCCTCCCCGCGCGTGACAAGAGTCACGCCCTGTGCGGCATCGTCAACACACACCGCAAGGTGATAACTGTTGGCAATGTCCTTGCGAGCAAGGACAACATCACCAAACTTCGCCATGGAGACAGCTTGCTCGCCCAAAACCAAGTCACTCCAATGCAATCCTCCAGCCCTCTCAAGTGCCTTCGCGCTATCAAGCCGCAAGGCATATGCCTCGCCGGTCGCCATTCTTTCCAGACGCAACTCCTCGGGAAGCCTTCGGCATATACCGGGATAAACAACCTCCTCTTGATGGTGCGGCGCACCTCCGGCTGCAGCGATTTCCATCGCAATATCCCTGCGGGTACAGAAACAAGGGTAAAGCAACCCTTCATTACTGAGCTTTTCGAGGGCCGCCGAATAGCAATCGAGACGCCCTGACTGGCATACTACCTCGGCAGACCACTGTATCCCCAACCAGGAGAGATCATTAATAATGCCTTCCGTAAACTCAGCCCTGCACCGAGTGGCATCAATATCCTCAATCCTCAGAAGAAAATCTCCACCTTGTTCTTTTGCCGCCGCCTCGGCAAAAAGAGCACTATAGGCATGTCCAAGATGTAACCTGCCGGTGGGACTCGGGGCAAATCTTGTGACAGTCATTTTCTGGTTTCCGATCCCCACCTTTCATAGCATGGTGTGGACAATGTCCAAACGCAAACGTCACACTTTCTTCGACAACGCCATCTTGCTTTTTATCATTGTCCTTATTTTCTGGGGCATCTGGGGCATTGACTCGTTGATGGACAACTGGAGTGCTAGGGATCACGGAATCCGCCCTGGTCAGAAGGAGAGCCTGCTTGCCATTCTGTTTGCTCCATTCCTGCACGTCAGCCGAGACCACCTAATCGGTAACACTCTCCCATTCCTCGCCCTGGGTGGACTCACTCTCTTCAGTGGCCGCAAACAATTCATCTTTGTCAGTGCATCGGCGACACTTATCTCGGGGATCGCCATCTGGTTTCTGGCAGAATCCGGTAAAACGCACCTTGGTTCAAGCAGCCTGATTTTTGGCTACCTCGGCTTTCTCTTGATACGCGCCATCTTAAGCCGCGACCTACGTTCAGGCGTTATCGCACTGGTTGCCGGTTTCCTCTACGGGGGAATTCTTTTAACCCTGCTCCGTGATCAAGCCGGTGTATCCTGGCACGGTCATGCCTTTGGTTTTGCCGGCGGACTCATTGCAGGGTGGCTTCTGACTGGAAGCAAGGGCACCAAGGCGAGGAAAGCCCCTATCAAGATGTAACTGCCCGTGCGTGATTCCAAAGACGGGAAGCTTTTAAATACGCATTGACTACAAAGGCCAAAAACTGAAAATCAAGCATTCGTGAGTGCACAGAAAAACATCTTACCCCCATACAGTTCACTCTTCCTAAATGCGATTTCCCCCATTAATTTTTGCCTTTAGGCAACCTTGCCCTCTCCGCGACGCAGCAGGGCAACCATGACCCCTTGAATGATCAATTCGCGGGCAGGTGTTAAATCCGGATACATCTCATTCTCAGCCTGCAGGTATGGCTGATCATCTTGGATCACAAAACGCTTCAAGGTGGTTTCCCCATCGATTAGAGCGGCAACAATGTCCCCGTTACGCGGTTCCCTGAACTCCAATACCACGCAATCGCCGGAAACAATATGCGCATCAATCATGGAATCCCCGCGAACCCGTAGCGCAAAGGTTTTCGCATTGCGGGGAATGCCCAGTGAACTGATATCTATGGAAAGGCATCCTTCCTGTTCCTGTTCTGCCTCTGCGGCCATTCCCGCGGCAATATGGCCATAAATGGGAATATCCACAATCTCCTCACGCTCCAATTCCTCAGGAAACACCAAAGCACGTGCCTTGCCGGCAACACGCTGGATAACCCCCTTCTTCTCAAGAGCCCTTAGATGGCTGACTGCTGCGGTCTGGCTGGCAAAGCCGAAATGGTTCTGAATCTCCCGGGTCGAGGGCATTAAGCCAGTCTCGGAATGATAATCGCGCAGGTAATCAAGCAATTGCTGTTGTCGGTCTGTAAGCATAGGAACAGTGTTCTAAAGAACAGTCATTTAAAATGCACATTGTGCAAGTCTTTTTTGAATATAGGGTTTCTTAATATTATGGGTAATTTAACCATTAGGAGCCTTTTTAGCGTGATGATCACTGTTCTCATCACGCAAAAGGATTGTGCCGCCCAGGAGAAAAACGGCGACGGGAAAACCTTGCCGGTGCGTATCGGCTCAGCCCCTGCCTCTGAAATCGGTACTCTTCCCCCACTGACAAGCGCCATTGGCAAACGCGCAGCAAAGGCCTTCTTGAAGGGCAACCTGCGCGAGGCACGAGATGCCTACCTGGAAATCCTCAAGTCCGACCCGGACAACGCCCCCACCCTCACCAACCTCGGGGCAACCTTTCTCGAGCTCGAGCAATACACACAAGCTCGTAAACACCTTGAAAAAGCCCTGCAAACAAACCCCAGCCTGCATCAAGCCCGCACTATCCTTGGGGTAACCTACCTGCGTAGTGGAGAGAGCTACCGGGCAATCTCAGCCTTAAGCCGGGTCGTTGCCGAACAACCGAAGAATGCCCGCGCTCACAATTATCTGGCCATGGCAACTTTAGAGAGGGGCTGGACAAAGGCAGCTGAGAGGCAACTGCAGGAAGCGGTAAGTGCCGATCCGGGATTTGCCGAGGCGCATTACAACCTCGCCATCCGCTACATGGAAAAGACCCCGCCGGCTGTTGAACTTGCACGCCGACACTACCAGAGGGCAATTGATCTTGGAGCAACTCCCAGTTCCCGCCTTAGCACAAAAATTAATTCCGCAAAAAACCACCAGTGAAACACTTGCCCTATCCAGAAAATTCCCGGGAACAGGCCAAGCCCTGCCCTCACCCGGCAATGCCCCTGCCCCTGCTGCCCGTGATCATCACCTTCTGCCTTGTCGCCCTGCCGGGCATGTCACGCGCTGAAACCAAGCGCACCGGGCACCACCTGGTCAATACAGCCAACCGGATTGCGCAAAGACCCTCCACCCCTTACCGCCCCACGTCCCCGCCTCCGGCGGTTTCAGGAAAATCAGTCATCGTCCTGGATCCCCGGACCGGAGACATCCTGCATGCCAAGGCCCCGGACACGCGGCGTCCGATCGCCAGCATCCAGAAGTTACTGACCGCACTCGTTGTGCTTGACCAAGGAGGACTCCACTCCAAGATCAAGGTGGCGGTGAGTGACACTCAGGTCGAACCCACTAAGATCAATATCCGTGCCAACCAAAGCTACAGGAAATCCGACCTTCTGGCCGTTCTGCTGGTACGCAGCGGAAACGATGTCGCCCACTGCCTAGCCAGGAATCACTCTGGAAGCCAGGAAGGCTTCGCTCGTGCCATGAACGCAAAAGCTAGGAGTCTTGGCATGAATCATTCCCACTTCAAAAACCCCCATGGTCTGACCAGGACCGGGCAGTATTCAACCGCACGCGACGTAGGCATCCTTGCCATTGCCGCTTACCGCCACAACACGATCCGTTCCATGACCTCGATCCGGAAGCTGCCCTTCCGCTTTGCTGACGGTAAACAGGCCACCTTTAGCAATACCAACAAGGTGCTGCACCGCTACTCCTACTGCAACGGCCTGAAAACCGGATACACAAGGGCCAGTGGGAAATGTCTGGCAAGTTCGGCCAAAAAGGGCACCCGTGAAGTCATCGTCATCATCCTCGGCAGTTCAAGCACCAATATCTGGAACGACTCACAGAAACTCCTCGCATGGGGACTTGGTTCCTGAGGGCTCTATTACATGTAAGCCCATCGTGTGAAGATGCGGTAAAAAACAACCTTGCCGTGCTGTGGGGGCTTTCTGTAATGAACACAATCCCGACCGGGGTTAACAGGGAAGGACATCCCCCGGAGCAACTTTCCTGTCAGGGTAATCACCAAACCCGAGGGCAAATCAGCCACACCAAAGGTCGCATCCCTAGCGTTTTAGGGACTTGATCACCTAAAAGTGCGATAAACACGATTCATAGAGAAAAGAGCACCGCACGCACTGTGAATGCTCGAGCATTGAATAACAGCTTTCCTGATTTTTCACTGTTTGACAGTAACTTAAATATCAATAGCCTTTAAATAACTGCAGGGCTATACACTTCCCCCTGTGGCAGCATGGATTCCCAAATTGCAGAGACGCTCACATTCCGCTGCCCCGCATGCGATACCAGCCTGAGGGTCCCCGTTTCTTTAGTCGGCGTGAGTGGACCATGTCCCCAATGCCGTGTTGAAATTACCGCACCGGAAACAACTACACTTGATCCCGGATCAACTGCCACATCACCCCCTGACAACACCCCCACCCACCGTCACGAGCAACCACCCGGTATCGTAACAGATCAGCCGAGCAACGGCCCTACAAGTGCGTTGCAACTCCAAAGCCATAGAATTCCCCCCAATGTGGCTCCAGCCGAGCCAGAGCAGTCAATTATCCGTTCCTCTGCACCAAGGAGCAACGACACTTTTCATGACCCTGAACCACTAAAGACACCGGATATCGAACCAGTCACCAATGGTATCCCGCTGCCTTCCCGCCCACCTTCCACTGAACTCCGTCAGTCTTCACTCCCGGAAAATCCCCCCGCCTCTCGAGGCTCCACAAAAAATCGCATCAGCCTGCATCCGATCGCCTTTATCTTGATCGTGTTACTCGCGGCGGGAAGTGGCGTAACGGTCATGCTAATGATCAACCCGATCAACCACTCAACACTTGCCCTTCCCACAGCGACCACCCTGAAATCTCCCGTTCAAACAGGAACTTCTCCCAATACAGACACTTCACTGCAAGCCATTCCCCAACCAGCAAACTACCCGCCTGCCAAGCCCCCGGCTCCACCTCGCCCATCACCCCCTGCTCCCACACCGGTACCTACCCCGGAAAAAACTGCAGAGACAACGGCACCGGCGAAAGTGCCGCCTTTGCCTTCAGTAGCAGTATCCTCAACCCAGTCGCAAGTTGCTCCGCCGGCAATAGGAGTAAACGCCGCACGGGGAGTGCTGGACGCTTTCCTTGCAGCGGACAGTGTTGAGGAAAGGATCAAGCACGTACAAACGCCCGACTTCGTTGCTCCAAAGATGGAAATCTATTACAGCAAGTATCCGCTCAAACTCGAAGTCACCGATATCAAACACGAAGTAAGCAGCCCTGTCCCTCAGAGTAATCGACAATTTCATATCTTTCAGCTAACTACCCCGCAGCATCCATCCGGATTCCCGGCATCCGTCGAGGAAACCCAGCACGGATGCTTAGTCGACTGGACATCATTCATCCAGTTCCATGACAATCTCCTCGGGAAATTTATCAGAATCTACCAACCGCAACCAGACACCTTCCATGCCATTCTCGAGCGGGCGCACTACTTCCGCTCCGATGTTCCGGAACTTGGCTCCAAGTTCTGCTTTCGTATCAAACCACCCATCCCCGGTTACGAGGGACACGCCTTCATCAATCACGGATCACCGCTGGCAGACCTTATTGAGCAAAAATTCAAGTGGGACAAGATCTATTTCCCTGTGATTGAACTGCAATGGACCAGAACACCTGATGGTGCCCGCTACATCGAAATCAAGGACATCCTTCAGGATAACTGGCGAGCCATCCAGTAGCACTTTTCGCTCCTTCCCTTGCTCTACACCCTCTTTGGAGTCATGGTCAGTGGCATGAGATTACACGCCGGCTGTATCACCTTTTTAACCCTGCTTGCCCTTACACATCCCGCTCAAGCTAGGGACAGGCCCCCAAATATTGTCTTTGTCATGGCTGATGACCAAGGTTATGGCGATGTCGCCTGCTACGGTTCCAAGCACTTACTGACCCCGAACATCGACCAACTTGCCAGGGATGGCATGCTATTCAGGCACTGTTATGCAGGTTCCGCAGTTTGTGCTCCCACTCGCTGTGTGCTGATGACAGGAATGCACCCGGGACATTGCACCCGTCGCGACAACACGGCGACCGGTGCGCTTGACTCATTTAAGGGAAGACCCCTTCTCCCCTTGAGTGCCAAAGACACCACCATCGCCGCCAGTCTCAAGAAAGCCGGATATAGCACGGGAGGCTTCGGCAAGTGGGGCCTCGGCAACCCGGGCACCACAGGCACACCCGACAAGCATGGCTTTGACTTGTTCTTCGGTTACCTCGACCAGGTTCATGCCCATGACTACTACACGAGTCACCTGGTCAGGAACGGGGGTGAAGAAGTCCCCCTTGAAAACGGAACCTACTCACACATCCCGATCTTTGATGCCGCCCTGAAATTCATCCGTGACAACGCGGAAAAACCCTTCTTCTGCTACCTGCCTGTCTGCCTGCCTCACGGAAAGTACGTAACACCCAGTGACAAGGCCTATGCCGACAAGCCATGGCCACAGATGGTAAAAAACTATGCCGCCATGATCACTCATCTTGACAGTGATGTCGGAAGGTTAATGAAACTAATCAAAGACATTGGTATTGATGACAATACCATCGTCTTCTACACATCAGACAACGGTCCCAACCTTCCCTTTGTTAAGCCGCTGGGCAGTGCCGGACCATTCCGCGGAACAAAGCGCCAGCTCACCGAGGGCGGACTGAGGGCTCCGATGATAGTCCGCTGGCCAGGAAAAATAAAACCCGGAACCCAAAGTGACTTTGTTTGGGGCCATGTCGACTTCTTTGCCACTGCCTGTGCCCTTGCTGGAGTCAAGAACAACAAGACAGACAGCGTTTCCATTGTCTCTACCCTGCTCGGGAAAAAACAGCAACAACGCTCTCCGCTATACTGGGAAATCCACCACCCCTTCCAGCAGGCTGTGCGCACCGGCAAATGGAAGGCCATCCGCCATGGGACCAAGGCCCCTCTGAAGCTCTTTGACGTCATCGCTGACCCGGGCGAATCAAGTAATCTCGCCGATGACAACCCAGACATTGTGAAAAACATCGAAGCAATTATGAGCAGGGAACACTCTCCCTCGAAGTTCTTCCCCGCTCGCGAAAAACCCAAGGCCAGGAAAGCTGGCAGGAAAAAAACGGTGAAGAAACAATCTGCTTGAAAGCCTCCCTGTCGTAATCAGGGCAACATCCCTGCATCCCTCAGGATTTTGGAACCACCCTTTAACACAAAAACCTCAGCAATTCCCACCCGGTCACGAAGGAGATCGGCAACACGTGCGCTGGCAGCACAAAGATCCGATCCACAATACACCACAAAGGGCAGATCGGCCCGATTGGCCAATTCGGCATAGATGGGAAGCAACAGGGCATTGAAATCCTCACGCTCATTGAGCAGAAAAGCTCCCTCCACATGTCCCTCCGCATATTTGGCCCCGGGACGGGCATCAATCCAGACAACTTCTCCCTTACCAACCCACTTTAGCACCTCATCAAGTTCGACCTCCCCTTCTGCAAGCCGAGCAGGGTCAAAATAGAGTGGCGGACGGTTAGGATGAAAAAAGTAGATGCACAACGTCGCCGTGGTCGTCAACACCGCAATCAGGACGCACTGCAAAAAAATCCTCACGACCTGCGTTTCCTTGCAATGCTGAAAAACGCCAACTTGCGCCGATGCTTCAATATCTCGCAATCCGTGTCAATCTTAAGCAACCCGAGCATTGGCTTACTGGTCTTCACTGGCTTGAGATAAAGCTCATAAAGGCGTCCCTTCTTCTTCTCAACCACCCGGAATTCAAATCCCTCACGCGAACAGGTAACTCCCTTGATATGAACAGGCTTGGAATGGGTAACCTTAAGCTGAAAAACCTTCTCTTCAGATTTTTCGCCAACGGACCACTGCAGAAGTTCAGGTGTAATTGTGATCACATCAGGAATATTGAGGATCGCCAACAACCCGGTACGGTCAATCTCCTTGGAATCACCGTCACGACTGACCAGCGTAAGTGCCTTTCGTTGCAAGCCGGTAAAGCTCCCGATGGCAAACACCGCCTCAAGCCGTCCTTTATCTCCCACGGCATATACTGACTTATCGGTTTTTGCGCTCAGGCAGGCACAGGAGACATTCACGTCCTCAATATGGACAGCGTTCTCCCCATCGTTACTGAAATTAAAGACGAAACTCACCTTCTCATCCGAGGGACTCGAGCTCAGTTCAATATTACGCTCGGAAAAGGTCAATCCACCACTGGCAACCAGCGGCAATCCGGCAAAAAAAACGGTTAGTAAAAAATGCATTATGATTGCCAACTATGCACTGCCACTTTGCTGCTGACAAGTCCGCCACCACTATCCGGCAACAGGCGGAAACCATTGATAGAGCATCATGTAGACCAATACCCCGGTGACCGAAACATAAAGCCACACCGGATATGTCCAGCGAGCCACCCGCTTATGCCGCTCAAAACGATGACGGAAAGCCGGGATAACAGTCAGCAGCACCAGAGGAACCACCAGGACAGCAAGCGGAATGTGGGTAAAGAGAATTATCAGATAAATTACCTTCGGCCATCCCGGATACGTGAAGCGGGTCACCGGGTGAGAATAGTGGTAAATCAAATAACAAGTCAGGAAAACCGCTGACACCACGATGGCAGTGATCATACACGTCACATGAGCCCGCTTGCGGTCCGTCTTGATAAAAACCAGGCCGGCAATGATGAAGCAGGTGGCCAGGGCATTGAGTGTTGCATTAACAGCAGGTAGATCGCTCAGGTTCATGTTCTTTTCAGGAGGATTTCTTGGCAGCGAGCAGGGTTTCTTCAAGGGCCCTTTCCAATGCACCGGCACTGGTTGGGTCAAAGGGGTAGTACCAGCCGTGAATACGCATCCTGTGATCAACCAGGACCACTCTCGGGTCGTGTATAAACAGGTCATTCACATTGTCTCTCTGCGACTCGGGCCGCTCCTGTGCCGACAGCCAGAAAACCTCCTTCATGTAACTGTTGAGTTCCCCGGCATTTCCGGTAACAAACCACCAGTTATCCCGTACCAGGTCATGCTTCTGTGCAAACTCACTGAGTTGTGAAGGCCGATCATGAACCGGATCCAGACTGACTGAGACAAGGTGCAAAGCCTCACCGCCATCCACCTTGCCGATCAATTCATCAAGCGCAGCACACACACCCGAGCATTGCCCTGGACAACGGGTAAAGACATGACTTACAAGCCATACCTTGCCTTTAAGGTCACTGAATCGCCTTGTTTCACTGTTGGCATCGATAAGCTCAAGATCCCTGTCCACATCGCGATCTATCCGTGGATCATTCTTTCCCTTGTTAACGACAAGATGGGCGCTGCTAATCTTCCAAAGCACAAGATAAGCTACGATTATCAGGACGGCCATCGCTCCAAGGCCGTAAACAATTTTCGTTTCCCTGCTCATCAATGCTCTTCCTCCTGCACTGAAGGTCTCTTCCCGAGAAGATAACGAATATGGCTCTCAGCCATCTTGTCATTGCGAACCTCCCCTTTCGCCCTTCCCTCCCAGTAAATTCCACGAATAAAGGCCTCCTCCTCCTCACTTCCCCCGTGGACAAGCGTGACACGCAATTCTCGGGCATAGAGATCCGTCTCGCTCTTGCGCTCCTTATCAGGCTTCACGTGTCCCGGGTAACGGAATGTCTTGTTCATGTATTTACGCATACGCTCACGGTTACCCGAGAGAAAAATCCACTCTTCTCCGGTATAGCCATGCTTTTGCGCAAACCTGTTGAGAAATTCCGGGGTGTCAAGATCGGGGGCCATGGAAACACCCACCAGCTTGATTCCGGGCTCGCCGGCAAAAGGCGCCCGCATCGCCTGCATGCGCCGGCATACAGCCAGAGCCTCAACTTCATCTCCTGCATAAAAATAACCTACTAGGTAAAGCAAGCCGTCACCGTTGAACATCTCCGCCTGCCTGCCTCTATGGTCATCACTGCGCAAACGCTCCACAGGCCTTACCTCCGGCGGCTTGCCCTCGGAAAATTGCCGCTCCAGGGTCCTCAGCCAGCTGAATGTGATCAGTATACCTCCACACATGACTGCAATCAGCACCCAAATACTCCACGGATTGATTCTTGGTCTGACTTTTTCGGGCATCCTTATCCACACATTGCCTGATATTAGCGTTCGAACCAGCGCAAACTCTACACCCTCCACCCCAGGATTAGCAACCCAAGCGAAACAGGAAGAAACAGCAGGGTATAAAGGAAAAGCCTCCTGGCAGCAGCCCGGGTCCTGTTGAACCGAAAGTTCAGTGCCAGCAAGAGCATGATGATACCGGCAACGCACAGGCCAAGCACTGCCCACAGGCTGGCAAAGGAGAAAATTAGCGGAGCAGACAACAAAACCACCAATGCACCGCTGAAAACAACCGCCAACGCCGAGGTTCTCCCACCACTCTCATCCCCATTTGACCACATCACAAATCCTGCATTCTCATACTGGTCACGATACATCCAGTTAATGGCGAGAAAATGCGGAAGCTGCCACAAAAACAGTAACGCAAAAAGAAACCACATCTCTATCCCCATCACCCCGCCGGCAGCATACCAACCGATCAATGGGGGCAACGCTCCGGAAATGGCGCCTACAAGGGTATTGATGCTCGATTTGCGCTTTATTGGCGTATAGATAAAAACATAGATTCCCAATGTCGCGGCAGCGATTGCAGAAGCGGCAAAATTCACCTTCACTGCCAAGTGGATAATCCCCACTGCGGCAAGCATCCAGCCAATAGAAAACGCCGCAGCGGCAGGAAGTTTCCGCTTCGGTAACGGGCGACCGGCAGTGCGGTCCATCTTTGAATCGACATCGATCTCCATTAACTGGTTGAAAACCGAAGCCGCCCCCGCTGCCAGCCCGCTGCCAATAACCGTGTGCAGAAGGTTAGCCCAATCAACACCCTGCACCAGTGACTTTGATGCCAGCAAATAACCCACAATAGTGGTCACGATCACCAGCACACTCAGCCTTGCCTTTGTCAGGGACATGAAATCCTCCCTGGTAAAAGAGGAACCTGATGCTGCCCCTAGTTTGCTGCTGCTTGTTTCGCTCACCGGCTCTGATCAAGAAATAGGCTTACATTCATGGCAATGGAAAATGATCCCCTGCCATGCACCCGGTTGCCCACGATAACATGAATTCTCCGGTGCCTCGTGCTTCAGGATGCTTTATCTGATTTTTCCGGATCTGCTTCCGGCAACTTCTCCTCTTTGGCTGACGGAACATTCTCCTTATACCAGGCGTCAAAGTCCTTCTCCTCCATCACTTCCATATAGCCGACCATTCCCCCATGGCCTGCGCCGCATAACTGTCCACAGATTGTCTGCCACCTCCCCGTGGAAATCGGCTTAAACCACATGTCCGAAACTGAACCAGGAATGGCATCCTGCTGCATGCGCATCGGGTGCAGTGAAAGATTGTGGATAACATCCTTGGATGTAACCGTGACAATGCATTCACGGTTTACCGGAAGGACCAACTCAGTATAGAGGAAGTCATCCTTGGCATTGATGTCCTCCCAGTCAATACCCAGGGGATTGCCACCACTGATTAGATCACTTTTAGACAAGCCGAACTTATTGTCAGGTCCCGGGTAATGCATGGTCCACTTATACTGCTCAGCCACTGCCCGGACCCTTACAACATCAGGACCACTCGGATAATCGGTGCTGCGCTGTGCCCACAGGGGAAATGCAAACCCGAGGAGCAAGACCGCCTCAACAACCACCACGGCAATTTCAATATGATGGGAAGCATGCCCCTGAACCCCATGGTAATCCGCCTTTGGATTCTTTTTTGTGCGGAAGCGCGCGAGACAATAGACAAAAAAGGCGCTCCATCCTATCAGCAACACCAACATGAGCCAGTGCACCATCTCCAGCAAATGATCCACCATACCTCCGTGCTCCGAAGCAACTTCTGGAAGACCGAGCATTTCGTTGATGATTCCTAGCGTTTGCATTGTTCTAATTCGTTGAGTGAAAAATTATATATTCAGCCGCGCCCTATGGACGCTTGCCGGCATTCTTTGCGCAACTCCTGAGATGACTCATAAACCTGAAAATGCCGACAAAAACCCCTCCAAGAAGCAGCAGCATAAACGCAATCGCCAGGGTTTGCGCCATTTCCGCTTCACTTTGCCCGTTCATGCAGGTAACACAGGCCAGGGATGTTAAAAATTCAGGAATCATGATTGATTAGACACAATGGACATTGTTTCAGAATCACTGATTTTGTTTCGATAAAACCACACACCGTAAATGGCAGTAAATAATCCCAGTGCAATGCCCGCAACGGCAAAGGGCAGAAACAACCCGCCACTATCGTCGGGTTGCGCAAAACACCACCCCCCAAACCCCACGAAGCAGATGGTGGCCAGGGTAATGAAAAGGATATGGAATTTCTTGAGGGACAAAGCGAATCAGGTCAGTGAGCAACCCGGCTTACCACCGGATCATAAAGGGCGAGAAGGGTGAGAAACATCAGGCCAATGGCAAAAAAAACGGTATACGCCATGACCTTGTAGATCATCGGCTTTTCGTTCGATAAGTGCATGAAAAACCAGCAGACAAGCCACACCTTGAAGGTGGCAATAGCCAATCCAACCGCAACGCTCGGAGTAATCCATGCCACCACAACGGTAAGAACCGTGCAAGCCAGCAATGCAATCCCTACACGCCAAAACGTCTTCAGTTTCTCTTGAATCTTTTCGGGAGTATATTCCATTTGGTATCAGTCAAAAAAGTTAATGCGTAACGGTGAAATTCCTCCGATTACATGAGGTAAAGGATGGGAAAAAGGAAGATCCAGACCAAGTCGACAAAGTGCCAGAACAGCCCACCAACCTCAACGCGATTGGCAAAATGCTCGGGGTCCTTTTCATAGAATTTCCTGCTGCAGAAACCAAAATAGAATAATACCGCAGCCCCGAGGAAAACGTGCAAGCCGTGCAGACCCGTAAGGGTGAAATAAATCGCGTAGTAGGTATTCCATTTAGGGGTGAAATTTGAATACAACCGTACGTCCTTCCACGGAACCACGATTGGCGGCTCGCTGGAAATAACCTCCCCTTCCGGATTCTCCCATTTCTTGATTGAAATGTTACGCAGCTCGTTGAAATCAGGCTCCTCTCCAGCCTGCTCCGCCTCTTCCTCCACCTGCTTGGCGGCATCAAAGAAAATTTTCTCCGCCCTTCTCGCATGCTCCGCGCCACTGATACTGGGCGCACTGTGCTTATCATGACCTTGAGCATGGCTTGCGTGAGGAGGTTCGTTGCCGAGGTATTTCCAAACCAGTGATTCCTCCGGTTTTTCCCCATCACAGGCACGCAGGTCGATACGGTCAACCGCATGCAGGAAGAGCCCGGGAGTTTTATCTGAAATCGTTCCCTTCAAAAGCGACATGTCCCTGAACTTCGCCCCATCCGGAAATGATTTGCGCAGGCTTCCCCTGGAGATACTGATCGCGAAGGCATTGCTGGGGGCAAGGATAAGTTGCTTAACGCCCATCGCCGGGAACCAGCCAACATCCTTGCTCCCCTCCTCCATGGAAACCTTGTGCGCTTTCCTGGCGGCATCATCGATTCGTGACGCAATGCTACGGACTTTTTGCACGCTTAAGGCGAAAGCTTCACCGGAGGGCTTACCATCCACCACCTCGCGAAACTCTGGAGGGTCCCCCACCACCGCATTGAGAAACTTCCCGTTAAATCGCGCTACATCAATGGTTACTTCATTGATCCCTTCATAGCGAATCGTGTCATCAATGCCATGCCCTTCAACAATGGAGTTGTCAGACAACTTAATGCCGTAATGATGGAACTTGGCATGGTATTCAAACCCCTTGTTAACCAGGAATACCACGGCGCAAAGCACGACCAATCCCATCCAAAGCTGAAACTTCCTGAAGTTGCGCAGTTGAATCTGCAGCCAGGCAACCACGACAAATACCGAGGATAAAATCAATATAATGGTATTAATGAATCCAAACGGGACACTCAGGGTGCCCTGTGGCCAAAAATAATCCGGTTCCGCCGCCGCTCCCATTCGCAGGAAGATGTAACCGGAGAAAAGGCCTCCAAACAGCATGACCTCGGAGGCCAAAAAGAGCCAAATGCCAAGCTTGGCATTCCAAAGGCCCGTATCAGGCCGGGGTTTAACTTCAAAGGGAATCTGCATCCTCTACAGTAAATGGTTGAATTGGTTAGAATAAATTTTAGTGGCCGTCATTTTGCGCGGCAGCTGGTGGATCTTCTTCCCCGAGAATCACGCCATCATCGCCACGCTCAAACTGTGGAGTATAATCTGTCGCATGCCCTTTCACGCTGTATTCGTAAGGCCCCCTGTATGCAACAGGCTCGGTAACGAAATTACCATGCGGTGGCTTGTTGGGCGCTGACCACTCAAGGGTCGTTGCCCGCCACGGGTTGTCGCTATCAGCCTTTCGTCCTTTGAAAATACTATAGAAAAAATTAAAGATAAAGGGGAACTGGGCAATGCAGAGCACCCACACAAAGAAGGTCATGAACACATTGAGATCAATCATCTCAATGGCCTGACCGTCTTTGAAAAGATTGGCAAAGAATGAGCCCTCATCAAAAATGATCCTGCTGGTAATCTCGTCATAATTGGCTCCTCCATCATACCAGCGACGATGGAACCCTGCCATGCCCTGGACAAACATCGGCATGAAAATCCCATTCATGGCAATGAGTGAAGGCCAAAAATGGAGGTGCCCCAGTGTATTGTTCATCATCCTACCGGTCGCTTTCGGGAACCAGTAGTAAATGCCCGCAAAGAGGCCGAAAATAGTCCCGGGAGCAACAACGTAATGAAAGTGCGCGATCACGTAATAGGTATCATGCAGGTGCAGGTCTATAAGGTTAAAGGCCAACGGTAAGCCCGTCAGTCCCCCTATCCCGAACATTGGCAGGAATGCCAATGCCCAGAGCATCGGCACGGTAAAGCGGATGGAGCCCCCCCAAAGCGAGATAAACAGGCAAGTCAACAGGATCACCGAGGGAATGGAGATAATCACGGTGGTCGCCTGGAAGAAAGTCGAGACCACGTTGCCCATGCCGGTGATATACATATGGTGAGCCCAGACAATGAAGGCCAGGAAGCCAAGCACCATCACCGCATAGACCATCGACTTGTATCCCCAGACCGGTCTGCGGATGTTGTTAGGCAGGATCTCGCCGACAATAGCAATCGCAGGCAGGATCAAAACATAGACCTCAGGATGCGCCAGAAACCAGAAGAGGTGTTGATAAAGAAGAGGTGAGCCTCCTCCCGCAACATCAAGCAATCCGGCATCCACACTCCCGGCTCCGGAAAAATTCAAGCCCGTAGGGATGAAGAAGCTGGCTCCTGCCAAGCGATCCATGATCTGCATGATTGCCGCAACTTCAAGGGGCGGAAATGCCAGCAGAAGCAGGAAGCCCGTAACCAACATCGCCCAGACAAAAAACGGCATGCGCATCCAGGTCATCCCGCGACAGCGCAGGTTGATAATCGTGGTAATGAAGTTAACAGCGCCCAACAGTGATGAGGAAATGAGGAATACCATGCCGAAGAGCCAGAAGGTCTGCCCGGTCCACCACAGGTTGGGTTCATCAAGTTGCGCAGTGGTGGCAAGTGGTGAATACATCGTCCAGCCTGCTTCAGCGGCACCCGAGGGCAGCATGAAACTGGCCAGCATGACTACGCCACCCAAGAAATAAAACCAGTAACTCGCCATGTTAAGGCGCGGGAATGCCATGTCAGGGGCACCGATCTGCAAGGGTGTTACAAAGTTGCCGAATGCTCCGAAGGCCAAGGGAACAATACCGAGGAACACCATGATCGTCCCGTGCATGGCCCCGAACATGTTGTAGAGGTCACCGGTAACCATCCCCTGGTCGTTCAGCCAGGACTTGTTGAGAAAAGCTGCCAGGATGCCCGGTAACTCCTTGTCTGGATGGGCAATACTCCAGCGCATCACCATCATCAGGTAAAACCCGACGAAGAGGAAAATTAGCGCAGTGATGGCGTATTGGTAGCCGATGATCTTGTGATCAGTGGAGAAAACATACTTCTTCCAGAAGGGCAGTTCATGATGATGATCATCATCGTGTGCGTGCACCTCTTCGGTTTCTGCGGTGGATACTTCGGCCCCCATGGGTTAATTGGTTCGTTAAAAGCTTATTTGGTTTCTTTGCTCTCAGGAGCTTTATCATCTACGGCAGGTTCTCCTCCGTCCCCTGACTCATCACTCTCTGCGGATTCATCATCGGCACTCATCCACGCAGGTTGTTCTCCGGGAAGCATTGCATCCTCCCCGGCAAGTTCTCCTACTGTGTATTGAGCAACCCGGCTGCCATGGCGATTACGCGCGTCTGCGACCATTTCTTTAGTCACAACGGCATCGGAAATGCCGCCAAACTTAGCTCTTACATAAGTCATCACCTGAGCAATTCTCTGGTCACTAAGCGCGCCCTTCTGGGCCGGCATTTCCTGCGCACCAAAAGAAGCCCCATTTACCGTGATCGGGCCGCGAATTCCATTAATGATAATTTGTGCCATGCGCTCAGTGCCCTGTTCCACCCATTCCGATTCAACCAGCGGGGGAATTTGACCCTGTCCTGACCCATTGGCCTGATGGCAACCGTTACAGACTGCCTTGTAGACTGCTTCCCCGCCCTTATAATATTTGTCATACTCGGAGAGCTCGGGCCCTGCAGGGGTGAAGTCCGGGGGAGTTCCCGCCTTATAACCGCTGACCTGCATCCTGCCAAAATCAAACCCCGCGCTCTTTGCGCCCAGATAACCTCCCCCAACCAACAGGACCAGAACACAAATGCTGAAGAACCAGAGTGAAAGAGGCTCAAATCCGGTTTCTGGATCCTTTCTCTCACGCCGTGCCGAAGAATGCTCAAGCACACTCTGCTTGTGCTCATAATCTCGGTTCTCGTTATTCTTACTCATGATTTTTTCTTCCCCTCGCTTCAACCTTCCTTTGCCTTTTCTCCGGCATCACCAGTTTTCTCTTCCTCTTCCTCTTCAAGCAACCATGGAGGTAAAGGCTGATCCTTTTTCAAGGTCATCAGGTAGCCGACCAAGACCCGCGCATCCTCAGTCGGCACAATCTCAAACCCTTCACCGGGATCAAGGTCACCTCCCATTACCAAGGCGTCATTGGAACGTTGCCCGCGCACCTTGCGCTTAACGTAAAGATGCCTAAAGGAAGGCATCACGGAAAATTCACGCTTTGAGCGCGGACTGTAAAGGTGGGCATGGTGCCATGCTTCATCGTGGCGGTAACCGACGTTACTCAAGTCCGGTCCCACTCGTTGCACACCAAGGTAAGCGAAGCGTTCACCCAGGAAATCCCCAGGGCGAGTCTCTCGGATCCGCACCGGCTTAGCACGGGTTCCCTCCTTCCCGAAATCCGGGCGCCAAGACTCAAAACCGAGGTATGTAGGACGAATCATCTGAGTATGGCAGGATGCACACCCCTCTCTGGCATATACCGACTGCCCCTGCCTGAAAATATTCGGCGTGCCTGCCGGATAACTCGATTTCGTTCCCAGTTCCTTATCCTCCCAGATCGAAATCTCCTGTGCTTTCATCTTGGCATGCGGGACAACGATCAGGCACAACCAGGGGGCAAAGAAAGTGGCGGCAAGGGCCAGGACAAATTTACGAAAAGATGACATCGATAGAAACTCGTTCAGGCGGCGTGATGTTGATGACCAAGAAGTGCCGGGTTCTCATCGCGACGACCCAGCCGCAAAACCATAAGACCAAGGTGATATAGGAAGATTAGATTTGAGATGACAATCGACGCCCATGCCACAGAGACACCGATCGCGTAGGGACGGCCAGCACTAACGGCATTCTCCAGCGGGGCATCAAATTGCGCATACGCAGAGGATTGCCAAATCCCGCCGATGAAGTGGAGCCCCACAAGGGCAGCAATGCCATACGTTGAGAACCAAAAATGCTGTTGGATGCGCGATCCGCTTACCCACTCACAACCAACCAATCTCGGCACAATGAAATAGATTGCTCCAAACATGGTCAACGAAAAGAATCCGTAAACTGCCAACAACTGGAATGCTGTGGTCGTCTGGCTGATTTGGGTAAACTTCCCAAGCGAGAAAAACGCACACAGAGCAGAGAGAATGCAAAAAAACGTGAACGCCAATGTGCCGACTGCGGTAAAGCGCATGGTTGGGCTGGTTTCAACAAGGCTGTGGTTACCCTTCAATGTCATGTGATGATTAATCGCAATGGCAAGTATCGGGACCAGCATAAGAATCACGGCAACTCCCGACACTGCCGGCATCCAGACAGGTAAAGGACCACCCATCAACTTCTGGATTCCTGTCCAGCCACCGAGGATTGCCAACCCCCAAAACCCGATCAGGGCGAGCTGTGAGGAATAAACCGGCCGGCCAAGAATCTTCGGAATGAAATAATACGCAGAGGCAAGCCCCAATGGAACCAATACGAGAAAAATCATGGAGCTTAAGAACCATGCGTTGGTCGCCGCCTTCGCAACCGCAGCCCCGGGGAGGACATGAATAAAGACGTTTGCGGTAATGTAAATCCATGGGAACCAGAAACAGGCCCCTAGAACATACCAAACGGAAATATATACATCCCCGGCTTCACGCCGCAGGAACATGGTAATCAACCAAATCACAACTAGGGAATAGGCACTCAACAGGATCGGCCAGACCGCCTTTGGGAAAGCCATCCATTCCATTGACGTTCCATAACCGGCGAAAATACCAACCACGCCAATCAGCACACCAATGTTCCAGAAATGACCTGCCACAAGCAATGTCAGTGGGTTTTTTACCTCAGCTCTGCATAGGCGGGCCATCAGCCATATGGCGACCCCGATTCCCGCCTGAATCGCCCAACCGTAGACAAGAGCCCCCATGAAGGCGGGATTGGACCTCCCGTAGTTTAAAAAGAAAAGCCAGGGAGCATCCAGAAATCCAGGTGCATAAAACTTAACGGATTGAATGAAACCGAGAATGACAGACACTACCAGCCAGACCGTCGCGCTGGTGAAAAAAAACAAGACCGGCAAACGAGCGGAACGATCAATCGCAGCACGTCGCAGGATGTCTTCATCAGCTTTTTTATCGTCAGTCATCGCGGTTTGGTGAACAGTATCTGAGTTGATTCTTTACTTGGTAACTTTAAGAGTTCCAAACATCAAGCGCCAGTGTCCTGGAAAAGTGCAAATATAAGGATAATCTCCAGGCTCGTCCGGAACAGAAAACGTAATCACTTCTTTCCCGAAAGGATTTACAAGCTTGGTCCCGGCAAGAATATCCGCGGATTCCGGGACGTAATGTTTCTTCATTGCCTCGGGATCAGTCAACATCGCATCTGCAAGGGCACCCACCTTCTCCTTGGTGCCGGGCTTCAATAGCAGAAAATTGTGCTGCAATACATCGGGGTTGGAAAAGGTCAATTCAACGCTGCTCCCCGCCTTGAGAGTTAACTCCGCCTGTTTAAACTTCATGACTCCGCCGGGGATAGCCTCAATGCTTACCTGGATCAACTGATCTTTTTCCGCGGGTTTTTCCTTCGGTTTGCCCGCGGGCTCCTTGGCGCCTCCGTTAGCTGGAGCGGCGGCAGCCTGCTTCTTCATCCACTCCTCAAAAACCTTGGTCCCGGGGACGGGTTTCCCGGAATCGCGTTGCTTTCCGAGCACGCTCACCGCTGCGGTGAGGTCAACGGATGCAACTTTCAATTTATCCGCTTGAGCTTTTACCGCTCCCTCCCTGACCTGACTGCGCTGCACAGAGGCTGCCTCATAAGCACTGTCCTTATCGCCACCCGTGACTTTATAAGCACAGAAGCTCAGTGCACCAAAAGCACAGAAGGTGCCCAAACCCATCCAGAAAGCAAGGAATCGCTTGAGCGGTGAGCTGTCGACGCTGGTATCCACAGGAAAGTTTATTTCTAATGATTAAGGTGCTGCACAGACAACCACAAAAGGTCAGTTGATCAGGCGTATTGATTCAAGGAGTCGGGGATCACGTGTCGGATAGATACTGTATTTACCCATTGAGCGAAGATAGAGAAACACCATCAAGCCAGACACGCTCACAAATGCAAGGACATCAAGTAATAATGAACCCGGAATGGTAAGCAATTCCCCGTTCGTAATGGACGGTCCACGCTCCGGTATCACAATCCAATAAATATCAACCATGTGCACAAAAAGAACCCACACAGCCGCAGCACAAATCTGTCTCACATCTTTCTTGGCCTGCTGACGCAGAAGGAAAACGAAAGGAACCACGAAATGCCCAAACACTAAAAACAGGCTTACGAAATACCAGCCCTCGGTATTGCGCAGAATGTAGAATTTGGTCTCCTCGGTGACCTTTGCATACCAGTAGAGGAAAAATTGACTGAAAGAGATATACGCCCAAAAAACCGTGAAGGCGAACATCAGCTTACCCATGATGTGGTAATGCTGCATGGAAACGACCTTGCCAAGGTAACCTCGACTGCGCAGGGCGGTGACAGTCAGGATGATCACGGCCATCGAGCTCAACGCGGATCCTGCAAAGATATAAACGCCCCACATGGTCGAAAACCAGACGTAATCAAGGCCCATTAACAAGTCCACGGCAATAAACGTAACGCTAACGGCAAAGACCGGGATGAACCCACAACTAAACCTGCGAGCCAGGAAAGTCGGCCTAACATCACCTGTCCTATCCTGACTCAGCGACCACTTGCGAAGAAGATACGCTATGCCCGACAGAGCAAAGGCATAAAAGAAAATCCGGACAAAGAAAAAGCCCATTGTGAGGTATGGCGCCTTGCCCTTCAGAAGGATATCCGCCTCTCCTATGCTTAACAGGTGCATCCACTCGTAAAGAGCCTCCCTCGGAGTCTTCAGGAAAAGGATTGGGATGAACAGCAGAAAGGCAAACGGCAACATGTTGGCCAAGTGCTCCATGATCCGACGCACTGCAATGCCCCAACCTGAATTGGACGCATGATGCAACAGCACCCAGAACAAGCCTCCTGAAGCAATCGTGAAGAAATAATAACAGGCAAAAAGCCAGGAATAGGAAAATGACTTCTTTAGCTGGGAATCTCCTCCAAAAAGGAGAATTCCGAGACTAATCAGGATTCCGACTCCGCCAACGATTGCCGCACCGAGGATGATCTTTGAAAATTTCGATACCTCCACCCTCTCCCCTTCAATGGGCAACTCGGCGATATTTACTCCGTGATCAGCCATGCTGGTATTATCTAAAATATGATTATTGGTTATTGAGAAGTCGCAGGAGCATCAACTGCCGGCTCTGGATTCTCGGTGTTCTTTTCCTTGCCGCCGGCGGAAGCCGCGGCAGCTTTCTTGACGGCATCCTGCAAGGCACGCACATAGGCAATGATCGCCCATCTGTCAGCGGCCGGAATGGCACTCCCGTAGGCACCCATGCGCGCCCTGCCTATGGTAATGACCTCGAAAAGTTCCCCGTCAGGTCGATACTGCGGATTGGCCGGATCCGAAAACTGCGGCATGTGAAGGTTGGCAATAGGACGCATGTTGCCGAAATTTGCCAAGGTCCCCTCACCATCACCCGAAGCACCGTGGCAGATGGCACAATAGATGCCAAAGCGCGCCCTGCCACGCGCAAGTAACGCCTGGTCAACTTGCAACTCTTCCGGCATGCCATCACCATAATACTCGCCAATCCGCCCGGAGTTGAAATAACTTCCCGGCAAGGTGAACCCGTCCAGGATGGGATCACCATCCTCCACAGGATTTTCAGGAATGCTAAAGCCCATAGGCAAAACGCCTGCCACCGGTATACGGGAACCAGCGCCATCGGCAAAGAACGCTGATTTGCTCTGCGCATTAACCCTGCCCTGCCGGTCCATGTCCGGGAAAAGCTCCACCGGGGTATCGCTGAATTTATGTCCGCGAAAACCGAACATGCCCACCACAAGGCAGGCAGCGAGAATCATGGCAAGAAAAAGGTAACGCATGGCTGTTTCTTATATCTCGTCCTCGATCAGTTCAATGCTTTTGCCGCCCAACTTCTTCAGAAGCGCCCCGGTTTCATCCTTGGAAAACTGCGGGTCACGAGCCTCGATACAGATGAAAAAAGCATCATCAGAGAATCGGCTGAATTGCTCACTTGTGAAAAGCGGATGATTCCAGCGCGGCAAGCGATTGAGAATCATGCTTCCAAATAATGCAGTGAAAGCCGAGAAGAGCACCGTAAGCTCAAACATCACCGGGAAAAATGCCGGCAAGGTCGTAATGCTGGCAGGCTTGTCTTGCACATAGGTCGGGTAGATCAACACCTGGGTAATGAACTGAAGCAGGAAGGCGGTCAACGTGCCAGTGGCCCCGCCGATGAAAACAAACCAGGAAAGCGATGATTTGCCAAGCCCCATGGCACCGTCCAGTCCGTGGATTGGAAATGGGGAGTGGACATCCCAACGCTTAAAGCCGGCATCACGCACCTTTTCCGCAGCGTGATAAACATCCCGCGCGCTCGCAAACTCGGCGATATAGCCGTGAACTTTCTTCAGGTTACTCAGTTGATTCTCTAGTTTAAAGTTATCAGGGTAAGATTTTATTCCTCCTCGAGATTATTCACCTCAGCACCCTCTGCATCGTGAGTGAAGGTTTCCGGTGGCAGATAATGCGGGTCACTCTCCGGTATCACTCCCTTAACCTCGGAGATAGCAATGACAGGGAGAAACCTCAGGAAGAGTAGGAACAAGCCCAAGAAAAGGCCGAAGGTCCCGATAAAGGTCCAGATTTCCACATTGCTCGGGTGATAAAAATCCCAGGCTCCCGGCAGGAAATCCTGAGCGATGGAGGTGACAATGATGACAAAGCGCTCAAACCACATGCCTGCGTTCACGCACATGCAAACAGCCATGACCACCCACAGGTTATGGCGACAGTATCGGAACCAGAACAACTGGGGAGCGATGACGTTGCAGGAAAACATGCAAATGTATGCCCAGTTGTAATAACCGGTGGTCCTATTCACAAAAGCAGCCATCTCATATTTGTTGCCGCCATACCAGGCAACAAAGAGCTCCATGATATAGGCATATCCCACTATCGTACCCGTTAGCAGGATAATCTTGGCCATGTTGTCGATGTGCTTGTGGGTAATCAAGTCCTGCAGGCCATAAATCTTACGCGCTGGAATCATCAGTGTTAGCACCATTGCAAACCCGCCGAAGATTGCACCGGCCACAAAATAAGGAGGAAAGATCGTGGTGTGCCAACCCGGCACAATGGACGTGGCGAAATCAAAGGAAACCACCGAGTGCACCGAAAGCACCAGTGGTGTCGAGAGGGCAGCCAACAGCAGGTATGCCATTTCATAGTGACGCCACTGGCGGTTGCCACCACGCCATCCCAAGGCAAAGAATCCGTAAGCCATTTTCCTGAGGCCGCTCTTGGCGCGGTCCCTCAGCGTGGCAAGGTCGGGAATTAAGCCGACATACCAGAAAATCACCGAGACGGTAAAATATGTGGACACGGCAAACACATCCCAGAGCAGAGGAGACTTAAAGTTCTGCCAGATGCCGTTGGCATTCGGTACAGGGGCCAGGAACCAGACCATCCAGAACCTGCCGACGTGTATCGCCGGGAAAATTCCCGCACAGATAACGGCAAATAGCGTCATTGCCTCCGCTGCACGGTTAACCGAGGTCCTCCACTTTTGACGGGTCAGGAACAGAATTGCCGAGATCAGGGTGCCGGCATGACCAATTCCAATCCAGAAAACGAAATTCGTAATCGCCCAGCCCCAGCCCACAGGATGATTGTTTCCCCAGACTCCCACACCCGTGGCAACAAGATATGCCAGACAATAGCCCAGCACACCCATCAGCACGACACACGGCACAAACAAAATCCACCAAAGGAAAGGCTGTCGATTTTCGACGATGCCACAAATCCGGTTGGTGACCCAACTTATCGGGCGCTCATTCAACACCAGCGGTTCCCGTGCCAGCACAGGTCGTTGAGTGTCAGATGTAGAAGCTTCGGCCATGTTTAAATGTTTAATGGTAAGACCGGGAATGCCGGTCAAAAATGTTAGTGAAAGTGCTTAGTGACTGTCCCTACCTGTTCGGCTCCAGGCATGTCCATGTTTGGGTTCTTAATACGGGCGAGATAGGTGGTTCGTTCACGCAGACCGAGGTATTTGAGCATCTCGTAATTCCTTGGGGATGCCTTGACCTTGTTGACCATCGAATCCTTGTCACCAAGGTCGCCAAAGGTAATTGCATTGCAGGAACAGGCTGACTGGCAAGCCACCTTGATCACGCCGTCAGGCACGCGAGTGTCATCGGAATCGCGTGCAATGCGCTTCTGGTTGATCTTGGCCTCCTGAATTCGCTGCACACAGTAAGTGCATTTCTCCATCACTCCGCGCATACGCACGGTGACGTTTGGATTTTTCTGCAGTTGCATGCTCGGCGCCACGCCGGTTTGATCCTTATCACTGAGCGGTCCGCGATAAAGCTGGTCAAGCGGCCTCTTGTTATAGTCAAAAAAGTTAAAGCGCCGCGCCTTATACGGGCAGTTATTGGCGCAATAACGGGTGCCAATACATCGATTGTAGGCCATTGCGTTAAGACCCTCCTCAGTATGCACGGTAGCGTTAACCGGGCAAACCGTCTCGCACGGTGCTGCCTCACACTGCGCGCAGGACACCGGCTGGGGCATCAACTGGGGATTCTCAAGATCCTCATCATCAATGTTCCAATGCCCGTGGTCATCCTGCTTCATATCCGGGGCAAAATAACGATCCATGCGCACCCAGTGCATCTCCCTGCCAATAATGACCTGGTCCTTGCCGACAATCGGAATGTTATTTTCCGACTGACAGGCAATCGTGCAGGCGTTGCAGCCGTTACACAAATTAAGGTCAATGGCCATTGCCCACTGCTGGCTGTCATTGCCCTCCGGAGTCAAATCCTGCCCCCGGTATACGCTGTGATTGGGCGGAATATGCGCATCCATGCCGCGCTTCTGGAATGCTGAAGCGTGCTCAGGATGAGCTGGATCATAATGCGCCACCTCATGCTCCATTTCCTTTATGGTACCATCCCGGTAAAGGGCACGCCCCTCCATCATGAAATGCTCCTGCGTAACGGCAATAGGATAGCTTGTTGTCTTGTATCCCTCACGCAACTCAACCTCATCAGTCACGAGTTCAATCTCGATGTCCTCTGCATGCAGGGAAGTGGCCGAAGTGCGTAATGCAAAAACATCAAACCCGGTAACATCACCCATATCCTGAGGATTCATCGGCCAGAAAGGCGAAGTTGACTGTGGCGTGCCGGCAATCGAGCCGGCATTGACCTGCCCGTAGCCCATGGAGATGCTGACAGAATCCTTGGCATGTCCGGGAGCCGGAAGTATCGGGAAATAACGCTCGACTTCCCCGACCTTGACCTTGAGCAAATGCGCCTTGTCCTCGATCACCAGGTCCTCGTTTGACCAGTCCTTGCCGGCTTCCTTGGCAAGTTTCTTAATCGTCGCAAAACTCAGCAATGCGGCATTGTCCCACACCAGGCTAGTGATGGGGTCTGGTAACTCCTGCAGCCAGCCATTATTTATATAGCGTCCATCCCAAACCTTGTTATCGGCAGTAAAAACAAGTTCAACCCCGTTCTTGCCCGCCTGAAGCCCGCTAACCAATTGCTGTGCAGCATCCCTGTCCATGTCCCCGCTAGCGGAGCTGTATTCACTGTCCTTCAGGAAGCCGTTGCGCAACACGGTATTCCAACGCGCTTCGCCGGGATTTCCAGCAATATCGTTAAAGGTTTCCTTTACGGCAGCAAGGCCCGCATCCCCATCCAACGCCGGCTCCTTATCAGAAAGAAAGTCCGCAAGGAAGGCAATCTCTGAAACCCCATTGAACAACGGGGCAATCATCGGCTGAATAACAGAGTAAGTCCCATCGGCAGCACGCACATCCCCCCAGCTTTCCAGGTAATGAGCCGAAGGAACATGCCAGTCGGCAGCATGAGCCGAGGCACAAAGGTCTCGCACACCAAGATGAATCGTCGTCTCCACTTTTTCCAGCAACTCGGCAAATCGAAGGTCGGCCGGCGCACTGTAAACAGGATCACTTTCAGCGCTGATCACCAGCGTTGAAACTTCACCACCTGAAATCGCGGCTGCAAGCTCAGTAATCTTTCCTGATTTTTGCAAATCGGTCGTAACCACTTCCACCGGCTTATCCTTCCCAACATTTCCAAGGGCAACGTTCATTGCCATCACTAGGGCATGGATACCGGCATCAAGCCTGGGACCGGCAACCACGAGACCCTTGCCGCGGGCGCTGTGCAGATCCTTGGCGACACCTTCAATCCAAGCACTGTTGAGGATATCCTTAATTCGTTCATTAGTGCCGGAGCTTTCCTTCGCAAGCGTCGAGGCAAGGGCGACAAGCCCCTTGTCTCCGGTCAACTCACCAACCTTGGCGGCAATGTGAGCGGTGACCAATGGCATGTCGCCAACCTTAACCGGGTGACGATGGTCAGCCATCCCTCCGGTAAGGGTATATTGGTGCTCAAGAACATAGAGTCGATTCATGGACTCG